>JAAYRK010000071.1 GCA_012518815.1 Candidatus Epulonipiscium sp. | reverse complement strand
TTCAATACCTACATTAAATAACCATTCAATTATTCCATTAGTTTCTCCTATACCTGCAAGAGTTTGATTCAGCACACCAGAGTCTGGTAAATTTACCAAAATAGCACCAAAACCCATAGGAAGTAACAATGCTGGTTCGAAGTCCTTATATATAGCCAGATAAATAAGTAATAAACCTACTCCATACATGATTAGTTGTTGAGGTGTTATTGACATTATACCTGATGTTAAAAAATCCATATTAATTTTTCCTCCTTGTTTTCAATTAAAAAAATAATAAATTATATATTTATAAAATCATAGTTATTATAGCATAACGATTTTAATTTTGTATACTAATAAATAAGTTAAATAAAAAAAATAAAATTATTAATAATTGTAAAAGTGTTATTTATAGATATATAAACAATACTTGAAATATTTGTAAAAGAGTATTATTATTTAGTTGCTATGTTTTATAATTTGATAAAAGAGGAGGGAAAAATTTTTAAGCTAAAAAGTCAAACACTAAATTTAGTTAAAGATTATTAAATTGGGGGATGAATAAGGTGAAAATTGAACTTAGCAATTTTTTAATTTTTGCAATTATGGTTTCAATTTTATCTTTTATTGAGGCTCTTTGGTTATACAAATGGGTGAAGAAACAAAAGTCTTCAAATTCACAGGTCTTAGAAATAGGTAAATTAATTCGTCAAGGAGCAAATACTTTTTTAGCTAAAGAATATAAAAAGTTAGCATATTTTTGTGGAGTTGTTGTTATTTTTATATTTCTATTTCTTCCTTCTCCAGTTTGGAGTGGAAACATAATAGATAATATAGTAATGGCTTTAGCATATATTTGTGGAACAATTTTTTCTGCTATTGCAGGTAAAGTAGGTATAAGTATAGCTACTATTGCTAATGTTAAAGCAGCAGAAGCTGCCCAAGAGGGAATTGAAAAATCTTTTATGTCAGGCTTTAGGGGTGGTGCTGTCATGGGCATGGCAGTAGTAGGGAGTAGTTTATTAGGAGTTACACTAATATATATATTAACAGGTGATACTACTGCTTTACTAGGCTTTAGTTTTGGAGCAAGTTCTTTAGCATTATTTGCAAAGGCAGGAGGAGGTATTTTTACAAAGACTGCAGATATAAGTGCAGACCTAGTTGGTAAGGTAGAGCTAGGTATTCCAGAAGATGACCCTAGAAATCCTGCTGTTATTGCTGATAATGTTGGTGATAATGTAGGGGATGTTGCTGGAATGGGTGCAGACTTGTTCGATTCTAATGTTGCAGCTATGGCTGCTGCCCTTGTAATGGCTGTTGCATTAGATAAAACAAGTACAAATATGATGAATACAAGTATGGTATTTTGTTATGGAGCAATAGGACTCTTAGCTTCAATTATTGGAGTTGCTTCGGCAAGGATAGGTAAGAATGGTAATCCTACAAGAGCACTTAATAATAGTACATATGTAACAACAGCTATTTTTGGAATATTAACTTTCCTAGTAACCTTATTTTTTGGCTTTGAATGGCGTATTTGGGGAGCTAGTGCTATAGGTTTAATTATTGGAGTGGTTATCGGGATTGCTACAAATTACTTTACTGATGATTCTAAAAAACCTGTTCATGCTGTAGCAAAATCATCAGAGTCAGGTCCAGCGTTTACAATTTTATCAGGCATTTCTTATGGTTTAATAAGTGTTCTTCCTGCCATAGTAGGAATTGCTTTATCAGCCTTAGTTGCATATAAGTTGTGTGAACCTTTAGGAGATGGCTATGCTATGTTTGGCATTTCTATGTCAGCATTAGGTATGCTTTCAATTGTTGGTATGATAATTTCAAACGATGCATATGGTCCTATTGTTGACAATGCAAGAGGTCTTGTTGAAATGGGAGAATTGGGTGATAAAGCATTAGAAATAACAGATTCTCTTGATAGTGCAGGAAATACAGTTAAAGCTGTTACCAAGGGCTTTGCAATAGGTGCAGCTGGTCTTACAGTTATTGCTTTATTGGGTGCTTTTATTAGCGAAGTAAACACAGTTGCTCTTGAATTAGGAAAAGAAACAATAACTAATTTTGATATTATGAATCCTTTAGTATTCTTTGGATTATTAGTTGGTTCTGGAATTCCTGTTGTATTTTCGGCTATGCTAATGTTGGGTGTAGAAAAGAATGCACAACGTATGGTGGATGAAATTCATCGTCAATTTAACGAGATTGATGGTTTAAAAGAAGGAAAAAAAGGTGTAATACCCGAATATGACAAGTGTATTTCTATTGCAACTGATGGTGCTATGAAGGAATTAATACCAGCAGGCTTAATGGCAATTGTAGCAACTTTGCTTGTTGGCTTTATCGGAGGAGTTCAAGCAATAGGAGGATTTTTAACTGGTAATATTATAAGTGGTTTGTTATTTGCATTATTTATGTCAAACTCTGGTGGGCTTTGGGACAATACAAAAAAATACGTTGAAGCAGGGAATAATGGAGGAAAAGGTTCTAGAGCTCATAAATCAGCTGTAGTTGGAGATACGGTAGGTGATCCCTTTAAGGATACGGCAGGTCCTTCTATTAATACGCAAATTACTGTTGTTTCTTTAGTGGCATCTTTAATGTCAACAATATTTTTGACAATATCCTTATTTGGTTAAATATAACTAGGGGGTTTCCCTAGTTATATTTTTATTAACTATTTCATTGTTTGTAAACGGAAAGTTATGGTATTATAAAAAAGTATAAAAAAAGTAATAATAGTTTTATTCTTGGTAAAAAGGAGGTCATATATGGGGAAAAGACCTAAATATTTGTTTGTGATTTCATTTGATGGTCTTTCTAGCCTTGATTTTGAATATATTAAGAAATTACCTAATTTTAAAGACTTCCTTAAAGAAGCATCTTATTCAAAAGAAGTTTATAGTATATACCCTTCTTTGACTTATCCAGCCCATGTAACTATTGTTACAGGAAAATATCCTAAAAATCATGGCGTTATTAACAATACAAAGCTTCAAATTAATAAAGATTCTCCTGATTGGTATTGGCATAGGAAAAATATTAAGGGAGAAACTATTTATGATTTGGCAATTAAAAAGGGAATGAAAGTAGCGGCTCTTTTATGGCCTGTAACAGCAAAGTCAAAAATCCAATATAATATGCCGGAAATTTTTCCTAACAGGCCTTGGCAAAATCAACTGATGGTTTCTGCCTTTAATGGAAGTCCCTATTACCAATATAAATTAAATAAGTTATATGGGAATTTAAGAAAAGGTATTAAGCAGCCATATCTTGATAATTTTACTCATCATTCTTTATTGTATACAATAAAGAATGTAAAGGCCGATATCTTTTTAGTTCATTATACGGATTTGGATAGCCAAAGACATAATTATGGTTTTAATTCTAAAGAAGCAAAGGAAGCTTTGATAAGGCATGATAAAAGACTGGGAGAAATCATAAAATCTTTAAAAGAAAAAAATATATATGAAGATAGTGCTGTGATATTACTGGGCGACCACAGTAGTTTAGATGAAGACAAGGTAATATATTTAAATAGTTTATTAAAAGAAAAAGGCTATATTGATATCAATAAGAAAGGGAAGATTAGCAATTTCCTTGCTATAGCAAAAAGTTGCGGGGGTTCAGCATATATATATAGTCAAAACAAAGATAAAGAAATGCTTGAAAAATTATATCAAATATTTAATGATGTAAATCAAGAATACAATTGTTTTGAATATATTTATAGCCGTAAAGAAGCTGAAAAATTAGGAGCAGATCTAAACTGTACTTTTATGTTGGAAGCCAATAAGGGCTATTATTTTTTAGACCCTATAAATGATAAACTAATAAAAGAATTGACAGAAGACGAAATAAAAGAGGATTCTTCTTTTACCCGTTCCACTCATGGATATTCACCCTATAAAGCTAATTATACTACTGTTTTTATGGCTAGAGGTAAGGGAATTAAAAAGGGATTAGTAATTGACAAAATGAATTTAATTGATGAAGGACCTACTTTTGCTAAACTTTTAGGCATAGAATTAAAGGGTGCAGATGGAAGAGTAATTGAAGAAATACTAGAATAAGTCTATAAATAATAACTAAGAATCGGGGGATATAATGAAACTTACAAAAGTTGAAAAAAATTGGGCTTTATATGACTGGGCAAATTCTGCATACACTATGACTGTAACATCAACTATTCTACCATTATATTTTAAGAATGCTTTTATAACTGCTGGTGGCAGTGCCTCTACATCTACTGCCTATTGGGGTTATGCTAATTCTTTTGCAACCCTTGTTATTGCGTTGTTAGCTCCAATATTGGGGACCATTGCAGACTATAAGGGATTTAAAAAGAAGTTTTTTAGTATTTTTTTAAGCTTAGGTGTTGTTTTTACTTTACTATTGACTATTGTACCTCAAAGTTATTGGTTTATGCTTTTGGTGTTTTATATTCTTACAGCTATGGGCTTTGCAGGAGCAAATATTTTTTATGATGCCTTTTTAGTGGATATTACTTCTAAAGAAAGAATGGACAAGGTATCTACTATAGGTTTTGCCTTGGGTTATATTGGAAGTACAATTCCATTTATTATCTCTATGGTAATAGTTGTTTTATCCCAGTTAGAAATAATTCCTTTATCTTTTGAAGCTGCAAGTAAGATTGCTTTTGTTATTACAGCAATATGGTGGGGAGTATTTTCTATACCAATGCTTAAAACAGTAAAACAAGTTCATGGAATTGATATTGAGCCAAAGCCTGTACGCAATAGTTTTAAAAGATTATGGGATACTTTTAAGAATATTAAAAAACACAAGAGGGTATTTATATTTTTAATTGCTTACTTTTTTTATATTGATGGTGTGGATACCATTATAAAAATGGCTACTTCTTATGGTGCAGATTTAGGAATTGATTCTATAACACTGCTTGTAGTACTTCTTGTTACTCAGTTTGTTGCCTTTCCTTTTGCACTACTATATGGGAAGCTTTCTGAAAAATTCCCTGGAAAAACAATGTTATATGTGGGGATTATCATATATACTATAATATGCATATATGGTTATTTTCTAGATAGCAAATTAGACTTTTGGATTTTAGCAATGTTAGTAGGAACTTCTCAGGGGGGAATACAGGCCCTTAGCCGTTCCTACTTTGGGAAGATTGTTCCTAAAGAAAAATCAAACGAATTTTTTGGTTTTTATAATATTTTTGGTAAATTTGCAGCAATAATGGGGCCTGCATTAATGGGTATGATATCTCAAGTCACAGGCAAAACTAATTACGGTGTATTAAGTGTTATATTGTTATTCATTATTGGAGGAGCAGTTTTATTTATGGTACCTAAGGAAGAAAAGGAATTAGTATAACTAAAAAATTGACTAGCTTTAAATAAAGTTATATATTTATATTGAATTGATTAAATGGAAGGAGATATATATGGACTCAAAAGTACTTGAAAAATATGCTAGATTACTTGTGAAAACAGGAGTCAACATTCAAAAAAATCAAATCTTGGTTATTCAAAGCCCAATTGAAGCGGCAGCTTTTGCCAGGATTGTTTCAGAGATTGCTTTTAAAGAAGGAGCAAAAGATGTACAAATTTTATGGAAGGATGAATTATCTACAAAGATTAAATATAGTTATGGACCAGATGAGATATTTGAAGAATATCCTAGCTGGCAAAAAGAATTTTATATATCATATGCTAGAAAAGGAGCAGCTTTCTTAAATATTTATGCCACGGATCCTGAACTTCTTAAAGATATTAATCCTGAAAGAGTTGCAAAATATCAAAAGGTAACCAATATAGCCTTAAAGGAGTACAGGGATAGAACTATGACCAATCAAAATGCATGGTGTATAGCTTCAATTCCCACTGTCGCTTGGGCTAAGAAAGTATTTCCAGACTTGTCTGAGGATGATGCAGTTAAAAGCTTATGGAAAGCTATTCTTAAATCAGTAAGGGTAGACCAGGAAGATCCTGTAGCAGCGTGGGAAGAGCATAAGAAAAGTCTTGAGAAAAGAATAGATTTCTTAAATTCTAAAAAGTTTAGATATCTTCATTATAAAAATGAATTAGGTACAGACCTTGTTATAGAGCTTCCTAAAAACCATCTTTGGACTGGAGGTGCTGATTTTACTCAAGATGGCACAGCTTTTATTGCTAACATGCCAACGGAAGAAGTATTTACACTCCCTAAAAAAGATGGTGTAAATGGTAAAGTTGTTAGTTCGATGCCTTTAAATTATAACGGAAGTTTAATAGATGAATTTTCTTTGACCTTTAAAGATGGTAAAATTATTGACTTTACAGCTAAAGAGGGATACGACAATTTAAAACATCTTATTAATACTGACGAAGGTTCTGCTTATCTTGGTGAAGTAGCATTAGTACCATATGATTCCCCAATTTCAAACTTAAAAACCCTATTTTACAATACTTTGTTTGATGAAAATGCGTCTTGTCATTTGGCTATAGGAAAAGCATATTCTCCATGTATTAAAGGAGGAGAAAAAATGACAGATGAAGAGCTTAAGAAAGAAGGGGCGAATGATTCTCTTGTCCATGAAGATTTTATGATAGGAACTAAGGATCTTGAAATTATGGGTACTAGCTTTGATGGTGAAGAAATAGCTATATTTAAAGATGGAAATTTTGCATTTTAACTTATAATAAAAATCCTAAGAGCCTTATTGACTCTTAGGATTTTATTATAATATGAGCATTTATTACTATTTGTTATTAATCTCCTTTTGGTATTCGATATATGAATATATTGTTGTAAAGGACATTAAGATAAACAGTGATACCATTGTAATTATAAAACTTAATGAACCACTAATAAATGAACTTATAATATAAATAATACCAATAATCATAAAGCCTATTCCACCAACTCTATGGGTTTTTTTCCAAACAGTTTCGCTAGCAAGAGTCCAAGGCAGTTTTATGCCAGTAAAATAATTAAATCTCAATTGAGTCATATAATTTCCTAAAATAACAAATAGAATTGCAACTAAGAGTTTTACAAAGAAGTCAACACGATTAATTAAATTTAATGCAGCTAATATAGTAATCCAGTGGAGTACAATAAATATTATTACTGTGCTTGCAGTAATGATACTATAAGCTTTTGAGTGTTTCTTATAGTTTTCCTTTTTTGGATCAATTTTTGGCATGTAAGTCATTAGTAGATATATTAGTGCAGGAACACATGCAAGTATAAGTGAACTATATTTTGGTCCATAGCCATCAATTTCTCCTTTTGCATTCCAATGAATAGGAATTTGCTCTGGTAAAGTAGGTAAAATAGCAATAGTTCCAATTATAGAAATGATAATTAAAGGCCATAATAATTTCTTATATTTCATTATATCAATCCTCCATCTATAAATATTAATCATCCTTTTCCCTAAAATCATAAATCCAACTTAACAGTTCTTGTAATGCTGTTGTATTGAGGGAATAAATTATATTTTGCCCTTGTCTTTCAGTTTGTACTAAATTTGCTTGTTTTAATATGTTTAAATGATGACTTAAAGAAGGTTTACTTATATTAAAGGATTTTGCAATTTCACCTGCAGACAAATCTTTTTCCCGAAGGAGCTTTAATATTTGTCTTCTGCTTTTGTCAGATAAGGCTTTAAATACGCTATCCAAATTAGATTCTCCTTTCTATTAGATAATTAGATAATTTTCTAAATATCTAATTAAAGAATAACATATTTTTTTAACTAGTGCAATATAAAAATCCACCTAACAGTATTTTTAAACAAAAAATTCATTATTATATTTAATCATTAATATACATATTATGTATGAATTTTTAAGGTGGAGGGATAAGGATGGAAATAGCTATGAATAATTTTGTCCCAGCAGGACAGCACAAATTGCCCCCATTATCTTATGGATATGATGCCCTTGAACCAATAATTAGTTCTACGAGTCTTAGGATTCATCATGATATACTCCATAAAGCATATGTAGATAATTTAAATAAAGCAGAACTTAAGTTAGTAGAACTAAGAGAAAAAGATGATTTTGAATTAATTAGCTATTGGGAAAACCAGTTGGCCTTTAATGGCTCAGGGCATATTCTTCACAGTATATATTGGACAAATATGGCACCTGTTGGCACAGGGGGAAGGCCAGGAAGTCAAACTTTAAATCAAATAAATCGTTATTTTGGCAGTTTCTTTAGTTTTCAAAAACAGCTAACTAGTGCAGCAGAAAAAGTTCAAGGGTCAGGATGGGGAATTTTAACTTGGCAGCCTACATGGAACAGATTAGAAATTTTACAAGCTGAAAAACATCAAAATCTAACCCAGTGGAGTGGAATCCCCATATTAGTATTGGATGTTTGGGAACATGCTTATTATTTAGACTATCAAAACAGGCGTCAAGAGTATATTAATAGATTGTGGCAGATAATTAACTGGAATGATGTAGAAAGAAGACTGCTTTTGGCGATGAGGGGAATAGTACCAATAGCTATGGACAATTATAGATGGTAATTAATTATCTTTATCACGATTAGCAATAAAAGCGATAACTACGACTAAAATAGCTACAAAAAGAATTATTGCACCAAAGACAACAAAAAGTGACAATGCCATAATTACTATCTACCTCCTGTTTATGATTTATGAATAAATCATAATATATCACTACTTAATTTTCAAGCATAGAACTAATTATCAATCTTTCAATTTAAATTTCAAAAAAATAACTACTACCGATGGTAGTAGCTATTTATATATGTGAATTGAAGGGGTATGTTGCTTATTTGATTTTATTATAAGTATTAAATATGAATTAGATATGAACATATCATTACAATTTAAAGAAAATTAATAGATAGATTAAAAAAGTGAGATATGCAGCTTTCTTTTGATTTTTTCTTTAATTATATCTGGAAGTTTATAATATAAACTTATAAGCAATACAGCAATAGAAATAAGTACAATAAATACTATAAGGGACCATGACAAACTGATTGATTTTTTAGCTTGATAATCTAATATACATTCTAACCCTACTGATAACAAGGAAATTCCAATAAACAAATAAGAGGGTATAAATATAAATTTATTTAGAAATTTACTTCTATTGTATAAGTATAGAAATAGGTATATGATTGCTAATGCCAAAATAATTACCGGAAGTGCATAAGAAAAAAACCAATTAATTCTACCGTCAACATAATCAATTCCCAGTGTTAAAAACATAGTAACAATTCCTATACCTAATATGGAATAATATAGACTAGAGATGTATCCTAAGAATATAAAAATATAAAACCAAGCAGCAACTACACTAATTATACTGTAATTGATAGCAAGAGGATGTGCATCAATTATAGAATTAATAGTGATTAGTATCAGAACTGCACAAAAGATTAAAATTGATAATGTAAAAAAAATCTGATTTTTTATTTTAAGTATTGTTTCATAATATTTGTTTTCAGGACGGGGGAATTTGCTAACTTTAATATTATTATTTTCGTCTGGGATATCAGGGATGGGAAAAGTACATAAGGGACAATTTGTAATTTTATAGTCAACCTCAACACCGCATTTTGGACAATATGGCATCTAATCACTCCCTATTAGTTTCTATTTTAACTGGAATGTTCATTTTTCTTATTTTTCTAAAGAAGATTTTTTCAATTGTAGTAGTTTTAGTTAAGCTACCAAAAGATATATATATATTGTCTTTATAGCCTATTGTACCTACTTTAATGATATTTCCTATACTTGGAGGAGGATAAAATTCTATTCGTTCTACTAAATCTTCTATTGATTTTGGCAGAGTAATCAATCCTAAATTTGATATGCCTGTAGTATAATTTCTTTCACCGTATTTGCTGTATATAGTAGGCATCATAAGATTTTTTAAAAAAAGAGGAATTAACCTTATAAAAATGGATTTTTCTCGTTTAACGTTGTGGTGTATATGTTGATTAATATATTTCTTATTTAATGTCAACTGCATATAATTGCGGATATAATTTACAATTTCTTCGAATGAATATGTGCCTAAACGAAAGTCTATTTGTGGTGTTACACTTATAAAAAAATTTCTCATTGTATTTGAAGGATAAATACTTCTAAGATTAACAGGTAAATTAATAACTACAGGAAGCAGTTTAAAATTATTTGATTTAATAAAATCTTGAATTGTATCGAAATAAAGTGCAAGTAAAAACTGAGTTAAAGAAGCATTATATTTTTTTGCAGTACTAAGAAGAATATCCATTGGAATTATTCCTGTTATAATATAATATTCTCCTTTAGAGTTAAGTTTAAAAGGAAAATGAAAAGCTTTTTTAAGTTTGGGAGGATTAGGTACATTTTTAACATAGTATTTTTTGAATGCATCTTCTGCTTCTTCTTTCGAGGGTATTTTATGACTATCTGTATTAATTCCAAGCAGATTGAAATATTCTACAAGTAGGCTTTTTAAAAAATTAATAGCTCCTACACCGTCTGTAATACTGTGAGAAAATTCAACACTAATCCTATTGTTATAATATAAGACCCTAAAAGGAAAAGAATTTTTATTTTTATAAAACATAAACATACAGGGATAATATGTTTCTTTTTGAACTTTGGGATATTTTTCAGTGTGCTCAAAATAATACCAAAAGAGTCCTCTTTTAAGATTAACTTTAAAGTAGGGAAAGTACTCGATTATATTATTTAGAGCAATCTGAAGTACTTTAGAATCAATATTATTATATAAAGTTGCAGAAAGTCTAAAAACAGTAGAAACTCTTGTAGAAGTAATGGATGGATATAGTTTTCCTGCATTGTCGAGCCTGTACCATTCTTTTTTTTGTTTCATACTAATCACCAGTTCTTAATTAATATTGAAGGAATAAAAATACTACTTAAAATTTTAAATATTTCTCATATTATATTATGTATAAAAGTTAAAAACAAGAGTCGGATTGATTAAACAATTGATTAAAGCATATAGAAATCTATTAGAAGTTTTACAATTTAAGAAGCTGTCTAAGAGTTTATTCTTCCCTATCTCACACAGTCTAATTAATTAAATTAGATTGTTTAGATGACAAGGGAAGAATAAGTATTCCAAGACAGCTTTTTTATTGTCTTATTATAAGAGCTTTTATTAATAACAAATAAAGCTTGAAATATTATCTAAATCGGTTCCAAAATAAATCCAACGGTTTCTAAACCAACGCCAGCCGGCTACGGATCTCCTGCCTACAAAAGTAAGCCATGCCCAAAAACTACTTCCGTCATTTAACCAAATATAGACGAATTGAAAAGTGCAGGAACGGATAGCTCCGGGATCAATCATGTATAGGCTAGGAGATTGTTGAGGTATAAAAGAAGGAGGAGCACCCGTAGGTGGTCCCGAAGGACTCGAAGGTTGTGTATATGGAGGCATTCCAGGGACTTGTGGTTGACCAAAAAAAGGAGGTCTTTGAGGATAATCTGCTTCGTCATAATAAGGTGGTCTTGGACGGGGACGAGGCCGCTGTCGTTTATTCGAATTATCATAATAATTCATAATATCACTCCCATTCATCTTTTAGTGTATTATATGCACTAAAAGATGAAAATGCGACAGCATAATAATTTCTTCTTTTACTATTACTTTTTCTATTATAAATGTTAGATAGTTATTTTTATTTTTAATCATAATAAGTTCATGTTCTTTGTGAATAATTCTACATAAAATGAAAATAATATATTTATGAAGAAAAGATTTGTAATTTATGGATGTATAGGCTGGTGTATGGAAATCATATGGACGGGCTTAAAATCTCTTATAAAAAGAGATGTAAGAATGATGGGAAAGACTTCAATATGGATGTTTCCTATTTATGGTCTGACAGTTTTTTTAGAACCTATTTGTTCTAGGATTAAGCAGCGACATATTGTTTTTAGGGGAGGTGTATATACGATTTGTATTTTCATTGTAGAATATTGGACAGGGTCGCTGTTAAAAAAATTATTAGGGATATGTCCATGGGATTATGGGAAAAGGAGGTTTTCAATAAAAGGTCTTATTCGTCTTGATTATGCTCCGGCATGGTTTATTGCGGGTTTAATATTTGAGTGGTTATATAATATGCTAAATAAATTTACCAAAAATACAAGTTAATAATTTTATTAATTTAAAAATGAAGGAGCCAATTCTTAAACTTGCAGCTTTTTTAATCAAATGATAAAATAATATTATGTTTTTTGTATTAAAAAATGAGTTTTTTAATAACATAAACTAATATATAAGCTTATTTTAAGGAGGATATATGAATAGAAAAATAAGAATTGGCATAATTGGTTATGGTAATTTAGGAAAAGGCGTAGAGCTAGCATTAAAGCAGAATAAGGACATGGAATTAATTGCAGTTTTTACAAGACGGAATCCCAAAAGTGTTATTATAAACAGTAGTAATGTACCTGTTGTACATATAGACGATATTGATGATTATAAAGAAGAAATAGATGTTATGATTTTATGTGGAGGTTCAGCTACAGATCTGCCAGAACAGAGTCCGAAATTTGCAAAACTTTTTAATATTGTTGATAGTTTTGATAATCATAAAAAAGTAGAGGAGCATTTTAATACAGTTGATAAAGCAGCACAAGAAGGCAATAAAATAGCTGCAATTTCTATTGGTTGGGATCCAGGTTTATTTTCTATGAATCGTTTATTAGCTGATTCAATTTTACCAGAGGGAAATAATTATACTTTTTGGGGAAAAGGCGTAAGTCAAGGTCATTCAGATGCCATAAGGCGTATTGAGGGAGTTAAAGATGCAGTTCAATATACTATACCTATAGAGGAAGCCATTCAAGAAGTTCGCTCTGGTTCTAATCCTGACTTGTCCGCAGGTCAAAAGCATATCAGGGAATGCTATGTTGTCGTTGAGGAAAATGCCAATAAAGAAGAAATTGAAAAAGCAATTAAGACAATGCCTAATTATTTTTTTGACTACAACACTATAGTACATTTTGTTTCTGAAGAAGAACTTAAAAAGAATCATTCTTCAATGCCACATGGAGGTTTTGTTATAAGGACTGGCAAAACAGGAAATGGGGAAAATAAACAACTTATTGAGTTTTCCATAAAATTAGGAAGTAATCCAGAATTTACAGCTAGTGTTTTGGTTGCTTATGCAAGAGCAGTTTATAGATTGAATAAAGAAGGTCATAAAGGTGCTAAAACAATATTTGATATTCCTATTTCATATACATCACCCAAATCTCCTAAAGAAATAAGAAGAGAGTTTTTATAAAAATAAAATTTTTTCCTAATAAACCCCCCTTGTATTAAAGGGGGGGTTATTAGTATTATGAGAGTAAAGCAATGATTAATTTAAGAACTTATAAGAATTGTTAGCTATACTGCATTATGAACAAAGGCCACAATATTGTCTATGGGGATATCTGCTACAGAGCCTACGGTGTATACTGGATATCCATTCCAGCCACCTGCAGTAATTGAACCATTTTTGTCTGCAGGAAGGATAGATCCACCATCTCCATATTCTTCACCGTAGCCCATAGGGTAGCCACCATATTCATCTCCGTATTCATAGCCGTATTTTGGAGCTCCACCAGCGTAGCTCCAAGGGTTAACATTAAAATCATTACATGTATTTCCTAAAGAGCATCCTGGGGGTGGTCCTATTCTAGTAAGTAGGCGGACAAAGGCATTGTTTACGGATAGAATAACCCCTGTAAATCCTGAACCAGATTGACCGCCGCTTGAAGTAAATATAGTAACTGTTTCACCAATATATCTTGCAAGTAGAGCTGCAAAGTTACTTCCTGTAAAAGCTCCTGCTCCAATACCATCTGACATATAATTTCCTCCTTTTTAGCTGAAATAATTTAGAATATCTTACTTTATATCATATTCAAATTTTAAAAAAGTGTGTTTAATAGACATGGTAAAAATATACACTGTATTATAATTAATTTTTAAAATATGGAGATTGTCATGAAAAAATTATTAAAAGAATATGCAAATTCTCTTGGAATTGAATATATTGGGATTGCTTCAGCAGGACCTTATTATGACTTGAGGGAAATTCTTGAGCAAAGAATAAAGAAAGCTTATAAAAGTGATTTTGAAGAAGATGAAATAGAAAAGAGAATAGATCCTTCTATGACTTTAGAAGATGCAAAGTCTGTTATTGTATGCTTGTTTCCTTATTATGTAGGAAACATAGAAAGTTCTAATATATCAAAGTATACTTATGGACTTGATTATCATAAAATAATTGCTAAGAAATTAGAGCAAATAGGAGAATATTTAAAAGGAAAAATCAATGATTTTATTTATAAGGCATATGTAGATTCCGGCCCTTTGGTAGATAGATATTTAGCATATAAAGCGGGCTTAGGTTTTTATGGGATAAATACACATATTATTAATGAGAAATATGGAAGTTATGTATTTATAGGATATATTATAAATAATTATGATTTTGAGTCAGACAAAGCAATAGAAAGAACTTGTATGCAATGCAAAAGATGTATTATGGCATGTCCAGGTTCTGCTATTGCTGATGATTTTTCTATTAATCCTTTTAAGTGTAGGTCTTATATTAGTCAGAAAAAAGGGGAATTATCAGAACTAGAAAAAGATATTTTAAGAAAAGATAACTTAATTTTTGGTTGTGATATTTGTCAAGATGTCTGTCCTCATAATAAAATGATTAAGAAAACTAATATTGGTGAATTTAAGGATAATCTTATTTTTTCTATTGATTATGACGAATTGTTAGCTATATCTAATAAAGAATTTATAAGAAGATATAAAAATAGAGCATTTAGTTGGAGAGGAAAGAAAATCCTTTTAAGAAATTTTAACATAATTAATAATAGCAGCTAATAGTTTTTAAACTTTTAGCTGCTATATGTTAACAATCAAATATTATCTTTCCATCTTGGAACTTTATATGGATAGCAGTTCCTTCTGCAATCTTCTTACGAAGAAAGAGTTCAGCTAATTCGTCTTCTATAAGTCTTTGTATGGTTCTTCGTAAAGGTCTTGCTCCAAACTTTTTGTCATAGCCTTTTTCAAGAATATAGTCTTTTACTTTGTCATCTACTTTAATTATGATATTTCTATTTTGGGAATATTCTTTTATTTCTTTTAACATTAAATCTACTATTGCTCTTAATTCTTCTTTGGATAATTCTGTAAATACGATTATTTCATCAATTCTATTTAAAAATTCAGGACGGAATGTGTCTTTTAGGGCATCTTGGACTTTATTTTCAAGGGCATCGTAATCATCTTTTCCAAAACCAATGCCGTGGCCTTTAAGGCTAGTTCCTACATTTGAAGTCATTATAAGTATAGTATTTTCAAAATGAACTGTACGGCCTTGACTATCAGTAAGACGTCCATCTTCTAATATTTGAAGAAGCATATTAAACACATCAGGATGAGCTTTTTCAATTTCATCTAATAATATTACAGAATAGGGGTGTCTTCTGACTTTTTCAGTTAATTGACCTCCTTCATCGTAGCCAACATAACCAGGAGGAGAACCAATCAACTTGGATACTGTATGTTTTTCCATATATTCAGACATATCTAAGCGAATTATGGCTTCTTCACTGCCAAATAATTCTTCTGTAAGAGCTTTAACTAATTCTGTTTTTCCCACACCAGTAGGACCTACAAATATAAAAGAAGAAGGTTTTTTTTCTTTTTTAAAGCCTGAACGATTTCTTCTTATAGCCCTAGACAAACTTGATACAGCCTTGTGCTGGCCAACGATTCTTTTATGAAGTCTGTTTTCTAAATCCAAAAGCTTTTCTGCTTCCAGTTGGGTGATTTTTTGTACTGGGATTTTCGTCCATGATTCAATAACATTAGCAATATCATCTATACTGATAATAACTTCTGTATTTTGTTCCTCTAATTTTGTTATTTTTTCTTGGAGTTTGCATTCTTTTACTTTGTATTCTGCAGCTTTTTCATAATCATCCTTTGCTGCAGCCTCATCTTTTTTATTTTGAACAGAAAGCAATTCTTCTTTTAGTATTTCTAGCTCAACCAGGTTTTCATTTAATAAATTAGCTCTCGAACTAGTTTCATCTATTATATCGATTGCTTTGTCAGGTAAATATCTATCGGTGATATATCTTTTTGATAATTTAACAGCTGCTTCAATTACTTCGTCAGATATGAATACTTTATGATATTTTTCGTAGTAATCTTTAATTCCTTTAATTATTTCTATGGTTTCCTCAACATTAGGTTCTTCTACTAGAACAGGTTGAAAGCGTCGCTCTAAGGCTGTATCCTTTTCAATATGTTTTCTGTATTCATCTAAAGTTGTTGCACCAATAACTTGGATTTCACCACGGGCAAGGGCAGGTTTTAATATATTAGCTGCATTCATTGCGCCACCTTCGGCATTTCCAGCCCCAATAATGTTTTGTATTTCGTCAATAACAAGTATGATATTTCCGCTTTCTTTAGTTTCTTTAATAATTCCTTGCATTCTACTTTCAAATTGTCCTCTAAACTGAGTTCCTGCTACTACGGAGGTCAAATCAAGAAGGTAGACTTCAGTATTAAATAGCTTTAGTGGGACTTGTTTTTCAACAATTCTAACAGCTAAGCCTTCTGCAATAGCTGTTTTACCTACTCCTGGCTCTCCTATAAGAATAGGATTGTTTTTGGTACGGCGGTTTAATATTTGAATAACCCTGTCAATTTCTCTTTGTCTGCCGATAACTCTATCTACTTCTTTATTTTTTGCTTTTTCCGTAAGGTTGATACCGTAAGTATCCAGGAACTTTCTTTTTCTTCTTTTTTTGCTTTTTTCGTTATCTCTAGTAGTTGCTGAACTTTTATCAAAAATGGATTCTTCAGTTTGAAAATCTTTATCTTTTGAATTTCTCAAGCCTGAAAAAGCATTATTAAGGAAACTTAAAAAAGGATTATGTTCGTCTTCATTTAATTCATCGATGTCTATTCCTTCAAACATATCATTCATTTGCTCATTAAGATTATTTAATTCCTCTTCAGATAAACCAGTTTGTTGTATGAATTGATTAATTGGACCAATTCCTTGCTTTTTTGCACAAGGCATACATAGGCCTGTTATTTCTTCCTTGCCTCTTACCATTTTAGGCATAAAAATAACTGCTATATTTTTTTTGCATATTGAACATTTAATCATAGAAACCACTCCAAAATATTATCAGAATAATTCTTAGGATATTATACATAAAAATCTATAAGATACAAATTAAATTATCATTACATTTAAATCAATAATAGTATATCATTTTTTAAATAATATAGGTATATAGAAAAAATTATCAAGATATATTAATTTGAATAATTAGTTGTTTGACCATTAGTAATTAATAGTATATTTATTGTTAAAAGTATAGATTTTTACATGATTTTAGTTTATGATTATATTATCTAAATTTACCGTCAATTTATGTGAATCTAATAAGATTAAATTAATATGGCTTAAGGTGGAATGAGTGAATAATGAATATTAATTTTAATGATATTATAACTAATAATGAAGATGAGAAAAAATTAATCAATTATATTTCTAAATCTGATAATAAAAAGATAGAAGAAAGTATGCTAATAATAGAAAAATATACAGGATATAAGCTTAATGATTTTATTAACGATTTAGAGAATATTGATATTGGCTTAATGCTATTTATTGGGTTATTAGAAGCATTAAGTGGACAAAATATTTTTAAGATATATTCTAAAGCATTTCAAGCAATAATATCAAAACAATATAATAATGTTTATATAAGAAATAAAATAATGGAAGATGTTTCTAACAAGTTTAATATATCCTTGGACTTTTTATTGGATATTCTTAAGTTGTTTAATAATTATGTTCACAATGACAAAACAGATTCAAATACAGATGAGGAAGATAATTTTGATTTTGCTAAGCTGATGGATATTCCTTTGCATAAAGATAATTCGGATAGTAGTTCAACTGATATGAACGACAATAGTTCAACTGATATGGATGACAGAAGACTAACTTATATGGATAATAGTAGTTCAATTGATATGGACAATAGTAGTTCAAATGGTATCTATAACGGTAAGCCAAACAATATGTACAATAATGGTTTAAGCAATATTCCTGCTTATAACTATAATAATAGTTATAATAGTACATATAATAATAACTTTTATGATAGAGATTTATACAGTAAGCATAAAGCTATAACTAAGAAACAAAGAAAAGTCTATATTCCTGTTGCTTTGGCCTCAATAATTATTGTAATACTATTATCTGTAACATTTTTATCACCTTATGGATTAAATATTTCTGTATTTAATGAACAATCTCATGCTCTTTTAGAAGTAAAAGGCTTAACTTTAAAGTATGTTTTAGTAGCAGTAGCTGGTGAAATGTATGATATTAATGTACTAATAGATGGAGATCAATCAGAGTTTTATAGAGAATACGGAAAAGATTCCTATCATCATTATCTATGGATAAGAGATACTTATAGAAAACTTCCATCAGATAAGAAAAGACATTTAAAAACTATATATAGCAGTGGATTTTATGAGGGAACCTTAATATATTTATTGGCAGATTTAGAAGATGAAGCAGGAGTTAATCAAATTGTTTATGAAATAAAAAGGAGTAAATATATACCAGAAAACATAAAGATAGCTGCAGAAGAGTTTTATCCATATTTTTATGAAGAACATTTAAAGGAATATATAAGTATTAATAGGATAACATATGATAATTATGCCATGGAAATGAATAAAATGATTCAGGAGGAAAAACCTAATATTTTAGAGTTTATTGAAGAGACTTCAGGAGTAAAATATGATAAAAAATATAAACCCGTAATATATTATACCATGCGTCCAGGTAATGCTTTAGGATTTATTTATAAAGACTCATATATATCTTTAATTCCTGGTACCGAGAATAATTATGATAATTTATTTTATATTCCATATCATGAGTTTTCCCATGGAATCTTTAATAAAATAACTACTACTAAAGAATTTAGGCAAGCAGCAGATGTTTTAAAAGATGATAAAAGAATGTATAATTCATGGAATAATGGATTTTATAATATTTACTATGATTGGTATGACTGGTGTGAAGAAAGTCTTGTAGAAGGTTTTACCATGTATTTGGAATATAAGTCAAAAGGAAAACTTTCTAATTCAATAACTTCTATAAGGCCTTATGACAAACAATTTTTTGAATATCTAGTAGATATAAATTTTGATCCTGAAACGATGGATTTAAAAGATGTTAGTGTTAGATTTTTAAAGAGTCTTGATAAATAATTATCCCCCCAGGGTAATATCTTGAGTTTGATACCAGAAGAGAGCTTTGTCTAAGTGAGTTTTATTAAAATTGGGCCACAAATCGTCAATGACATAAAAGTCTGCATAAACTGATTGGATTGGGAGAAAGCCACTTAACCTACGTCTGCCTCCCCACCTAATAATTAAATCAATACGGGGAATGGCTTTCGAGGCATTATTTATTAAGTCCCATTTCCAACCATAATTAACTAAGAAATTTATATTCATGAGTCCTTTGCCAAAAAGGACTCTTTTATTTGCAAAAGGAAGTAGTTCCTTTGGAAAAAGAGGAGAATTAGTATTGCCGATTACAAGTAAATTAGCATCTTTATTGGCTAATTTCATAACTGCTTCTACGCAAGCTTCTTGAAAGGCCTTTGTTTGAATAGGAGGCCTTTTTGTATTGTCTTGAGTAAAACCGTAGAAGGTCATCTCTTTAATTCCATAATCCAGACATATCTTATATAACTCAAATCCCGGATTTATTCCATACTTATAACCTTCATGTTTTTCTTTATTGTTAGAAAGAGCCCATCGGCGGTTTCCATCAGGTATTATTCCAATATGATTAGGCAGTCTTTTAAAAATTGACTTTTCCATAAAATACCTTCCTTCTTATATTTTATAATAATCAATAAGAATTAAAAAGTTATTAGTAAGTTTACCCAAATCTAATTATCGTATTCAAGTAAATAAAAAGAGTCCAGAGCTTCTTACAGTTTTAATGCTATATATGTTTGAAGCTCTTTTTATATGGATACAATCTATGTAGTAATAATCTATGAATGGAGGGAATTTTTTGAGATCCTTAGGTTTATGTGTTGGTGCTTCTAGCATAGGTCATATTCTTTTAGAAACAGATAATGATGAGATTAAACTAATAAAAAAAGTTTGCATTCCTCATGAAGGGAATCCAAGGCATGTTATAAAAGAAATAATGAATTCATATAATAATGATTTACCTCAAAAGATTACAATTACTGGCCGAAAGTTTAGAAATATGATAAATGCTTCTTCGATTTCGGAGCCTGAAGCTATAGAATATGCTTTTGAATTCATAAGAAAAACAGACACTAAGCTCCAAGATGTAAATATTATTGTAAGTGGTGGAGGAGAGACATTTTTAGTTTATGAAATAGATAAAAGAGGAAAGATTTTTAATGTATATACAGGTAACAAATGTGCTTCTGGAACTGGAGAATTTTTTTTACAACAACTAAAAAGAATGGATATGACGATCGAAGAAGCCATTAATTGTGCAAATCTAAATAAGCCCTATAAAGTTGCAGGAAGATGTTCTGTTTTTTGTAAGAGTGATTGTACGCATGCATTAAATAAGAATATAGATAAAGGAAAAGTAGTAGCAGGTCTATGCGAAATGATGGCAGATAAGATTATTGAACTTATAAAGAAAACTACTTATAAAAAAGTATTATTAATTGGCGGTACTTCGCACAATAAAGTAATGCTACATTTTTTAAAAGAAAAAATATCTGAAATTATTATACCCCAATATGCAGATACTTTTGAAGCATTAGGAGCTGCCTTATGGGGAATAGAGCATTCTACAAAAAGTATTGATAAGAAAAAAGACTGGCTAAATTTAAATAAAAGTTCTTTTTCATTTTTAGAGCCTTTGTATAAATATAAAGATAAGGTGATTTTTAAGGATTTTCCTAAAAAAGAAGCTGCAGCTAATGATAAATGTATTTTGGGTTTGGATGTAGGCTCTACCACAACAAAAGCAGTTCTTATAAGAAGGCAGGATAATGCAATTATTGCTTCATGTTATCTAAGGACTAAAGGAAATCCTATAAAAGCTTCAAGAATGTGTTATGAGGCCATTAAAAATCAGATTAATTGTCCAATTGAGATTATTGGTTTGGGTGTAACTGGTTCTGGGCGTCAAATAGCAGCACTTCACGCCCTTAGTCCTGGAGTAGTTAATGAAATTATTGCTCATGCCAAAGGAGCTTTATACTTTGATTCTCAAGTTGATACAATCTTTGAAATTGGTGGTCAGGATGCTAAGTATACATGTATTAGTAAGGGGATTCCTTCAGATTATGCTATGAATGAAGCTTGCTCTGCTGGAACTGGTTCTTTTTTGGAAGAAGCAGCAAAAGAATCCTTATTTATAGATACTATGGAGATAGAAAAGATTGCCCTTGAAAGTAAGAATCCGCCTAACTTTAATGACCAATGTGCTGCATTTATAAGCAGTGATATAAAAAATGCTATTCAGGAAGGTATTGATGTAAGGGACATTGTAGCAGGTCTTGTTTATTCAATTTGTATGAACTATATTAATAAAGTTAAGGCTAATAGAGAAATTGGAGAAAAAATATTTATGCAGGGAGGAGTTTGTTATAATAAAGCAGTTCCTATAGCCATGGCTGCTCTTACAGGAAAGGAAATTATTGTTCCACCAGAACCAGGTTTGATAGGAGCCTTTGGTGCTGCATTATACATTAAAGAAAAACTTGATTTAAATTTGTTGGAGCCAAAGAATTTTGATTTAGAGGAATTATCTTTAAGAGAGGTAACTTATAGAGAACCATTTGTATGTTCTGGTGGGAAAGAAAAATGTGATAGAAAGTGTCAAATTCAAAGAATTGAAATAGATAATAATATATATCCTTTTGGAGGTGCATGCAATAAATACTACAATTTAGTACATCATAATAAAGAAAAAAATAGTGAGACAGATTTTGTTCGTTTAAGAGAAAAAATGATTTTTGAGGATTATAGCATTAATCGTGGTTTTAGACTTTTACCAAGAAACAATCAAACCGTAGGAATTAATAAATCTCTACTTACTAATAGCTTTTTTCCGCTTTATTATCAGTTTTTTTATGGTTTAGGCTATGACGTACTTTTAAGTAATGAGCTTGATAAAGAAGGAATTGAAAAAAAGGGAGCTTCTTTTTGTTATCCTGTTGAGATATCTCATGGTGCCTTGGAAAATCTAATTAAAAAGAATCCTGATATTTATTTTATTCCTCATATAAAATCTATTGAAGTAAAGAATGGTTTTCCTGTTAGTGTAACTTGTCCATTTGTACAAGGAGAACCTTATTATTTAAAGTCCGCTTTTGATGAATTAAATAAAAAGATAGTTCTGACTCCTGTATTGGATTTTGCTAAAGGATATAATAGTCTTATGAACACGTTTGTTAAAATGGCTAAGTCTTTAAGTATTGATGCTGAAATTGCCAAGAAATCCTTTGAAATAGCAATGAAAAATCAAAAAGACTTTTATTATAAATGCAAAGAGATAGGAAAACGAATTTTATTAGATTTAGAAGAAGATAAAGATAAAATTGCATTTGTATTATTTGGTCGTCCATACAATGCTTTTAGTCAGTGGGGCAACATGGGGATACCTAGTAAATTTGCTAGCCGCAATTACACCATGATACCTTTTGAATTTTTACCCTTTGATAAGGAAGAAATTAAGGAAAATATGTATTGGGCTATGGGCCAGTTTATATTAAAAGCTGCCCGTATGGTAAAGAAACATCCCCAGTTGTATGGGGTATATATTACTAATTTTAGCTGTGGACCAGATTCATTTTTAAATGGCTATTTTAGAACTATAATGGATAAAAAACCATCTTTAATTTTAGAACTTGATAATCATACGGCAGATGCAGGAATAGATACCAGGATAGAAGCTTATATTGATATAGTAAAATCCTACAGACAGCTTGATAATAAATGGAATCAAGCTAGTAATTCTCCATTTCATCCTGCATATGTTGAAATGGATAAGGGGACTATGATAGTTTATGATTCTAATGGTCAAAGTTGTACTTTGGATGATGAAAGAGTCCATGTACTTATTCCCTCTATGGGAGATATGGGTTCAAAGCTTTTAGCAGCAACTTTTAACCATATAGGAGTTAATGCTAGTGCTTTGGAGGAGCCAGGAGAAGAAGAATTAAAAATAGGGAGAGGACTTTCTTCTTGTAAAGAGTGTCTTCCTCTTCAGTTAACTATTGGTAGTTTAATGAAATACTTAGATGAAAGAAAAAACAAAGATGAATTATTGGTTTATTTTATGCCCGATACTTCAGGTCCTTGTAGATTTGGCCAATACAGTGTCTTAATAAAAAAATTGATATCTAGGTTTAAAATTAAAAATGTAGCAGTTTTTTCTCTTAATTCAGAAAATGGTTATGCAGGATTTGGAATGGACTTTTTACTTAGGGGTTGGCACTCGGTTATCATTTCAGATGTATTAGAAGAAATTAGAAGTGCAATTTTAGTTTTAGCAAAGGATAAGCAAAAAGGTATGCAAATTTATAAAGAAGTATGTAAAGATATAATTTTAAGCGTTCGAAATGATAACTGGAAAAGATTAAAAGAAACTTTAGAAGCATCTGCTAAAAAACTAAAAACAATTGAAACAAATATGCCTATAGAGGATGCTGTTAAGGTAGCTTTAGTTGGAGAAATATATGTAAGAAGAGATCGTTTTTCTAGAAAGAAGTTAGTGGAGAGGTTGGCCAAAAGAAATATTATAGTTAAAGTTGCTCCTATTGAAGAATGGATGTATTATTTAGATTATATTCAAATAAAGCGTTTTAATTTGAATTCTACTATAAAGGACAGAATCAGCACAACTATTAAGGGATTTTTTAAAAATCAATATGAAAAGACTATTAAGCAAATATTTGCAAAAAGTGGCTTATATGAATATAAAATAGTTGAAGTGAATAAAATAATTTCAAATGTAAAAGATTTAATTCATCCAGCCTTAACAGGAGAAGCAATTTTGACAGTCGGCTCAGCTATTACTGAAATAGTAGATGAAGTATCTGGTGTTATATCTATTGGGCCTTTTGGATGTATGCCAAGCAGGATTGCAGAAGCAGTTATAACTGAACAAATTAATCGTAAAAAAATACTTGTATCTTCAAATAGTAAACTAATAGAAAAAGTAATGGAAAAACATCCTGCATTACCTTTTTTGTCTATTGAAAGCGATGGTAACATATTTCCACAAATTATTGAGGCAAGACTTGAAACATTTTGTCTACAAGTAGAAAGACTCCATCATACTATACAAAAATTAAAAAACAATATGGATGATATCACATCCTAAAATTCCCCCTTTAAGGGGGTTATTATTTATTTTAAAAAAAGTAAAATGATTTAAAAAACATATGTCTTGCCTTATTGAAGTAATTATTCATTTTGTGATACAATGTCTAAGTTAATAACAAAGAATTGCAAAAAGAAAGTGGGAAAAATAGTGATTCAAAAAAGAGAAGATATTAGAAATATAGCAATAATAGCCCATGTTGATCATGGTAAAACAAGTTTGGTAGACGAACTTTTAAAACAAAGCGGTATTTTTAGACAAAATCAAGAATTAGTAGATAGAGTTATGGATTCAAATGACTTGGAAAGAGAAAGAGGCATTACTATTTTGTCAAAAAATACTGCAGTATTTTATAAAAATGTTAAAATAAACATTATAGATACACCAGGTCATGCAGATTTTGGCGGAGAGGTAGAACGGGTTTTAAAGATGGTAAATGGCGTAATACTTGTTGTTGACGCTTTTGAAGGCCCTATGCCTCAAACAAAATTTGTATTAAAAAAGGCTTTAGAGCTTGAACTTCCTGTAATTGTATGTATTAATAAAATAGACAGGCCAGAAGCAAGACCAGAAGAAGTAATTGATGAAGTTTTGGATTTATTTATTGAATTGGAAGCTGATGAAAGTCAATTGGATTGCCCTTTTGTATTTGCTTCTGCTAAAAATGGGACTGCATCATTAGATAGTTCTAGTCAGGAAGCTAATATGCAGCCTTTATTTGAAACGATTATTAATCATATACCAGCTCCTTTAGGAAATGAAGAGGAGCCTTTACAAGTACTTATTTCTACAATAGATTACAATGATTATGTAGGCAGAATAGGTATAGGTAAAGTTGAAAGAGGCAAGATAAAAATAAATCAAGAAGCAGTTATAGTAAATGCTCTTGATGAAAACAAGTGTAAAAAAGTTAAGATAACAAATATTTATCAATTTGAAGGTTTAAAAAGGGTTCCTGTAGAAAATGCTAGAATAGGTGATATTATTGCCATATCAGGTATAGAAGGAATTAATATTGGAGATACGGTTTGTGATGTGCAAAATCCTGAGCCTTTACCTTTTGTGAAAATATCGGAACCAACTATTGCTATGAATTTTTTGGTTAATGACAGTCCTTTTGCAGGTCAAGAAGGTAAATATGTTACTTCAAGGAATATACGAGAGCGATTATTAAAGGAACTTCAAACTGATGTAAGCCTTAGAGTAGAAGAGACAAATTCTACGGATGCTTTTAGAGTATCTGGAAGAGGAGAACTTCATCTTTCCATATTAATAGAAAATATGAGAAGGGAAGGTTATGAATTTCAAGTATCCAAACCAGAGGTTTTATATAAAGATATAGATGGAAGACGTTATGAACCAATGGAGATGGTTACTGTAGATGTTCCTGAAGAATTTGTTGGTGCAGTTATCGAAAAACTAGGAAGCAGAAAAGGCGAAATGATTAGCATGACATCCTTAAAAGGAGTTTATAGTCGTTTGGTATTTTCAATTCCTTCAAGGGGCTTAATAGGTTATCGATCAGAATTTTTAACTGACACTAAGGGAAATGGTATCTTAAATGCTGTATTTGACGGTTATGCCCCTTATAAAGGTGAGATTGAAAAAAGACAGTTGGGTTCATTGGTTGCCTTTGAAACAGGTGAAGCAGTTACTTATGGACTATATCATGCTCAAGAAAGAGGAATATTATTTATCGAACCTGGGACTAAGGTTTATGAAGGGATGATAGTAGGTCAAAATCCTAAAGGTGATGATATAGAAGTTAATGTATGTAAAAGAAAACATGTAACAAACATGAGAGCAGCGGGATCTGATGAAGCTTTAAGATTATCGCCGCCTAGAAAGATGAGTTTAGAAGAGTGTTTGGAGTTTATTGAGGCTGATGAATTATTAGAAGTTACTCCAAAAAGTTTAAGAATTAGAAAGAGAGTGTTAAACAGCACAGAGAGAAAGAAAACAAGGAAAAAATAATACTCTAATTGAGGTGTATTGTATGAATAAAAAAAATGCCGGGGGAAAATTGGTTAAACAAGCAGCTGTTTTGGCTACTGCAAGTTTGATTGTCAGGCTTATTGGTCTTATATACCGTTGGCCTCTTACCAATATGATTGGTGATGATGGTAATGGTCTTTATGGTATAGCATTTAATATTTATCTATTCTTTTTTGTAATATCATCAGGCGGGCTACCGGCGGCAATTTCCAAGATGGTATCTGAGAGAATGGCTCTAAAACAATATAAAAGTGCTCATAAAGTATTTATTGCTTCTTTAATTTTAGCTGCTTCCACAGGATTTACTTGTTTTGTAATCCTATGGTTTGGTGCAAATCCTATTGCAAAGAGTTTAAGTAATACTCGTATTGTATATTCTTTGAAAGCCTTAGCACCAACCTTATTAATAGTTGCTCTTATGGGAGCTTTTAGAGGATATTATCAAGGTATGAATACTATGGTGCCAACTGCCATTTCTCAAATCATTGAGCAAGTATTTAATGCAATTTTTAGTATTGTTTTAGCAGGTGTTTTTCTTAAAAAAAGTATAGAACTTGCTGCAGCAGGTGGAACCATGGGGACTGGAATTGGTGCTTTGGCAGGTCTAATATTTCTTGTTCTTTTATATTTGATGCTGCGTCCAAGATTATTAAAAAGGATTAGTAATCAAGAAGATGATGATTATATCGACGAATCTTACAGCGATATTTTAAAGACTCTTCTTTCAATAGCAATTCCCATAATTATAGGAACGGCGATTTTTAGTATTACTAATCTTATTGATGCAAAAATGGTAATGTCAATTTTACAGTCAATAGGCATGTCAGAAATTGAAGCTACAGGCTTATATGGACAGCTTACTGGAAAATATGTAACTTTGACTAATTTACCTGTTTCAATTTCTTCTGCTTTAGCTGCAGCAGTTGTTCCTAGTATAGCAGCTTCTATGGCTTTAAAAGAAAAAAAGGTAGTAAAGAATAAAGTAAATTTAGCATTAAGAGTTTCAATGATTTTAGCAGCACCTTCGATGGCAGGCTTGTTTGTATTAGGAGATCCTATACTTAAGATGCTCTTCCCAAGTTACCCAGGGGGAGGAGACTTACTTAGAATTGGCTCAATAGCAATTATATTTTTGTCCGTTGTTCAAGTAGCTACTGCAATATTGCAGGGTGTTGGTAAAGTTGCAATACCAGCAAGAAATGCGGCTATTGGGACAGGATGTAAAATTATCCTAAATTATTTTCTAATTTCTATTCCTTTGTTAAATATAAAAGGAGCAGTAATTAGTACGGTGATTTGTTATGTTATTATATCTTACTTAGATATGAAAGCTGTTAAAAAACTTACCAAGGTTAAAATTGACGCTATCAGTACATTTGTAAAGCCTATAATAGCATCAATAGTAATGGGTATATTTTCATTTATATTTTATAGATTATTCTTGTGGGGTAGCTTAAGTAATACTTTTGCAACCCTAGGTTCAATTGTCCTTTCAATAGTTGTATATTGTAGTTTTTTACTTGTTATTGGAGGGGTAAAAAAGGAAGATATTTTGTTGATGCCTAAAGGAGAAATAATATATAACAAATTAGTCAAGCTAGGTCTTATGAGTTAATAATATTTTACATAATAGAGCTATAATTTGGTTTAAGTTGGAAATAACATCTTGATGTAATAATGACTTTACATACAGTGATTTGTATAAAATCATAAATATTGGTAAAAGATATAAACAAATCATTGTATGGAGGTTAGTTATGTCTACTAAAAGAAAGATATGGATTATGTCTTCACTTGTATTTATAATAAGTTCTATCATTGTTTATAATGTATATATTAATAGATATCCTAAAGCAAATGAAAATAATATCCCTCCAAATCCTTCTCCAGAAGTCGTTTGGGATAAGGAGATGCAAAAGTTGCATGTAGTACAAGGAAATACTGATAAGATAACTCCATCAACCTTGTTGATTTATCAATATTATGACGAAAAAAGTAATAAGACTATTGAAGAAAAAGAAAAGGTACCTTATTTTCTCATTGATTTAACAAAGGATGAAGTTCAAGAAATTTATTATGATTGGCAAGTTAGTTCTTTTTCCAGTGAAAAGGTAGTATTAAAAAAGTCTATTTTCACTAAAAATAACAGTCAATATGTTTTGGGGGTACATGACGGCTTTGTAGCAATTTTTTATAATAATGAGGAAGATGTTACAAAAGTAAAAGAAGTCACTGAAACACCTATTTCTTCCCTTCCTCCTGAAGAACGAAATAAATTGGAAAAAGGGATTAAAGTTTATAGTGAAGATGAATTAATCCGTATGTTAGAAGATTATACTAGTTAACATGAGAAAACTTCTCATGTTTTTTTTATGAAAGCAAG
The DNA here is from genome assembly GCA_012518815.1 of Candidatus Epulonipiscium sp. Classification (GTDB taxonomy): domain Bacteria; phylum Bacillota; class Clostridia; order Lachnospirales; family Defluviitaleaceae; genus JAAYML01. The sequence continues at coordinate 13,337 of JAAYRK010000071.1, read as the reverse complement.
CAGATTTACTTTAACGTTATTATTAATCTTGATGGAATAATATTTATACCTTAAAATATTGATTAAGATTGTTTAATTATATAAATGCACATATAACTTTATATTGATGAACTATAAGAATACAGTAAGGAGAAAATTATGAGAAAAAGGCCTAAAGTTATAATTATTGGCGGTGGTGCTTCAGGTTTAATGGCTTCTATAGCAGCACAAATTAATGGTGCCCAAGTAGTTATTTTAGAAAGAATGAATAGGGTAGGAAAAAAGATATTAGCAACTGGAAATGGCAGATGCAATCTTTCAAATGTTAATTTAGATATAAATAATTATCATTCATCTTATATAAAATTTGTAAATGGAATAATTAATCGATTTACTGTAGAGCAAACTTTAGATTTTTTTAACCAAATGGGTATAGAATACAAAGTTGAAGACAAAGGTAAAGTATACCCTTTAACTGAGCAAGCTTCTAGTGTATTAGATGTTTTAAGATATGAAATTAAAAGGTTGGGTATAGAAGAAGTTTGTGAGGCAGAAGTGGTTAAGATAAAAAACGATAAGAGCAAGAAATATGATAAATTTACTTTATATTTAAAAGACGGAAGAACAATGTCTGGGGATAAAGTTATTTTGGCTACAGGAGGAAAATCTTCACCAAATCTTGGTTCAAACGGAAGTGGATATCAATTAGTAATTCCCTTTGGTCATAAATTAATAGAACCATTCCCCGCTTTAGTGCAGCTTAATTTAGAGGGATGGTTTTTAAAAAGGATAAAAGGAGTAAAGTTTAACGGAAAGGCTTCTATACTAGAGAACAATAAAAATTTACAAACAGAATATGGAGAAATTCTTTTTACAGACTACGGTATTTCAGGACCACCTATTTTACAGCTTAGTAGAAAATGTGGTGAATTGCTTCAAAAAAAGAATTCAAATCCCTATATTTCTTTAGATTTATATCCGGATTTTACCAAGGAAGAGCTAAAAACTAGGATAATAAGCAGGTTTTATTATCATCCTGAAAAAACTGTAGAATTAGGATTTGTAGGGATGATTAACAAGAGGCTTATAGCTGTAATATTAAAAGAAGCAGGCTTAAATAATTTAAATGAAACTTGTAAAAATATAAAGGATAGAGAAATTGATAATATAATTAATATATTAAAGAATTGGAAGATTCCTGTTAAAGGAAGCCGGTCTTGGATGAATTCTCAAGTTACTGCTGGAGGGATATGCCTTAAGGATATAAATCCAGCCACTATGGAGTCTAAATTATTACCAGGTCTTTTCTTTGCAGGAGAGGTAGTAGATGTGGATGGAGATTGCGGAGGATTTAATCTTCAGTGGGCTTGGTCTTCAGGGTATATTGCTGGAGAAAGTGCAGCAAAATCCGATATATAATAACAAAAAAGTATTATAATGTAAATAATAAAAACAATATTTAAGAGTACAACAAAATATATATAATAAAATAGTTATACGAAAGGATGCTAATATGGATTTTATTATTCTACCCTTAATAATTTTTTTATGCAGAGTAGTAGATGTCACTATGGGTACTATACGAGTAATTTTTGTATCAAAGGGTTACAGAGTTGGTGCTGCGTTATTAGGTTTTTTTGAGATATTTATATGGATAACGGTCATTGGGGAAATAATGAGTGGTGCTAATAATATTTTTTGTTATTTAGCTTATGCTGCAGGCTTTGCTACAGGCAATTATGTGGGTATTTTTATTGAGAATAAATTATCTATTGGCCTTGTAGTTGTAAGGATAATTACACAAAAGAATTCTGATGAACTTATTAATTTTCTTAGAAGTGAAAACTATGGAGTTACAGTTCTAGAGGCGACAGGTTCTACAGGAAAGGTAAAAATTATATTTACAATTATTAAGAGAAAAAATCTAAAATCTGTAGTAGAAAATATTAATAAATTTAATCCTAAAGCTTTCTATTCTGTTGAAGATGTCAGAAACGTTAATGAAGGGGTTTTTCCTAAAAAAGAATTTGATTTTATGAAGGCTAAAGCTTTAACACATAAAAAAGAGAAATAGAAATGAAAAAAGGCTGTCTTAACTAATATTGCTAAGATAGCCTTGTTTTTGATTAATAATAGATTTTATTTTTTAAAGCTAAAATAATTTTTTAATTAAACTTATGTATTACATGTTTTTACCAGGTAATAGTAGTTATATCTGTTTTAATAGTTTTAAAGAAAAATTATATACTAATAAAATATGGTTTTCTATTTCTAAATACAGTAATTTTTGAAAAGCCAGCTTTTCTAAGCATTTCATAGGCATAATCAAAACTAAAACAAATGTCTTCTTTCCGGTGAGCATCAGAACCTACAGTAATTATTTCGCCACCTAATTCTTTATATCTTTTTAAGATTGGAAATTGGGGACTAGGATGCCCTAAGCCATATCTAAAACCTGAAGTGTTTATTTCAATTCCTTTTCCAGATTCAATAATAATCTTTAATATTGAATCTATGATATCCAAATAATCTTCATAAGATAAAATCTTATTGTCATAATTGCCATATCTGTTTATATAGTCTATATGGCCGTAAACATCATAATTATCATATCCTTTAACATTATCTAAAACACATTCAAAATATCTTAGATATGCATTTTTTTGATTCTTACCTTCAAAAAAATCCCCATTGTATAAGTCAAGCCTGTCACAAACATGCATAGAACATATGATAAAACTAAAATTATAAATAGCTAAAAAATCTTCTAATTCTTTAACAATATGAGGTTGATAGCCAATTTCTACTCCTAATACAATGTTGATTTGCTCTTTGTATTTTTCTTTTAACTTATTAAATTCTATAAGATATTTATCATAATCAATCATAAAAGGGAACTGGGGATCAGGATAATCAAAATCTACATGATCAGTGAGGGCAATTTCTTTTAAGCCTATATCTATTGCTTTTTTAATTTGATTTTCCATTTCTTCTTGGCAATCAGAAGAAAAGGAAGTATGAATGTGATAGTCTGCATAAAACATTTTATACCTCCATTTACATATTCTTTTTGTTTTATATATAGTGTATCTTTATTATACTATAAAATAAATTATAAATATTTATATAAAATCAATAAAAATGTTTGAAAACTGATGAAAAATGATATAATAAAAATGTGTTTGTTTCTCATTAAATTAAAAAGGAGAATGATATTATTATGTCAGAACAAAATTTTGAAAAAAACCATCATAATGAATGTGAATGCGGAAATGATGATTGTCATGATGAAAATGTACTTTATTTAACTCTTGATGATGATACTGAACTAAAATGCCATGTAGTTGGACTTTTTGATGTGGAAGGTAAAGACTACATTGCTCTTCTTCCTGAAGGTGAAGATGAAGTTTTAATTTACAACTATATTGAAGACGAAGAAGGAATAGAAATCTTAAATATCGATGATGATGAGGAATTTGATAAAGTATCTGAAGCATTCCTAAATGAATTTGCAGACGAAATTGATATTATGGATGATGACTATGATTTTGATGAGGATGATGAATAAATAAAACGCCGGGAACCCGGCGTTTTGTTTATTTTGAAGGTCGTATAAACATTTGAGTCCAATATTTTACACCATTTTTATTAGTTGCTAAGCCTACACCTATTTCGCTATAAGAAGCACTTAAAATATTACTTCTGTGACCAGGGGAATTCATCCATGCATTCATTACTTGAGAAGGAGTTTGCTGACCTTTGGCAATATTTTCGCCAGCTGAAGAATATCTGATTCCAAAGCTTTCCATCATACTAAAAGGAGAACCATAAGTTGGTGACTGATGAGAAAAATAATTCTTATCTATCATATCTTGAGACTTCAATCTTGCAACTCTTGATAGTTCCCAATTAGCCTTAAGGGGAGAAAGGCCTTGTTTAGCTCTTTCTGCATTAACCAATTTTATTACTTCATTTTCTAAGGATTTTACATCATCAATATTAGGTATAGTAAGTTTTTGATTTGGGTAGATTAATGCAGGATTCTTAATTTGAGGATTTGCAGAAATTATTTCACTCAATCCTATTTGATGCTTTACAGCTATTTTCCACATACTATCTCCCGGTTGGACAATATATGTTTTTGATTGTGCAAAAACTGGTACAGAAAAAAGAATAAACATAAATGATACTAATATTATTTTTCTTTTCATATAAACACCTCCTCTATTAGTTTGAAAAAATCTATAATAATTATCTATTGTATTTTTTACTATAAATGTAATAAATATCATTTGTGTTAACAATTAAGATAGATTATTTTATGAGTAAGAAAATTATAAAAAGGCTATAATATCTTTGACTGCAATAGAAATATTTGATATTATTTAATTATCAAAATTGTTAGTAATAAACTTAATTCGTTGGGGGGAGAAAACATGAAAGAGCAAGTATTGTTCATGAAAAGAAACATTGAAAACAAAGAAGACCTTATTAATGTTTTCAAAAATAATAATATTGAACTTATTAGTTCCAATAGTACCGAAGAAACTTTAGATATTCTCGATGAAAAATTTGAAAAGATTGATTTAATAGTTATCGACATGCAAGAAGATCCTTTGTTTGGTCTTAAAAGTATTAAGACAATTAAAAAGATAAATGACTATAAGCATATTCCTATTGTAATTATTGCTAATAAAAAGGATGTAATGAAAGGTCTAACTATTGGTGCTCAAGAGTACTTCATCCCGCCGTATGATAATGAAAAACTTTGTTCTTTTGTTGATATAGTTCTCAAGAAAAAAAGAGAAAATATGCATTTGTATGCCCCTGAGACTTCTATTGATATGAGCTTTGAACAATATTTTAATAGTGAAATTAAGCGTGCAGAAAGGGGAAGTTATGAATTAGCAATTTTGATACTAACTATTGTATCTAAAGATCATAATTATTATACTGAAGAAAGAACAGTATTAACTATGATTAATGAATTGGTGGATATGGTAAGAGAAAATTTAAGAGCAACAGATACTATTGTTAGATATAACAGAAGTAATGTTATTGCTTTTCTCCCTTATACATCAAGATTTAATGGAGAAATAGTATATGAAAAAATATTAGACATTTTTAATGAAAAGATATTAAGTAAAGTGGAAAACAAAAATAATTTCGATATAGTATATAGCATTGCTTCATATCCTCAAGATGGTGATACTGTTGAAGACTTATTATTTAATGCAGAAAGATTTTTAGAAGATAATAAAACAATCTATACTGTGAAATAATAACTATTAGTTATCAATAATATAATTCTATTTAAAAACTATTGATTTTTAATAAACTAGGGTGTAATATATCCCATAAGTAGCAATGAGTTATTTCTTGTTATCATATGCCAGTTTGGCGGAATGGAGGGTAAAATGCCAATTAAAATTATTACTGATAGTGGTGCAGATTTGCCTAAAGAAATAATTGATAAGTATGACATACGTGTTATTCCTTTATATGTTTATCATAACAATAAAGAGTTTTTAGATGGAGAGACACTTCATTACAGTGAATTATATGAAGGTATGAGAGAGGGAAAGATATATAAAACAGGACAAGTACCTCCAGAAACATTTAAAAAAGTCTTTACCGAATATGCAGAAAAAAAACAATCCTGTATATATGTTGCCTTTTCTTCAGCTCTATCTGGCACATGCCAAGCTTCTATAATTGCAAAAGAAGATGTTTTGGAATCTTATCCTGATTTTGATATAGAAATAGTTGATACTAAATGTGCTTCTTTAGGCTTTGGTTTAGTTGTATATAAAGCTGCACAATTGGCAAAGCAAGGAAAAACAAAAGAAGAAATAGTTGAGGCAATTAAGTTATTCTCAAGACATATGGAGCATGTTTTTACTGTAGATAATTTAGAATATCTCTATAGGGGAGGAAGAATAAGCAAAACTTCAGCTTTCCTTGGAGGAATTCTTCACATAAAACCTATTATAAATGTTGAAGATGGAAAGCTTGTTCCTATAGAAAAAGCCCGAGGAAGAAAGAAAGCAATTAAACGTCTTGTAGAGCTTGTAGGAGAAAGAGGGAAAAATTTAGAAAACCAGACAGTTGCTATAAGTCATGGGGATATTCCCGATGAAGCAGAAGAACTTAAAAAAACATTGATTAAAGAATATAATTGTAAAGATGTTTTAATTAATACTATTGGATGTGTTATAGGTGCTCATGTTGGGCCAGGAACCATGGCTTTATACTTTCTTAATGAAGAATTGTCTATATAAAAACGGTTTTGACCGTTTTTTTCTTTGAATACAATAAATATTTTAACATTATAGAGGGGATTTTAAATGGAAGCTAGAAAGAAATTAAAAGAATGCAATAGAATTGTTATCAAAATTGGAACATCATCTTTAACCCATGAAAATGGAAAGATTTATTATGGTAAAATGGAGAATTTAGCAAGGATACTTGCAGATTTAAAAAATGAAGGCAAAGAAATTATTTTGGTTTCTTCCGGAGCTATTGGAATAGGTTCTGAAAGATTAGGATGGACACAAAAACCAAAACAAACAGAAATGAAACAAGCAGCAGCAGCAGTAGGTCAAGGGATATTGATGCAAATTTATGAAAAATTTTTTAATGAATATAATCAAATAGTTGCCCAAATTTTATTAACTAAGGATGTTTTGGAGGATTCAGTTAAAAAAAATAATGCCCAAAACACTCTTAGACAACTGCTTAAAATGGGTGTTATTCCTATTGTTAATGAAAATGATACTGTTGCTACAGAAGAAATTGAAGAAAGTGTTTTTGGAGATAATGATACTTTATCTGCGATGGTTTCAGTATTAATTGATGCCGATTTACTTATAATACTATCAGATATAGACGGACTGTATACTAAGAATCCAAGAGATTATTCTGATGCGGTATTAATAGATACAGTGGATGAAATTACTAGTGAAATTGAAGAATTAGCTGGTGGAAAAGGAAGTAATTTTGGGACAGGCGGAATGATTACAAAAATTTGTGCTGCTAAAATTGCAAATAGTAACGGAGTAGATATGGTTATTGCCAATGGTGAAGATTTAATGAATATAAACAGGATTTTAGAGGGAGAGAAAGTTGGAACACTATTTAAAAAACACTGATATACAAATATACCAGTGTTATTTAAATAAATCAGTCATACTTTTTATATTTTCTAATGCAATATCTGATTTAATTGTAGTTAATGTTGAATCCTTTTGATTTATAACATCTTTTAATTCAATAAGGATTTGATTAAATTGTATGGACAGGGGTTCTTTTTTTTCAACGATTTCTCCTTGAAGTCTTGGCCATATTTCTTCAATTTCTTTTAAGTCGTTGTTAACTAGATCCCATAATCCTAGTTTTGAAGATATTTTTATATCTCTTATTAGATATTTTAATGTAAGAACTTCTGAAGGTACTTTTAGTTTAAACAAATCAGACATATAAGGTAGATGCTTAGTAATTTTAACAGCTGCATGTGCAATTTTTAATTCGGAGGGAGATGCTGTTAATAAGGGATAATTATCTGGAAGATTTTCTTCAGGAAGAGTAAGTTCTTCTTTTTTTTCTTCTTTAGAAGAAGATTTTTCTTGAGAGGAGCTAGTGTTTTGTTCTTGAGATGAACTTTTTTGTAATTGTTGCTCTAATTTAAGAGTATCTTTTTTAAGTTCTAAGTCAGCTTTTTTTTTGTTTTCTTCCATAGCTTTTGAAATAATTAAATTAGTTAATTCATTTAAGTCATTATTGAATTCTTCAGCTTTTTCGGCAGATATGCCTTTTTTGTAAGCTTCGCTAAAAAAGCTATTCCATTTTGAATGAAGAGATTTTACTTGCTCAGCAGATGTATCCCATTCTTTTTTACTAATTGAAAGAAGTAGCTCTTCAGATATACTTTCAATTTCTTCGAAGGCATCGGAAGAATTATGCTCTTTATCGGAATCTTTATTTGTTTTTTCTTGACTTCTCTGACAGCTAACCATTAAAATAGTACATATAAGTATTAGAAGATATAATAAGAATTTCTTTTTCATAGTATTCTCCTTTCTTTGACAGGACAAATACAATTTAGTACATATATATTATTAGTTATATATCATAACAAAATTCAATTTTAATCATGATAGTTTTGATATTTGGTGGAAAATATTACATGCTTTTTATAACTTGATAATTTTTTATTTTTTATATAACTACAATTGGAGGATTATATGGACGATAATTTAATCAAGCGTATAAATGAATTGTATAAAAAGCAAAAGTCCGAAGGACTTACGGAATCAGAGAAAAAGGAGCAAGGGTTATTAAGAAAAGAATATATAAAACTTTTTAGAGAAAATTTTAGACAAACAATGGACAGTATAAGGATAAAAAATGAGGATGGAACAATCCAACCTTTAAAAAAAAATAAAAACAACTAATCTATGAAAGTGAGGGGTTTGATGAATTATTGTAGAGAATGTGGCAAGATCCTTGATGAGAACCAAACGGAATGTCCTTTTTGTGGTACTCATCTAGGCAATGAAAAAGTTAAGGAGGAAGCTGATTTAACAGATAATATGTTAAATCAAAGCGATGCTAGTCCGTCCATGGATAAAATTGACAACACTTTTGAATACGGTGTTGATAGCCCAGAGTCCAAAAAAGATTATATGTATAGTACAACTACAGACTACGACTATTCATCTATGGGAGGAAGTGGCACAATGAATAATAATCCTTACGATGTTCCTGCTAGTGAACCTTTAAATAACTGGGTAAAAATTTTGTTGGCATTTTTTACAGCTACACCAGCAATAGGACCTTTTATTGGTATTATTGCGGGAATAGTTTTCATGATAAAAGAAGATCAGGACAGAAAAACTACTGGTCAAGCACTTCTTACTGTTGGAATTATCTCTTTAGTTGTTAATTGTTGTTGTGCGTTTGCAGTTTTTTCACAAACTTTATCAGAGATGAGCACATTTTATTAAAACTTATAGATAGGTGAGAATTAATGAAGAATTTATTATTTTTTTTAGGCCGTTCGGTATGTCATCAAATACCTGAACGTTCTTTTTTTATTCAAAATCTTCAATTTCCTTTATGTGCAAGGTGTACAGGAATATATACAGGAATGTTTTTAAGTTTTTTATATCTTTTTATAAGTAATAGATATAAGGGGAATAAGCCTCCTACAATAAAGCATCTTATAATTATGGTTATTCTTTGGCTGCCAATGATGATAGATGGTGCTAGTTCTTATCTTGGTCTAAGGGATACCAATAATGCTATTAGATTGATTACGGGGCTTCTTTTTGGAATTTTTATACCTGTTTTTATTGTATTAATAAGAAATTTTGATGCTAAAAAGAATAACACAAAGCCAATTATAAAAAATTATAAAGATATTGTTTGTATGCTCTTAATTTTAATAATTCCAATGTTAGTTATTAATTTAAATCATATTAGTATTTGGTGGATTTTATCTTCTGTATCTGTATTAACAATTCCATTTATCTACATACAAATTTTTTATATAATTTTAAAAAACATATTTAGTTCAATTAAGAAAGGTCAAGCTTATTTTATTGCCTCATTATTTTCCGTGATGATTATGGTTGGACTATCTATAATTAACAAATTATTATTAGCAGGCTTTAGATAAATATAATTTAGGAGAATAATTATGGATGAAAAGAAAAGGCTTAGAACTGTGTTTTTAAAAAAAAGAAACGAACTTTCTTATGAAGAAGTCAAAAAAAAGAGTGAGCTTATATACAGGAAGCTTATTGATTCTAGTTACTATACAAATTGTAAAGAAATTTATGTATATGTGAGCATGAAAAAGGAAGTAGATACTATTAAAATAATAAATAAGGCTCTTAAAGATGGAAAAACTGTAGCAGTTCCTAAAGTAGATAATTTCAAAAGAGAAATGTTTTTTTCTATGATTAACTCTTTAGACGAATTAGAGCCTGGTCATTTTGATGTGCTTGAGCCAAAAAAGGATTTTATACGGCCAGTAGAGGGAAATAATAATACGATTATTTTAGTGCCAGGAATAGTATTTGATAAAAATAAAAACAGGATAGGCTATGGTGGAGGTTACTACGACAGGTATCTTCAAAAATATAATGATATAGTAATGAAAACAATAGGTTTAGCTTATAGTCTTCAAATTATAGACAAGATACCTGCCCAAAAGTATGATATTCCTCTAGATTTAATAGTTACAGATGAAACTTGGATTAATTAAGTTTATAAAGGCTGTTATCAGTTTGCTAAGCTTGTATTTTTTTTGTTAATACATTATAATCAAAGAACGGATGTTCCTCTAATAACTTTGAAAGGATGAGTTTTTTTGATAGCATATCTAAAAGGAACTTTGGAATATGCTGGTGTGGACTCGTTAATTATGGAGGTTAACGGAGTAGGTTATAAGCTGGCTGTTCCTTCTTCTACTATCAGTAGACTTCCTACTATAGGTAATGAATTTAAAATATATACTTATCTTCAAGTTAGAGAAGATGAGATGTCTTTATATGGCTTTATATCAAAAGAAGAACTTAACATTTTTGAAAAATTAATAACTGTAAGTGGAATAGGTCCTAAGGGAGCATTAAATGTGTTGTCTACACTATCCCCAAAGGATGTATATATGGCAATTATTTCTGAAGATATTAAGTCACTAACTACTGTTTCAGGGATAGGTAAAAAAACTGCTCAAAGAATTATTTTAGAATTGAAGGATAAAATAGGAGCAGTAGTTGAAATGGACGTTGATGAATTTAAGACTTCTTCTTTTGAAGCTAATAGTATTGTCGAAGATGCTCTTTTTGCACTAACTAGTTTAGGCTATAAAAGAGCAGAAGCCATGAAGGTAATCAGAGAGGTTTATTCTGAGGGAATGGACGTAGAAAGTATAGTAAAAGGTTCACTTAAAAAATTAGCAACATTATAAAGAAAATAGGTGAAATATATGAAAGAACGAATTATAACAGGTGAACTAAGAAAAGAAGACTTAGAAATTGAAGCAGGGATCCGTCCAAAGACTTTTGATGATTATATTGGTCAGGAAAAAGTAAAGAATAATTTACAAGTCTTCATTAAAGCTGCAAAAAATAGAAAAGAAAGCTTGGACCATGTCCTACTTTATGGTCCTCCTGGTTTGGGAAAAACGACCTTAGCCAATATTATTGCTAATGAAATGAATGTAAATATAAAGATTACTTCTGGACCAGCAATTGAAAAACCAGGAGATATGGCAGCCATTCTTAATAACTTAAATGAAGGGGACTTATTATTTATAGATGAAATACACCGTCTAAATAGAAGTATAGAAGAAATTCTTTATCCTGCCATGGAGGATTATGCAATTGATATTGTAATAGGTAAAGGACCTAGTGCAAGGTCTATAAGGTTAGAGCTTCCACATTTTACTTTAGTTGGTGCTACAACAAGAGCAGGTTTACTTACAGCACCGCTTAGGGATAGATTTGGGGTTATCCAGAGATTAGAGTATTATAATCCTTCGGAACTAGCTGAAATTGTAAATAGAACTGCCAGAGTATTAGGAATAGAAATAGATGCAACGGGAGCTTATGAAATAGCCAAAAGATCAAGAGGTACACCTAGAATAGCGAATAGACTCTTAAAGAGAGTAAGAGATTTTGCTGAAGTAAAATACAATGGTTTTATTGATGAAAAGGTAGCTTCTTTAGCATTAGAAGCCTTAGAAGTTGATAAAATGGGTTTAGACAGGATTGATAGAAAAATGATTTTAACCATGATTGAAAAATTTGCCGGAGGTCCTGTTGGAGTAGATACTTTGGCTGCAGCTATAGGAGAAGAAAATGATACAATTGAAGATGTATATGAACCTTATTTGATTCAATTAGGCTTTATAAACAGAACTCCCAGGGGAAGAGTAGTTACAGATTTTGCTTATAAGCATTTTGGGATAGAACAACTTAGTTTATAATATTAAATTAAGAGAAGAAACGGTGCTTTATTGTGCTTAGTTCTTCTCTTTTTAATTGACAAATAGTATTATCATGATATAATGAGAGTAGAGCAAAACTCTACTCTCTATAGATATCCTATACAGCAATTATTTATATTTATACTGATATTGAAAAAATTCAATAGTCAAAGAAAGAGGGAGCAAAAATGGATGACAAAAAAGCTTTTAATGAAAAACGTTTGATGGAATTAGCAAGAAAAGTATCTCAAGATGAACAATTTATTAACCTTGAAACCTTTAATGATGAAATGACCATCTCACAAGTAGTGCGTTTTTTTAATAGATACGGGAAAAATTTTACTAAAACTATGATTCAAAATTACGTTAGAGTAGGAGTCATTCCACCCCCTGTAGATAAAAGATATTATACGAAGAACCATTTGATTTTGTTGACTCTTGTAGATAACTTGAAATTAATTTATTCTTTAGACGAGATAAAAACAGTATTTAGTCCTATTTTAAAAAATTCTACTAGTTTTGAAGATGACATTATAAAAGTATCAGATTTGTATAAAGACTATATACAACTTCATACTAAAGCATTAAAAGATTGGAAAGAATACCTTCCAAATACTTTAGAAGAAGTTAATAAAAAGTTAGAAGAATATAGTATTGGAGATAACGAAAAAGATACTGCATCTGTTTTTATGCTTGTCCTTACAATAATGGCTGAAACGATTGCGTTAAAGAAGTTGATACATTTAATAACAGAGGAATATTTAAATAATAATAAATAATAATAATTAATAATAATATTGTTTATCTATAGCAATATGTTATAATAATTATAGTTACTTCTTAATACTAAGGAGCGGTCATATGGATAAAAAAAATAAAATTGAAGTCATTATAAATGGTAAGGTATATACTTTAGTAGGTAATGAATCTGAAGAATATATTCAAAGAGTTGCTTTATATATCGACAAAAAAATGAGTGAAATAAAGAAATCAGAAGCAGCAAAATCACTTAGCACCAATATGATTGCTATACTGACATCCATAAATGTGGCCGATGATTTATTTAAGTTATCAGAGTCAATGAATAATTTAGAAAAACGCATTAAAAACATGGAGAATACATTAGAAGATAAAAACAAGCAAATTAAATCTTATCAAAATGAACTAGCTAATCTAAGAAAGGAAAATCGAGAATTAAAAGATACTATCACTAAACAAGAAGCTGAAATTTCAAAAAGAAAAATGGAGTTAGAAGAGTATATAAATATTTTCGATTCTAATGTTAATAATAGAATTTCAGGGGATAGATAGTAAATTTAATACAATGAATTAAAAGGGGAGTAATATATAGCTATTACCTCCC
>JAAYRK010000070.1 GCA_012518815.1 Candidatus Epulonipiscium sp. | reverse complement strand
CCTATTTTACTATTTATAGGTATTGGTGCAATGATAGATTTTGGTCCCCTGCTTTCTAATCCAAAGATGTTTTTATTTGGTGCAGCAGCACAATTTGGTATCTTTTTTGCGATATCTGTTGCTACATTATTAGGCTTTGATTTAAAAGACGCTGCTTCTATTGGAATAATTGGTGCAGCTGACGGTCCTACATCTATCCTTGTCTCACAAATACTAGGTTCAAAATATGTAGGAGCAATTGCAGTAGCCGCATATTCTTATATGGCATTAGTACCTATTGTGCAACCTTTTGCCATTAGATTAGTTACTACAAAGAAAGAACGCTTAATAAGGATGCCTTATAATCCTAAATCTGTTTCCAAGGCAACGCGACTTCTTTTCCCAATCGCTGTTACTTTTATAGCAGGCCTTGTTGCACCTATGTCTGTTGCTCTAGTTGGATTTCTTATGTTTGGTAACTTAATTAGAGAATGTGGTGTTTTAAATAGCTTATCCGATACTGCACAAAACACCTTAGCAAATTTAATCACTTTATTACTTGGTATAACCATATCTTTTAGCATGACTGCTGAAGCTTTTGTATCTTTTGATACCCTGCTAATTATGCTTTTAGGCCTAGTAGCTTTTGTATTTGATACCATAGGTGGTGTTTTATTTGCTAAAGTATTAAATCTTTTCTTAAAGGAAAAAATAAATCCTATGATTGGTGCAGCAGGTATATCAGCCTTTCCTATGTCTTCTAGGGTAGTTCAAAAAATGGGCTTAAAAGAAGACCCCACAAATCATCTTTTAATGCATGCTGTTGGTGCTAATGTTTCAGGACAAATTGGCTCAGTAGTTGCAGGTGGTATTATTTTGAGTCTGCTTTCTAATATATTATAGGTCTGCAAGGAAGGAGTTTAGTTATGAATTTAGACAATTTTTATATTTCCTTAGGAATAATGTGGAAAGGTATGTTAGGGATTTTTGTGGTAATAATTTTAATAATGATTATTGTAATGTTACTTACAAAAGTTTCGTCTAAAAATAGTGAAAATTGAGCTATTGGATATTTCCAATAGCTTTTTCTTACTTAAAATAGAAAGGAGAAAAACATGAAACAATTATTTGAATTATTTATATCTTTTGCACGAATTGGAGCTTTTACCTTTGGTGGTGGATATGCAATGCTTCCAATGATTGAAAAAGAAATAGTTGAAAAAAAGAAATGGGCTACTAGTGATGAAATATTGGACTATTATGCTATTGGCCAATGCACTCCTGGACTTATTGCCGTAAATACTGCAACCTTTATTGGCTATAAAAGAAAAGGCATCCTTGGAGCTATCATTGCAACCTTAGGAGTAGTCTTCCCCTCACTTATAATAATAACTGTCATATCAATGTTTTTCGAACACTTCCAAGATTATACCATAGTTCAGCATGCTTTAGGAGGTGTAAGGGTTGCTGTAGCCGCTTTAATAGTTCATACAATTACAAAAATGTGGAAACAATCTATAAAGGACTGGTTGGGAATACTCTTATTCATTTTTTCATTTATTGCAGTTGCATTTTCTGATATATCTCCAGTTATCATTATAATACTCGGAGGAATTATAGGTACTAATAAAAATATGCGTAAAAAGGCGGATGCAAAATGATTTACTTACAATTATTTTTTGAGTTTTTTAAAATAGGTTTGTTTGCTATTGGTGGAGGATTAGCAACTATACCTTTTATTCAAAATCTATCTGATAAATATCACTGGTTTACTACAGAAGATATAATCAATATGATTGCAATATCAGAGTCTACTCCTGGGCCTATAGGTATTAATATGGCAACTTTTGCAGGCTACAAAGTAGCTGGTATACTGGGTGGTATAATTGCTACTCTGGGCGAAATAGCTCCTTCAATCATTATAATCGTATTAATTGCCCATTATTATATGAAATTTAGTGAAGAAGCTATTGTACGTGCAAGTCTTGAAGGAATCCGTCCTGCAGTTATAGGTCTAATTGGAGCGGCAGCTTTTGAAGTTGTAAAAATAGCCTTATTTAATATTGAGAGTTTCCTTCAAAGCAAAGCAATTTTAGATTTCTTTGATTTTAAATCAATTGTGCTCTTTGCAGTTTTATTATTTCTTATTCAAAAATATAAAAAACACCCAATACTATATATTGTAGCTTCTGCAGTAATCGGAATAATACTAAAATATTAAAAAGGATGCCAAGGCATCCTTTTTAATTTCTTGTTGAAAATTTATAAATTGTAATATGCTTATATTCTTCTCCAACTTTAAGAATTGGTGAAGGAAAATGTTCATGCTTTAAGGCATTAGGAAAGTACTGAGTTTCAAGGCATAAGCCACTATTATTTTTATAGTTAGCTCCTTCTTTTCCAATAGTGTCAACAAAATTTCCTGAATAAAACTGTACTCCAGGTTTTGTTGTAAAAAATTCCATTAATCTTCCACTATCTGGCTCATAAAGCTCACCAGCTTTTTCAGCAACTTTTCCGCTAACGGTTAAAACCCAATTATGATCATATCCACTTCTGAATTTAATTTGTTCATAATCTGAGAAGAATCCCTCTCTAATAGATCTTAAGCTAGTAAAATCCATAGGAGTACCTTTTACATCTCTAATTTCACCTGTAGGGATACCTTTATCATCTGTAACAGTAAACTTATCTGCATTAATCATAAGCTGATGGTCAAAAATATCTCCCTTATTATGTCCTTTAAGGTTAAAGTAAGCATGGTTAGTAAGATTAACTACGGTATCTTTGTCAGAAATAGCGTAATAATCAATTATTAATTCGTTTTCTTCAGTTAAAGTATATGTAACTTTAACTTCAAGATTTCCCGGGTAATTTTCTTCTCCGTCTTTACTAAAATAACTAAGTTGTAAACTTTCTTGCATATTTATATTAATTATTTGCGACTCCCATAATTTCTTATCAAAACCTTCATTACCCCCATGAAGGTGGTTTTCACCGTCATTTTTAGCAAGATAATAAGTCTTTCCATTTAAGGTAAATTCGGCATTTTCAATTCTATTTGCATGACGCCCTACTATAGCTCCAAAAAATGGATGAGGTTTAATATAACTATCAATATTATCAAAACCTAAAACGACATCTTCAATATTACCATTTCTATCAGGCACTTTAATAGAAACAATTGTAGCTCCATAATTAATTATTTCTACTTCCATTCCTTTAGAATTTGTAAGTTTAAAAAGAAATACTTCAACCCCGTCTTTCATTTTTCCAAAGCTTTTTTGAATAATACTCATTAAGATTCCTCCTTTTTTAATTTATAAATATAAACAAATTATTATCTAAAATGAAGACCTCTTCTTCTTCTTTTTTTCTTCTTAATTGCACTAATAATTAATGACAATATGAAAACAACTCCTATTCCTCCACACCAATAAGGAATTGCTTTAATAGAAAATATAAGATCCAAAATAGTACGTTTCTCTATATCATACTTTGCAATAAGTTCTACATCTCCTAAATTTTCACCATCTAAAGTAAAAGTAATTTTACCAATAATTTGTCCTTTAGAAATAGGTGCTATAATAACTTCATCAAATAAACTTACTGATTTTTCTACCCGGGAAAAATCCTCTTTATAAAGTAAGCCCTTATAATCAGTTTTAGCAACTAATTCTAGTTGAGATGGACCTTTAGGTGCTGCTTTTTCTACATCAACTGTAGTTACTGTTTCGCCTTCAGTTACTATATTTTGAAATTTAAAATTTTGAAAACCGTATTCTAATAAAGCTTTAGCTTCATTAAAACGGCCATCAGATGTAGGATTATTTAATACTACTGCAATCAAACTCATACCATCTTTATAAGCAGAAGCTACAAGACATTGTCCAGCTTCATTGGTAAAACCTGTTTTTACACCTGTTGCAAAGGGGTAATAACTATCTTTATTTTTTGAATCTAGAAGTAAATTTCTATTTTTAAAAGATAATTTTTGCTCTTTTTCATTTCCTTCTGTTCCAATTTCAGCAGTTGACATTTTAATAATTTCTTTAAATAAAGGATTTTTAAAGGCTTCCCTTGTAAGTGTAGCTAAATCATATGCGGTAGAATAATGATTATCATCATGATAACCGTGAGGATTAACAAAATTAGTATTAGAAAGACCAAATTCTTTTCCTTTTTCATTCATTATTGTTGCAAAATGAGCTATCGAACCATTAACATCTAGATTTTCATTTCCAGTTGTTTTCCTTGCAACTTCAGAAGCAATAACAACAGCAGAATCATTACCAGAAGGCAGTAGCAAAGATATTAGCAAATCCTTTAATGTAATTTCATCACCTGGATTGTGCCCTGCTTTACTTGCATCTAAAGGGACTGAATATACTTCATTTCCAACTTTTATAATTTCATTAGGATCTAAGTATTCTATTGCTATTAAAGCTGTTAATATCTTCGTTGTACTAGCAGGATAGACTCTTTTATATGCATTTTTTTCATAAAGAACCTTTCCGGTTTCTTCTTCGATTAAAATTACAGCTTCAGATTCCAACGTAAAAGGAATCTCTTGAGCAGAAGCAGGAATTACATTAATAAACAAAATTATAAGTGCTATGATAAATGATAAACCTTTCTTCACAATTTAAGCTCCTTTCGATTATGTTCAAGTAGATTATCAGTTCCCATTGTATCATAAAATATTAAAAAATACACGCTAATAGCATAAATCTATATTGTAATTTATTCTATTTTTTGCATATATAAAGCCTAGGGAAAAACTACCCTAGACTTTATATGGAATAAAACTATTCTAATTATTATTTAGCTAATTTTAAAATATTATAAACATCTCTTTTATCTAATTTTACAAAGTTCCCTAATTTGTGATTGTCAGAATTTGTAGCTTTATCAGCCATCTCTTCTAACCTGTCATCTTTAATCCCTAAATCCTCTAAATGTACACCTAGACCAATAGAAATAAAAAATTCTTCTAGTTTTCTTATACCTTCTAACGCAGTTTTTTCAAGATTAAAGAAATCTTCCTCTACATTCCATACCCTTACGGCAAATTGAACAAATCTATTTAAGTCATGTTTATATACATATTTCATCCATGCAGGAAAAACTACAGCCAGTCCTGCACCATGAGGAACATCATAAATACCACTTAATTCATGTTCTATATTATGGGATGCCCAATCTCCTACCCTACCACAACTAAAAAGATTATTGTGAGCTATGGTACCAGACCACATTAACTGACTCCATGCTTCGTAATCATCTGGATTACTAATCACCGCAGGAGCATGATTAATAATTGTTTTCATAGTTGCTTCTATTAATCTGTCAGTTAATTCAACATTTTTTGTATTAGTAAAATATCTTTCCATTAAATGAGCCATAATATCAGCTATACCAGAAGCAACATGATATTTAGGAATTGTAGACGCTATTATTGGGTTAAGAATCGAGAACTTAGGATAGATAAGTTCCGAACCTGTACCCCTTTTATACCAACCATCTTCATTTGTAATTACCGAGCTGTCACTAGATTCACTTCCTGCAGCAGGTATGGTTAAAACCGTACCAATTGGCAAAGCAGCCTGAGGGATAGCTTTTCCTGTGTAAAAATCCCAAACGTCCCCATTATAAGGCACTCCTATAGCAATAGCCTTTGCAGTATCAATAACACTACCTCCACCTACTGCCAAAATAAATTCTAAAGCATTTTCTTTGCAAATTTTTATCCCTTCATAAACTAAACTAAGCCTAGGATTTGGTTTTACTCCTGCTAACTCTATAAATTCTATTTGTGACTCTTTAAGAGATGAAATAATCCTATCATATAATCCTGTTCTCTTAATACTTCCGCCACCATAAACAAGTAAAATCTTCTTTGAATATTTAACTACTTCTTCTCCAACTTTATTTTCTGTATCTTTGCCAAAAATAATCTTTGTCGGGTTGTTAAATACAAAATTATTCATTCAAATCCTCCAATTCTAGTCATTATAATTAATTAATAATAAATTGCGCAAGGGATTTTTTGAGGCTTTCAATTACATCACTTAAATTATTAGCAAGTACTGCTAATTGCTCTGCAGCAGTAGTTTGTTCTTGGCTTGTTGCAGTAACTTCTTCAATAGAAGCTGCACTTTGCTGTACAATTGCAGCAATATTACTTATAGCACTTACAGTTTGCTCTTTTTGCATTGAAATATCAGCTATTTTACTATTGATTACTTCTATTTGTTCAATCATTTTTTGTGTTGATTCTGCCATTTCAATAAATGCATCGTTAGTCTCAAGCACCATGAGTTTTTGTTCATCAAAAATCTTATCTGAACTTTCAACGATTTCTACTGCTTTTTGAGTCTTTGCTTGTATATTAGAAATAATTTTGTTAATCATTCCAGTAGCATCTTTTGTTTCCATAGCTAATTTTCTAATTTCATCCGCTACAACAGCAAAACCTTTTCCTGCTTTTCCTGCCCTTGCAGCTTCTATAGCAGCATTAAGTGCAAGAAGATTAGTTTGTTCGCTAATTCCAGCAATTACCTTAACAACTTTAATAACTTCTCTTGTTTCTTCATTTAATAGTTGTATTTCTTGGTTAATGATATGAGAAGATTCTACAGCATTTTTAGTCTTTTCATTAAGCTTATCCATAGTATTTGATGCATAATCTCTTGAAGCTTCTGCTTTTTCAATCATCTTCATAATATCTTCGATTCTATCAATTACGCTGTTAATATTAGTTGCCAGGTTATCCATTAATCTATTAGTATTTTCTACTTGTCTTGCTTGTTTTGATGCTCCCTCAGCCAATTCTGTAATTGCAGAAGCTACTTGACTTGCAGCAGCAGCAGATTGCTCTGATGAGCCTCTTATAATAGTTGTATCCTTTACTACTTGCTTTGATACATCATCAGTTTTAATAATTAATTCTCTCACATTTTCAATCATCTTATTAAAACTATTGGATAATTTTCCTATTTCATTTTTTCCGCTAATTGGTGAAGATACTGTTAAGTCTCCTTGTTCCACTTTACCCATTAATTTAATTATAAGATTTAAAGGTCTAGAAATACTAAATGCCATATACATACCAATAATTATTGATAAAATAACACATATTAACACTACAACTATAATACCTTTTCTAACAACCTGCATTTCTTCCATTAAAGAAGACATTGGTTGTTTTGTAATGAGTTTCCAACCTGTTTTGGTAGTAGCAAAACTAATTACATCATCACCATCTCTAAAATGGTTTGATTCAGTATCTCCATATATACTTTCCAAATAACCGTCTGTCAATTCACTTCCTAACAAACTACTATCTTCATGGGATATAATCATTCTATTTTCATCTAATATCATTATACTTCCTGTTCCATTCATTCCTGTTTGATTAACAATGGATTCCAATTCATCACTATTAATCACAACAAGAATTATCCCAATATCATCAGTTGTTGATAGTTCTTTTACTAAAAGAACATATTTATATGTATCGTTATAGCCAGTAAGCCATAAAAAATTACCTTTATTTTCTTGCATTGTTTTTGATAAATCTTTAAATATATCTAGTTCACTTTTTCCCTTTAGTTCAGTAGCTAAATTAATTCTGCTGCCTGCTCTGAATATATCTCCATTATTTTTATAAAGATAAATAGCTTCCATACCAGCATTTGAAAAATTCATTGAAAATAGGGCTCTTTGAATACTTTGGGAATTTTGTGTTTCTTCGTTGATAGTAGCAAAATCTTCTCTTAGAAGATTTCTCATTATTTCATCATTACCAATAATCATTCTGGGGATTTTTTCAAATTCATCTATTTTAAAATCAATATTAACTGCTAACTGCTCAACCATTTTTTGTGAGTAATAACCAACTTTATTTTCAACAGTAGTTTCAGCATTATTATAAGCAAACGATGCAATAAAGCTTAAAGGAATAATACTCAAAATAATAAAGGTAATAATAAGTTTTTGAGCAATGCCTACATTCTTCATAGGATTAATAAATAATTCTTTTTTCTTTCTTTTATTAAATGCTTTATTCTTCTTAGGCTTTTCAATTTTATTAACTTTTTCAATTTTATTTGCTTTTTTAAATAGTTTTTTAAAACCAAATGCTTTTTTCTTATCGCCCATAACTTTTGCCCCCCGCCATTTGTAAAATTACATTACCTCTACCATTATTATATATAAAATCTTTTAAAATATCTATACTATTTTAACAAATTGAAATAATATACTATAGTTTTTATGTTAAAAATCTACAAACATAGTTTAAAACTGTTAATAATTGGAATTATATAAATAAAAAGACACTTAGGTTAATAATGGGACTAATTTTTTGGGGCACAAATCCAATTATTTTTCTGTTTGGGCTTCAACCAATCTTACTACTCCATATTTTTCTCTTAATTTAGGCTTTTCAATTTTACCTGTAGGATTTCGAGGTACTTTATCAAAAATAACTTTTCTTGGGCGCTTATAACGGGGTAAAGATTTACAAAATTGAATAATATCTTCTTCAGTACATACTTGTCCTGTTTTTAATTCTATAATAGCAGCAGCTATTTCTCCAAGTCTGTCATCAGGTAATCCTATTACTGCAGCATCTTTAATTGCATCATGAGTCCTAAGAAAATCTTCGATTTGAACAGGATAAATATTTTCTCCCCCACTTATAATAACATCCTTTTTTCTATCAACTAAATAAATAAAACCATCCTCGTCCATTTTAGCCATATCTCCTGTACGTAACCAACCATTTTCTTTAAGTACATCTTTTGTTGCTTGAGGATTTTTATAATAACATTTCATTACTCCTGGACCTTTTACAACTAACTCTCCAACCTCACCTTGAGGCACAAGTTCTCCATTTTCATTAACAATTTTTGCTTTCCACATATATCCTGGCTTACCTATAGCACCAACTTTATGAACATTTTCAATCCCTAAATGAACACAACCGGGTCCTACTGATTCACTAAGTCCATAGTTAGTGTCATAATCGTGATGTGGAAAGTATTTTTTCCATCTATGAATTAAGCTAGGTGGAACTGGTTGAGCACCTATGTGCATCAATCTCCATTGACTCAACTCATAATCTTCAAGTTTTACTTCTCCGCTTTCAATAGCATCTAAAATATCTTGTGCCCATGGAACCAAAAGCCAAACGATAGTAATCTTTTCTTCAGAAATCGTCCTAAGTATCCATTCTGGTTTAACACCTCTTAATAATACAGCTTTACTTCCAGCTAATAAACTACCAAACCAATGCATTTTTGCTCCAGTATGATAAAGAGGTGGTATGCACAAAAAATTATCCTCACGGTTTTGTTTATGATGCTCTCTTTCCGTATAGCAAGCAGACATTAAACTTCCGTGGGTATGTAAAATTGCTTTTGGAAATCCCGTAGTACCTGAAGAAAAGTATATAGCTGCATCATCTTCATCGTTTATTTGAACATTAGGAGCTTGAGAGCAGCAATTAGCAGTAAGGCGGTCATAACTTTCAGCAAAAGAAGGACGGTTTTCACCTGCATAAAACAAGGTTTTTATATTAGGAATGTCATCATAAATTGCTTCAATACGACCTATAAATTCAGGCCCAAAAATCATAGCCACTGCATCAGACAAATCTAAGCAATATTTTATTTCTTCTGTTGAATACCTAAAATTAAAAGGTACTGCAATAGCTCCTGCTTTTAATACTCCAAAATATATCGGTAGCCATTCAAGACAGTTCATTAATAAAATTGCTACTTTGTCACCTTTTTTAATACCTCTTTTTATTAATAAATTAGCTAATCTATTAGCTTTTTCATCAAAAACACGCCAAGTCATATCTCTACGGTATTCTCCTGCAGGATTATTTTCAATTAACTCGTATTCCTTCCAGATTACATTATCTCTTTCTTGCAAATCCAGATTGATTTCTGTTAAACAAATTTCATCTCCGTATAGTTCAGCATTTCTAACTAAGATTTCAGTAATAGGCATATTATTTTCCTCCAGTTCTACTAATACACAAGCTTTACGTGCATAATATTTTAATTATTTATTAAAAACACTACACTTATTATAATTTAACAAAATTGGTTAATCAATAGCTCTTCATCAATTTAGTTTTCTACTAAGTTCTTTGCATTTATTAGCAATAAAAAAAGACTTCTTAAATTAGAAATCTTTTTTAGTATGTAATAAATTATACTTTCCTTTTATATATAATTAAAATACCACTAAATTCTCTTGAAGGAGACATTGACTCCATAGTCGATTGTATACATGAAACGGAATATTTTATATCAATAATTTCAATTGCATCCCCCTTTTCTTTTAGCCAATTATTCACTGCTCTTTCTTGAAGATCTTCATAGCCTAAAAATTCCTTAACTAATATCATTTAATCTTCCCCCCCCCGAATGAATAATTGATGCCAAAATAATTCCTCATTATAATATATGCACAATATTTATTGTTTAGCATATACATTAATGTAATAATATGGTAACATATCTTTATAAAAAAATCAACGCTTCCTAATAGATGCGTTGATTTTATAATATACATTATTTTTTTCTAATAACTTGCCTTAATCCTGTCTCTGTCTTATTTTTTATATTTATCATATTTGGTATATGTTTATAAATGCTCATAGCAGCAATAATCACAGAGATTAGAATACAATAAAACGGATATTCAAAAATAATAAGCGTAATTACAAAAGATATAACCAAGGCCATAGTCCCTAAAGCAATATAATCAGTAATAATAGTTGTTAGTACAATTAAAACAATACCAATAATAGCAATTTTAATATCAATAGCTATTAACATCCCAATTAATGAAGCTGTACCTTTTCCTCCTTTAAATTTCATGAAAAACGGGTAATTGTGACCTAAAATAACTCCTAAACCATTTAAAAATTTTAAAAAGATTAATTCATCAGCGGCTAAAATATTATTCCATAGATAATGAATTAATATAATAGAAGCAATGGGTTTAATTATATCTATTAAAGCTACAATAATGCCATATTTCCAACCAAAGACTTTCGTTGCATTAGATGCCCCTGCATTACCATTGCCTAAAGAACGAATATCAGTTTTTTTAATTATCTTTCCAATAAAATATGAAGTCTGAATACAGCCAAATAAATAACCAATTATAACACTAATGATATATCTAATCATAATGGCTCCTTATTATTTTATAATAATTATTTATATATATGCTACTTTTTTTATAATTATTAAAAACATATTTTTATTATTATATCTCAAATTGGAAAATTAATAAACATACTTTTCTTACTAAAAAAAGTGTGCAGAATGTTTGCACACTTTTTAGTGTATATACAGTTAGCAGCTTTAGCAATAAAATTATTATATTACATATTCCTATCTATTGAATTATCAATAAATTTTATTTCAACGCTTCCTAATACAGTTGCTTTAACTCCCATAATAAGAAGTAATCCACTTCTTAAGATACTAATAACTTCAAGAAGTATTCCATCTATATTTAAAGGTACTCTAATAGTCTTATTAATAATTGCTCCAAAAGTTAAATTCAAAATTGAAAATACATCTTGCATCATTCCTACCATAACAGATAATATACCAAAAATAATTACTACCATTGTCATCTTTACTGCCGCTTTTTTTAACCAACTATCTCCTTCAAAAAGTAAAACATATCCGGCTAAAATAAATGCAGGTAAAAAATTAATAGCTCCTAAAAAATAAATCCCTGCTGCAATAAGAGATGCTGAAATACCTAGTTTAGTTTTTTGCATAATTTAATTCCTCCTATTTTATATATATTAATTTAGAGCTTTATGGCTCTAATAAACCAATAATATGTAATTTATTTGTTAAAAATAAAGTACAATATTAAGATATAAAAACACCATTTAATATTGTACTCTAATCTTTACATTATTTCAATATGTTGTATTTTTTACTTTTATTTGTATCTTAAAAATACTTTAGATTATTAGTTATATGATTAAATACTTTTTACCATATTCTATTATTATCAAGACTAGATAACAGCAAGTAAACCTGCATTCTTTTTGTTCTCATGGATTGTGCTAAAATTGCCTGGCTTGTCATAAGTAAAATTTGATTTTTAATATATTCCATAATTGTTTTAGCCATATCTGCATCTCTAATACGACTTTCTGCTGCTGTTAGGTTCTCCTCATAATTTTCTAAATTACTTATAGTATGTTCTAAACGGTTCTGAATGGCACCAAGTTTAGACCTCTCTGCAGAAACATATTCAATAGAATCCTTTAATTTATCTATTGCTTCTTGTGCCCCTTCTGCAGTTGAAATATCAAGATTTCCTATCCCTATTCCCTTAGCTGTCATATCATTAATTGTAAATTCAATGCTATCTCCGGCATTAGGACCTATTTGAAGCCGGATACCCTTATTATCCTTAGAACCGTCTAATAAAGATTGAGTGTTAAATTCACTAGATCTTGCTATACCAGTAACGGCCTCTTTTAATTGTTGGAACTCTTCATTTAAATTTCTTCTATCACTATCAGTATAAGTACCGTTAGCAGCTTGAATAGATATTTCTCTCATCCTTTGCAAAATTGAATGTATCTCATTCATAGCTCCTTCGGCAGTTTGTATTAATGAAATACCGTCTAAAGCATTTCTTTGTGCTTGTCTTAAACCTCTAATTTGAGCCCTCATTTTTTCAGAAATAGCAAGACCGGCAGCATCATCTGCAGCAGAATTAATCCGCTGTCCTGTTGCAAGTTGATATGCAAGACGGCTTTGTTGCCTTTGCATAGTATTTATATGATTAATAATTCTAAGTTCCAACGTATTATTTATAAACATATTATCACCCTATTATATTTAAATAATGCCAGTCTATAAACTTAAAATATTTACATAAATTCTTATATAATATATCGACTAAATAAATAAAATTATTAAGATAAAAACCCCCAAAAGGGGGTTTATTTTTAAATACTTCTTAGTTTGAAAGTACACTTTTAATTCTTTCACGCACTTTATCTTCACCTAATATTTGCTGAATTTCCCAAACATCAGGGGAAGATGCCCTACCTACAACGGCTAATCTTATCACAGTACTTACATCTCCTACATGCCCCTTATACATTTCAGGGTTTTTCTTATAATCTTTTGGTCTAGCTGCATATCCATTCTGTTCAGCAATTTCTCTAATCTTTTCAAACCATTGACTTTGATCATCATTATGATTATATGTTTCTAGATACCCTTTAAGTATTACTTTAACTTCTTCATCATTAATATTGTCAGGATTTTTATCAACTATCTTAAAATATTCATCAAAATAATAGCTAATAAAATCAAAAATTTGCTCACAATATATTAAATCTTTGCGAGGCTTTTTAGCATCTCTTCCTATTGATAATAATTTTAATACAGCTTCTTTATCATTAATTAAATAACTTTCTATTTCAGTTCTATATTTCTTTGCCCAATTTAATAAGAAATCATATATTTCTTCAACAGGAATTTTAACTAAAACCTCTTTACTGATGTCATTTAATTTATCTAAATCAAATAGTGCACCAGAAGTACTCATTTTGCTTAATGAAAAATTAAAATCGTCAATACTACTATCTGGATTTGCTATTCTCCATTCTTCAAAATTCGAGTTAAGAATAGTTAACAAATACTCTCTTACAGCTTGTGGGAAATAGCCTAATTCCATATAATACCCCAAGCCCATTTCTGGGTCTTTTCTCTTTGATAGTTTTCTTTTAACACCATTATCAATTTTCATCATATGAGCTGTATGACAGTATACTGGTAGTTCCCAATTCAAAGTTTTAAATAATTCATAATGTATAGGAAGGGTAGAAAGCCATTCTTCTCCTCTTACTACATGAGTAACTCTCATTAAATGATCATCAACCACATGGGCAAAATGATATGTGGGTATTCCATTAGTTTTTAGAATAACAATATCCTGAAAGTTTTCAGGCATTGATAAAGTTCCTCTTATAGCATCTTCAATTTCAAATTTATTATCTTCAGAACCCATGGATTTAAATCTAAGCACATAACTTTCATTATTATCTAAACGCTTCTTTATTTCTTCAAAGCTTAAATTTCTATCTCTAGCCCATTTACCATAATAGCCTGGAGTAATCTTTTCTTCTTCCTGCTTTTTTCTTAACTCTGCTAACTCTTCTTCTGTGCAAAAACATGGATAAGCTCTTCCTTGTTCAACAAGATATTTAGCTACAGTCTGATATATTTCTACCCTGTTACTTTGATAATAAGGTCCGTAATTTCCTAATTCACCATCAAGAGTAACTCCTTCATCAAATTTTAAATCAAAATATTCTAAAGAAGAAATAATTGTTTCAATTGCTCCTTCTACTTTTCTTTTATCATCTGTATCTTCAATACGAAGCATGAAAATGCCATTAGTTTGACGGGCTAAACGTTCATCAACAAAAGCTCCATAAAGATTTCCAAGATGAATAAAACCTGTGGGACTTGGTGCTAATCTTGTGACCATAGCTCCTTCTTCTAAATTTCTTTTTGGAAACTGAGTTTCTTCATAATGAGATATAGTCTTTGTTATATTGGGAAAAAGCATATCTGCCAACTTCTTATAATCCATTTTTTTATCCTCCATTTATTTATTTCTTTTCATAAATATAGGCGGTTTCTTTGTCTGTAAACTAAAACAAAAAACCGCCATCTTCATTTTTATAAACAAAAAACTAAAGTTAAAATTTAACCGCTGGAAGACGGCATTTTAATTCATTATAAATGCTCATACTTAAGATATTTTACACTATTCTCTTAAAAATATCTATCAATATTTTAATTTATTTGTTAAAAAGCTCAAAAATTGTTGAAAACCTATGAACTAAAGTTCTTAAATCTATTAATAAGGGTAATTAAAATAATTAAACAACAATAGAAATGAATTCATAAAAACATTGCAAATAAAACTGTTATTATTCCTGAAATACCTATTGCTAAACTACTCATGGCTCCTTCAACTTCTCCAATTTCTATAGCTTTTGAAGTTCCTAAAGCATGACTTGAAGTTCCAATAGCAATACCTGCTGCTACTGAATTTTTTATTCTAAAAAATCTTATCATATAAGGAGCAAATATTGCACCTACAAGTCCTGTAATTAATACTGCAACCACAGTTATTGGCACAATGCCACCATGCTGTTGTGTAATACCTATAGCTATAGGAGTTGTTACAGATTTTGGAATAAGAGACGCAGTTAGCTTTTCATCAAGCTTGAATAATTTACAAAGAGCATAAACAGTTCCTACAGAAGAAAGACTTCCCACAGTACATCCCAAAATAATAGGAATAATATTCTTTTTTAAAAGTTCAAATTGTTTATAAATAGATACACCAAGACATGCAGTTGCTGGAACAAGAAGTAAAGTTATAATTTTTCCTCCTTGATTAAAGCTGTCATATGGAATATTAAATATTTTCAGAAATCCTATTATAATGCTAATTGCTATTAGCATAGGGTTTGCCAAAGGACTTCCTACTTTTTTGTTTATATAAATACCTATTTGGTATGCAAAAATACAAAGGCTAATTCCAAAAAAGGGAGATGAAAATATTTCCTTCATTTTTATAATCCTTTCTATCTATTTAATTTTTTTTGAATTTTTGTCACAAACATAACTGTATAAGCTGTTGCTGCAAAAGTAATAAGCGTTGTTATAACACAAATAAATAATAATACAAAAAAATTATCTTTAAGATAGCCAGTATAATTTATAATTTCGACCCCTGCAGGTATAAAGAAAATAGTCATGTTTTTTAAAAGAAAATCTGATTTTTCTTTAACATGATATAACTTAATAACCCTAAATAAAAGTAAAAGAAACATTAATAGCATTGCAATAATTGTTGCTGGTAAAGGAACCCATAGGGCTAGTCCAACACTTATAAAACAAATAAAAAAGACTATCCCAATTTGCATTATTAAATTCAAGATTATTTCCTCCTTGTTAGTATATTTCTTCTGGTCATTTTATAAATATTTTAACACCTATAATTTAAAAAGTAAATTTTTTAAAAATTATGCTTTATAAATAATTGTTTTTATGTGAATTATTTAATACCATCTAAGTATTTGTGTCTTTAAATAAATATTTATAGATAATATTTTTAGTGTTTTACATGTGGCTTAATTAATGTTACACTCTTAATAACACTATTTTTTTAAGATAAGGAGATTATATTATGGAAAATAAGGTTTTAGCCACTGTCGATGGCAGAGAAATTAAACAATCAGATATTTATTCACTAATTCAAAGTTTAGGAGAAAGAGGAGCACTTTTTAATAACCCTCAAGGTCAAAAACAATTGCTTGACGAAATCATTGCTCAAGAATTACTTTATTCTGAAGCTATAGAAAAAGACTTTGAAAGTGAAGAAAGCTTTATCACAGTATTAAACGAAATGAAAAAATCTTTATTAATACAATATGCTGCTAAAAAATTAATGGCTTCTGTATCTGTAACTGATGAAGAAGTTGAAGAATTTTTTAATGATAATATTAGTATGTTTTCACAAGCTAAGACAGTATCTGCAAGCCATATATTAGTAGATAGTGAAGAAGAAGCAAATAAAATACTTGAAGAAATAAATAACTCTTTGGATTTTGCACAGGCAGCTCACAAATATTCATCTTGTCCTTCAAAAGAAAAAGGAGGGGCTCTTGGCGAATTTTCACAAGGTCAAATGGTTCCTGAATTTGATGAGGCAGTTTTTTCTATGCAGCCTGGTGAAATAAGCAAGCCTGTAAAAACTCAATTTGGCTATCATATAATTAAAGTTGATCAAGTTAATGAAGCAAAAATACCATCCTTTGAAGAAGTAAAAGATGAAGCAAAAAACCAATGTCTCATGTATAAGCAGCAACAAGTATATTTAAAAAAGCAAGAAGAATTAAAAGAAAAATATCCTGTTACTATTAACAATTAAAATCTTTGTTTAAAAGAGCATTTCCTTTTAAAACTATATGGAAATGCTCTTTTTTTATATAACTACTCTGCCCACTAAGCTCCATATTGCTTCCGACAGCTAATTCAAAATTGCCAAGCTCTTTTAATTAATTACTGCCCATACTTTCCAATTTGAACCGTCCTTAATTAATAAAACATAAGAAATATGATAATTTAAATCGTAATAATAATTAACTTGAAAACACTTTTCTAAATTCTCATTATACTCATTAATATGGTAGTCAACATAATGAGCCTCTTCTTCGTAATAATAATAAAAAGATGGAAATATTTCTTCATAATAATCTATTTCTATATACCTACTATTGCCATTAATACTTTCTAAGGCAGAAAACCTATTATTCATTTCTATATCTTCATGATAATATAAATGACTTGTAGAACCTGTATAAGTCATCTCTTTAAGTTCATTATCAAGGCCTAAAGCTTTTGCTTGTAAATAAGCTATAGCAACATTATAAGGTTCAGATGGATAAATAAAACTTCCTTTTTCATATGCTACTTCTTGATTATTAATAACATAATTTTCCCCGTCCCACTGATAAGTAGAAACTAATACATGTCCCCCTATATCATATAATTCTTCCTTTGTAATAATAGATTTATTGCCCTCTGTTTCGCTTCCAAATTCACTTTCAAAAGGTGAATAAAACACACTATATAAATTCCCGTTTTTATAATCTAGCACCTCAGTAAAATAATAACCATATTGATTTTTTTCATTAGACCATATGACAATTTGTGCAGATGGTCCATTAAGTAATTTTTCAGTCCTGATATCTAATAAATCTTTATAGTCTTGCATTCCTATATATGCAGTATTCATTTCACTGTATGTATCCCCTTTATATTCATAAATCTTTAACAAGATATCATAACCATGATGAATTAATGCAATAACTTCATCCATTTTATCATGATTTAAATCATCTAGAATAATTTTAAGAACATTTGCATCCTTATTTTCTTTTCTTACTATCGCTTCTCCTACCTTATTTAACAAAGGTATAATAGATTCTTCCCTAATATAATCTTTTGCTACAGAAAGAGTTTGTATAGCTTCATTAGGTTCTGATTCTATTTGTTTTTCAATCTTTTCAATGTAAGAATTCTCTATAAAAACCCTAAGTTCTTCAGAATTATATTCTTTAATCCCTTCTAAAGCAATATCAATTGCTTCATCTATATCCCTTCCAACTGCCTTCTTTGCTCTTATCAAATACAAATTAGAAAGCAAAATTTTATTTTCATCATTTTCATAATAATCTATTGCTTCTTTTATTAAATCAATTGCAAGTTTAGGATCTTCATCTTTTATTTCTTCAGCTTGTCTAATTAAAATATTGCTTATGTACTCTTTATATTCATCTTTGGGCTTATATTTCACAGCCTTTTTAGCATAAGAAAGAGCTTTATCTTCATTAATATTCTCTGTTATCCTAGCCCTTGAATAATAAATACTGGCTAAAATAGGTTGCCGAAATAAAAATCCTAATCCTAAAGCAATAATTAATATAAAAAAAACTAGGCTTAAGGATATTATTAATACTAGTTTTTTATTGCTTATTTTTAAATTCTTAAAAAGTTGATTATTAATTTTTGCTTTCTCACCACAAAAAACACAAACCTTTGCATCTCCTTCAATTTTTTTGCCACATTTTCTACAAGTCACTTTTAGTCCCCCTTTAGATTATCGTGTTTTTTATTCGACAATATTTTACACTATTCATCATCATAAGTCCATCTTTAAAAGTTCAGTTAGTATACTATACCATGATTTAGCTAACTGTCTTATTTAATAAATAATTGTATTGTTATAATTTACAAAAAAATCATTATATTATAAAATATATATAAACAATCAATATTAAAAGGTGATTTTAATGAAAGCAATATTAGAAAAAAATAAGCTTATAATAAATTATAACCAACTCTTCGAAATACTATCAATTATCGGAAATCTTTTATTAACTATAATGGCAACAATAATATTTATAGGTTTTAATTATTACATTTTAATTATAGAGTGCTTGGGCTTTATTTTTTATTCATGCTTTAGATATAGACTACACCAAGTAATTATGAATAAATCCTTAAATAAATTAATTATAGTTGAAAAAAACATAATTACAAAAAATAGTGTTTCCTTTTCTTTAACTGATATAAAGGAATTGTCTATTCATAGAAATGCTGGCAATCTTCTTATTAAATCTAAGATAAACCTTATTCTAATTGATGATAAAGATGTATTAATTTGTTCAAGTTATAGGAAAAAGCGTGTTGATAAACTAGCTAGTATAATTATTAATTTTTTAGATAATCCCAATATAAATATTAGTTCTTCATATACAATTAAAGCTGAGGACGATTATGACTACGGTTTTTTTGATTATAATGATTACGATTAGTAATATTAATTCTTAAAAAGCTTTTAATAAATAATAGTAAATTATCAATTTGTAAAGGAGTAAATAAATAAATGAAAATTATATTAATAGATAATAAACTAATATTAAAATCCAAATTAGCCTTTCATGCTTTTAGAATTATCCTAGCTTTTCTTTTATCTATATTCTTTGCTTTCTTAGCTTTTCAAGACTTAAATAATATAAGTATTGTCTTTTTATGTGCAGCAATTGCTATCTTTATATTTTCTTTGTATTTATCCTTTAAAAAAAGGCTCTATCGATTGATTATTGATAAATCCTCTAATTCGATATCTTTAGTAACAGGAAATCTTTTTAATAAAGACAGTAATGATTATCCTATTGATGCTATAACTGGAATAAATACTGATAGCTCTTTTGAAAGATTTCTCACTAATAGTTTGCTTACCTATCATTTATACATTGAATTATATAACGTTAATATTTATATCTATTCAAGTATACGAGAAAAACATATTAACAAGACAATCGATGCCATAACTAGATATTTAGATAAAGCTGATATAAAAATTAATGCTTCAAATATAGTCTATAATCCAAAAAAAAGTGTTAACTATAATGAAGTCTTATCTGAAGCAAATAAAACTAATGATTCTAATATAACTTATACTCAAGAAAATACTACTACATATAGCAAAGCTCCATCTACAACAAATAAAAATTATAAAGCAAAAAGTAATTCCCTTTTAGGAAAGGAAATATTTCATAAAATTGATAACAATAAATTAGAATTAACAATGCGTACACCAATAGATACCTTGATTATACTTATTTTTCTTGCATTTCTTGCTAGTTATTTTCTAACTGCTTCTTATAAAGTATCTATTTCAGAAATAAATTATATAAAGCTACTAATTTTACCAGTAATATGTTTAATTGCTATAATTATAAATGCATTTTTGCCATGTATATCAAAACTTATCATCGATAAGGAATATTCAAAGATACAAATCTTCTATAAAGGTTTTAAAAGTAATAAGTATGAAGAGTATCCAATTCAAGCAATAAAAACTTTAGATTCATTTACTTTTGAAGGAAAACATCGCTTATTACTTGAACTAAATGATAAAAAAATCGAATTAGGTGTTCTTCAAAAAAATGAAATTCTTGATCAAATTAGAAAGTTTATGAATAACATTTAACACTTAAAAAAGAGCACCTAGGGTGCTCTTTTTAATTTCTATTTATAACTTTTATTTGTAAACCTTCCATTACATCTAAGCTTTTATTGTGTAATTCCTCATCAAAACTAGAACAAAGACTTGCATCTACAATTATATCCGTATTTCTATATTGTGATTGAAATAATACTGCGTTACTTATTACACATATATTTGTAACCAAGCCCACAAATTCAATTTCTTTAATATCTTCCCCTATTTCATTAGCAATTTTAATCATATCCTTAGGGGATATGCCAAATCCTTCTTTCTCGTAATATAATATATTTTCTGCATTAGCAAAACCATTTATTTTACCATATAAGCTATGTCCCTTACTATTTTTAATGCAATGAGGCACAGGAAGATTCTTGCCTTCCCTAGTATTTAAATAATCTTCATAATGAGTATCATAAGTAATTAAAACTTTATCCTCGTTGTTTAAATACTCTTCTATTTTTTCAAATATCCCCTGCTCTAAGTCTTTTGCTTTTTCAAATCCTAATGAACCAACCACAAAATCATTTTGATAATCTACAACTACTAATAATCTCTTCATAAGGCATTCCTCCTTATCTATTAATATAAACTTTCTCTAAATTATATCATATACAGCTGGCTATATCTAATTAAATTAACAAAATTTATTGAATATATATGCACTTTATTGTATAATTATGCGAATATTGCTATATAAGGAGGATTATAATGAAAATTACTTTAGAGTCCCCTAACTTAACTGATTACTTAGAAAGAACTTCAATTATTGACTTTGATAATGATGAAATACAAAACTTAGCTAAAGAAAT
>JAAYRK010000069.1 GCA_012518815.1 Candidatus Epulonipiscium sp. | reverse complement strand
AGATAAGATTTCCCATAGCGCTAAGCTAGTAAGACCCCAGGTAGACTACCTGGTAGATAGGCCTAGGGTGTAAGCATGGTAACATGTTTAGCTGATAGGTACTAATAGGTCGAGGGCTTGATCTATAATAACAGTGTTTAGTTTTGAGGGTGTATATCACATGAACCCTTAAAAAGCTATTTATTAGTTTGAATGAGTAGATAAGATTAAAAATTTTCGGTGGCGTTACGTCTATGGGAAACACCCATACCCATCCCGAACATGAAGGTTAAGACATAGACGGCCGATGGTACTTTGTGGGAGACTGCAAGGGAGAGTAGGTGGCTGCCGTTTTTTGACGGGGTGTGGCTCAGTTTGGCTAGAGCGCTTGATTTGGGATCAAGAGGTCGCAGGTTCGAATCCTGTCACCCCGATTGCTTATTTACCTGTACCTGTAGCTCAGCTGGATAGAGCAATGGCCTTCTAAGCCATGTGCCCGGGGTTCGAATCCCTGCAGGTACGTTTATGGTGGGTATAGCTCAGTTGGTTAGAGCGCCAGATTGTGGCTCTGGAGGTCGTGGGTTCGAATCCCACTATTCACCCTTTAAGCCTAATAAGGGCTACTAGCTCAGGCGGTAGAGCACTGGACTTTTAATCCAGGTGTCCCGGGTTCGAGTCCCGGGTAGCTCATAAAAAAGCATGTATTTCTATCAAAGGAGTACATGCTTTTTCTTATTTTGGTTTAAAAGTATTAATATATTTGTTATACTATAATAACAAATGTATTAAAAATCTATGTTAATAGGATTGGTTTTATGGCAGATGTATATTTATACGATAGATTAATGGATTATGCTAACAGTGGGGTATATCCTTTTCATATGCCTGGACATAAATTAGGCAGGGGATTAGACTCTTTTCCTTTATTAAAGCTTGATCTTACTGAAATTAGAGAGATGGATAATTTATATGAGCCAAATGATGTAATTGCTAAAGCTCAAGAATTAATGGCAAAAACTTTTGGTGCTGATGAAAGCTTATTTCTTGTTAATGGTTCTACAACAGGGGTAATATCCGCAATCTTAGGAGTATGTAATCCAAAAGATGAATTAATTATTGCTAGGAATAGTCATTATTCTACTTATCATGGGATGATTTTAGGAGATATTATTCCAAGATATATAAATCCTCAAGTTATCGATGAATATGGCTTATTAGGAGGCATATCCCCCAAAAATGTTCAAAAAGCTATAGAAGATTATCCTAAAGCAAAAGCAGTATTTATTACTAGCCCTACATATGAAGGCTTTACTTCTAATATTAGTGAAATTGCAAGGATAACTCATAACTCTAATAAACTTTTGATTGTTGATGAGGCGCATGGTGCTCATTTTAATTTTCATTCTGCCTTTCCAAAAACAGCCCTTAGTTGTGGTGCCGATATCGTCATTCAAAGTCTTCATAAAACTCTTCCGGCTTTAACTCAAAGTGCACTAATTCATTTTAAAGGAAATAGATTTGACAAAAATAGAGTAAAGCAAATAGTAAAAATGATTCAAACAAGCAGTCCCTCATATATTTTAATGGGAATGATGGATTTGCTTAGGAACTATTTAGATGAAAGAAAAAATAATGGCTTTGATACTTATATTGAAAATCTCATAAATTTAAGAGAAAAATTAAATGAATTAACTAGGATAAAGCTTTTGGGAGAAGAACTTAATAATAACTATTCAATTGAAGAAATTGACATATCGAGATTAGTTTTTTATACTGGAAGAAGCAATAAAACTGGAATAGATATTGATAAAATACTTAGGGATAGCTACAAAATTCAAATGGAAATGTCTAGTGAAGTTCATTTTGTTGGAATTTCAACTATAGTTGATAGCATAGAAGCATTTAATAGTCTTTATAATGCATTAATAAGTATTGACAAAGAGTTAATGATAAATGAAGAAAAAACCGATACATATAATATAATATATCCAATTTCAACTATTAAAAGTTCTCCAAGAGAAGCTTTTTATAGTATCAAAAAAAGCCTTCCTTTAGAAGATGCAAGAGGAAGAATATCAGGGGAATCTGTTGTTTTATATCCTCCTGGAATTCCAATATTATCTCCTGGAGAAGAAATTACAAAAATTCATATAGAACAAATTGCTAGACGTATTAAACAAAAAAGAACTATTGACGTTATTGGTTAGACGGGGTGACTTATGAAGGGATTATTTATTACTATGGAAGGACCTGACGGTTCAGGAAAGACGACTCAAATAGAAGAATTAAAGAAGTTTTTTAATGATAAAGCTTATGAAGTCGTTATTACAAGAGAACCGGGGGGAACTGACATCAGTGAACATATTAGGAGCATTATTTTGGACGTAAATAATGATAACTTATCATATATGGCAGAAGCCCTCCTTTATGCAGCTTCTAGAGCTCAACACGTAGAAGAAAAGATAAAGCCGGCTTTAGAGGCTGGAAAAGTTGTGATATGTGATAGGTTTGTTGATTCAAGTATTGTTTATCAAGGTTATGCTAGAAAAATTGGAATAGAAGTTGTGGAATCAATAAACCGTTTTGCCTTAATGGGAATTCAGCCAGATATAACTTTCTTTTTTGATATTAGGCCTGAAGATGCTATGGATAGAAAAGTAAGTCAAAAGTCTTTAGATCGTTTGGAAAAAGAAGATATTTCTTTTCATAAGCTTGTATATGAAGGTTATAAAATTCTTTTAAAGCGTTATCCTAAAAGAATAAGGCGTATTGATGCAAGTAAATCCATAGATGAAGTTAAAAATCAAATTATTAGTGAAATAAATAGATTTTTAGAGGGGGGTTTATATTGAAATTAGTGACAGCAATTATTCATGATGACGATGCTCATAAAGTAATGGATGAGTTAAGCAGTAGAGGTTTTAGGGTTACAAAGTTAGCTAGTACTGGTGGATTTTTAAAATCTGGTAATACTACTCTTATTATTGGTGCAGAAGAAGAAAAAGTTGAGGAAGTTATCACAATCATAGAAAATAAATGTAAAAGTAGAAAGCAAGTTACAACAGCAAACTTTCCTCTTACGAGTGTAGCAGATGGATATGTGCCTTATCCGATTGAAGTAACAGTAGGAGGAGCTACTATTTTTGTATTGGATGTAGAGCAATTTAAAAAAATTTAGTTAAAAGGAGAAATATTAATGGATATGAAAGTAGGGCCAGTCCAAATACCAAATATTTCAGAAGTAAAAGCAACAAAAGAAAGAGTAACAGAGAAGGATTTTGCTTTTACACTTTTAAGCAAAATAGATGAATCAGAATTACAAGAAAAGCTTGAAAGAATGATAGAAGATATTACTGTCCAAGGTAAAAAGTTGGCTGAACATATGGATGTTAAGGATTTAAAAAAGTATAGAACAATGGTTGCTGAATTTATGAATGAAGTAGTATCTAGATCTCATAAATTTTCAAGAGAAAACTTTTTAGATAAAAGAGGAAGACACAGAGTATATGGTATTGTAAAAAAAGTTAATGATAATTTAGATGAATTGGCCCAAGAAATTATAAAGAAAGAAAAAGATCACTTAAAAATTTTAGCTAGAGTAGATGAAATAAGAGGTTTACTATTAGATATAATTACATAAATAATTAATACACTGCTGCTACACAGCGGTATTTTTTTGAATCAAAATTTATAAGAACAGGAGATTATTATATGTATAGCTTTGAAGAAATTGTAGGTCATAAGGAAATTATAGAGGGGCTTCAACAAGGAATTAAAAGCAAAAAGGTATCTCATAGCTATATTTTTGATGGAATTGAAGGTATTGGTAAGAAAACTCTTGCTTATGCATATGCTAAAACTCTTCAATGTCTTAAGGAAGGTATTAGTCCATGTAATGAATGTATTTCTTGCAGATCCTTTGATTCTGGAAATCATCCAGATGTTTTTTTTATAAAATCAGAAAAAAAGAATTTAGGAGTAGATGAAATTAGAGAAGGTATCCTAAAAGAAATGGAAATAAAACCTTATAAGTATAAATACAAAATCTTTATTGTTGAAAATGCAGATAATATGACTGTTCAGGCTCAAAATGCCTTATTAAAGACTATAGAAGAACCTCCTGCTTATGGTATTATAATTCTTATTTCTACCAATTATGAACAATTTCTTCCTACCATTATATCCAGATGCTCACTTATTAAGCTTAATTTATTAAAGCCCGAAGAAGTTAAGGCTTATTTTATAAACACCAATGAATTTAAAGATAAAAACATTGACATATATATTTCTTTTTCAGAAGGAAGCATTGGAAAAGTTAAAAAAATGCTTGAGTCAGAATATTTTATGGATTTAAGAGAAAAGGTAATTGGCTGGATACAAGAAATTAAAAATGAAGATTTAATAAATATATATAAAATACAAAAAGAAATGGAAAATTATAAAGAAGACATAGAGTTAATACTATATCTTATGTATATTTGGTATAGGGATGTTTTATTAATAAAGCATGTTGGAGATAATTCATATATTATTAATAAGGATAAAGTAAATATATTGTTGAATCATAGTATGGACCTATCTTATAATAATATAGACAAAGTTTTAGACGCAATTAATAATGCTAGAATTCAAATTAGTAAAAATGCTAATTTAAGACTTACATTAGAAGTTATGTTATTACAAATAAAGGAGAATGATAATGGCTAATGTTATAGGAGTACGCTTTAGAAGAGCGGGTAAGATATATTTTTTTGACCCAGATGGTTTACAAATAGAAACAGGAAGTCATGTTATTGTAGAGACTGCAAGAGGTATAGAATACGGTACAGTTGTAGTTAGTAGTAAAGAAATAAGTGAAGAAGAATTGGTTTCTCCCTTAAAAAAGGTAATTAGAATAGCAACAGAAGAAGATGATGAAATAGAAAGAGAAAACAAGAAAAAAGAAATAGAAGCTTTCGATATATGCAAAGAAAAAATTAAAGAACATGGATTAGAGATGAAGTTAATAGATGTAGAATTTACTTTTGATAACAATAAAATTATGTTCTACTTTACAGCAGAAGGAAGAATTGATTTTAGAGAATTAGTAAAGGATTTAGCAGCCATTTTTAAGACTAGAATAGAATTAAGACAAATAGGCGTAAGAGATGAAACAAAGATGATGGGAAGCCTAGGAATATGCGGCAGAAGCTTATGCTGTTCCAGCTTTTTATGTGAATTTCAGCCTGTTTCAATTAAGATGGCAAAAGATCAAAACTTATCACTTAATCCTACAAAGATTTCTGGTGTTTGCGGCAGGCTTATGTGCTGTTTAAAATATGAAGAAGAAACCTATAAAGAAATAAATGAAAAACTTCCAGATGTGGGACAAGAAGTTACTACACCTGATGGAAAAGGAACAGTATTGTCAGTTAATGTTCTTAGGCAATTGATTAGAGTTGCTGTTACTAAGGGTGATGATGAAACAGAGGTAGCGGTTTATTCTGCAGATCTTGTTAGCTTTGATCCATCATTAAAGAAAAGTAAAAATGAAGATATAGATGAATTACTTGATGAGGTTGAATTTGATGAAGACTGAGATAGAACTAAAAGAGGGTGAAAGGATAGATGATCTTAATATAAAGGGTTACCAGATCATTCAAAACCCTAGATTATTTTGTTTTGGTATGGATGCAGTCCTTTTATCATCTTTTGCAGATGTTAAAGAAGGCGAAGAAGTAATTGATTTAGGGACTGGGAATGGGATTATTCCTATTTTATTAGAAGCTAAAACAAAAGGAAAAAAATTTGTAGGCCTTGAAATTCAAACTGAAAGTGTTGATATAGCTAGAAGAAGTGTTACTTACAATAATTTATATCATAAAATAAGGATAGACCTTGGTGACATAAAAAAGGTTAAAGATTACTATAAGCAGGAATCTTTTGATGTTGTTACATCAAATCCTCCATATATGAATGAAGGGGGAGGGCTGCAAAATCCCCATGAGCCCAAGGCTATTGCACGACATGAATTATTATGTAAACTAGAAGATGTAATTTCAGCATCGGCTTATTTATTAAAAAATAAAGGACGTTTTTATTTAGTCCACCGTCCACAAAGATTAGTTGATATTATATATTTACTTAGAAAATACCGACTAGAGCCTAAAAAAATTCGTTTTGTACAGCCTTATGAAGGCAAAGAACCAAATTTACTTTTAATTGAAGCTATAAAAAATGCTGGTGTATTAATTAAAGTATTAGCTCCGCTTATTGTATATGATGAAAATGGAGAATATACTGCTGAACTAAGAAAGTTATATTATGGTTAGAACAGACTTTAAACTTATAATAAATATAAATTATTAGTAAAGTTAAAAGATAATAATTATAAAAGAGGGTTATAAATGGCCGGAATACTATATTTATGTGCAACTCCTATAGGAAATTTGGAAGATATAAGTTATAGGGCAGTAAGAATTTTAAAAGAAGTAGATTTAATTGCAGCAGAAGATACAAGACATACTAAAAAACTATTAAATCACTTAAACATTAATACTCCTTTAACAAGCTATCATGAGCATAATAAAAAGACAAAAGGGCCAGTTATTATTGAAAAATTAAAAGAAGGGTTAAATATTGCCTTAGTAACTGATGCAGGTACTCCCGGAATATCAGATCCCGGCGAAGACTTAGTCCGGCTTGCTTATGAAAATAATATTAAAGTTGTCCCAATACCTGGACCTTCAGCTCTTATTTGCGGACTTATTATTTCAGGACTTTCAACAAATAGATTTGTCTTTGAAGGTTTTCTTCCTACAGACAATAAAGAAAGAAAAGAAAGACTAGATAAACTAAAAAAAGAAGATAGAACAATTATACTTTATGAAGCTCCCCACAGACTTTTAAAAACATTAGAATCTCTTTATGAAGTCCTTGGTAATAGAAATATTTCTATTATTAAAGAACTTACAAAAAAATTTGAAGAGGTTTATAATTGTACAATTAGTGAAGGAATTAATTATTACAAAGAATATGAGCCAAAAGGTGAATTTGTTTTAGTTATCGAAGCCTTGTCTAAAGATGAAATAGAAGAAATGGAAACAAAGAAGTGGGATAATCTTACTATAGAGGCTCATTACGATTTCTACATTAAACAAGGGATAGATAATAAAGAAGCCATAAAGCAAGTGGCTAAAGATAGAAAAATAAGTAAAAGAGAAGTCTATAAAATAATCCATCAAATAGAATAAAAGAAAAGAATAAAAAAAAGCCAGTTTCATGGCTTTTTTTTATTCTTTTAATTCCATTCCAGCTAATCTTACAAGTTCAATGATTGTTTCTTTAGAAATCTTTTTACCTTTATAATCAATTAAATCATCCATGCTTCCTGTGAAGATGTCAGCAGGTTGATATTTTTTTAAGATTATTTTGTCATTGTCAACAAAAATTTCTAAAGCATCTTTTTCATTGATATCGAGATTTCTTCTTAACTCGATAGGTAAAACTACCCTCCCTAATTCGTCAACTTTTCTTACAACACCTGTTGATTTCATTCTAAATCCTCTCCTCTTATAATTTATTATTCGACATTAAACTACAATGCTAGAATACCATAATTAGAAATAAAAGTCAACAAGTTTTTTAAAAAAAAATGTAATATAAAGAATTATATACATTTTTAGTTATCAAATCTCGTCAAGATATGACTTTATAACAAAAACTTCTCCAATTATTTTAGGCATTTCACATAAAATTATAATGTATGTTACATTTTTTATCAAATAAAGCAATATAATACTTGGTAACAACTCTACCATACATTTTCGACAATTCGACAAAGAAAAAGACTTATAAAACTTTTTATTAAGCTTGTTCATATTTTGATTTGGACAACATATATATATATAAAGTTTGAATTTTACTTTTATTTTTAATTATTATACTGCAAGTATAAATGTAATTAGAAAACGGGTGAAGCTATGTTAAATTATATATGGGCTTTTATGATTTTATTAGGTATTATTGTTGCTGCATTTACGGGTAAAATGGGTGAAGTCACTAATACTGCTATAATTTCATCAACAGAAGGAGTGGAAGTTTGTATTAGATTATTAGGAGTACTTGGCTTTTGGATGGGCATTATGAAAATTGCAGAAAAATCGGGTTTAATTAATCTATTAACGATAAAAATTCGACCAATATTAAGATATCTTTTTCCTGATATTCCTGATGGACATGATGCACAAAAATATATAGCAGCAAATATGATTGCTAATGTATTAGGTCTCGGTTGGGGAGCTACTCCACCAGGCTTATTAGCAATGAAAGCATTACAAGAATTAAATCTTAAAAAGGATGAAGCTAGTAATACTATGTGTATGTTCTTAATTGTTAATATCTCTTCCGTCCAGCTTATTTCAGTAAATATAATTGCCTACAGAGCTCAATATGGTTCAGCTAATCCTTCAGAAGTAATAGGCCCGTCGATATTGGCAACTAGTATATCTACAGTGGTAGCAATTATATTTGGTAAGCTTATGGAAAGGAGGAAGAAAATTTGAAATGGATATTATATATATCCGATTTTATGATTCCTTTGATAGTAACTGGAGTCATTATTTACGGCTTATTAAGAAAGGTAAATATATTTGATGTGTTTATAGAAGGAGCAAAGGAAAGTGTAAATATAATTTTAACCATAATGCCTACATTAATCGGGCTTATGGTTGCTGTTGGAATTATTAGGGTTTCGGGGAGTTTAAATATATTAGAAGTGTTTTTAAGGCCTATAACTAAGTTAATATCTTTTCCTGTTGAATTGATTCCTCTTATTATACTTAGAAGTATTTCTTCTTCAGCTAGTTTAGGACTGGTTTTAGATTTATTTAAACAGTATGGTCCAGATTCTTTTATTGGAAGGTTAGTATCAATTATTATGGGATGTACGGAAACAATATTTTATACTATGTCTGTTTATTTTATGTCCGTTGGAATTAAAAAAACAAGGTATACTCTTGTAGGAGCCCTTATAGCTAATATAGCAGGAGTTATAGCCTCTTTTTATATTACCTTGTATATTTTTGGAAAATAAAAAAGGAGCTTATGCTCCTTTTTTATTATATTTCATTAACAACTTTCTTAAGTGCATTTAATGCTTCTTGAGGAAGTTTATCAAATCCACCTTTTTCAGTTTCTCTGGATTCAATAAATCTAATTCTGTCTTCCATTCTCTTTTTGAGCTGATCTAAGTAATCTGCATCATTTAAATCAGGAATATATCCTTCAATTTCAAGAATTTCGATGTCAGAGAAGTTCCCCCAAGGCTTGAAATTAGCAGTTCCTTCAACAATAGCTTCTAAAGATCCTAAAGTAACTGCTGGAGTTACTTTTTTATCCATAAAGAAACCTGTATTTAAAATGTAGCAATCTACATTTCTTTCTTGGAATAAAGCTTTAAATTTATTGTAA
Organism: Candidatus Epulonipiscium sp.; assembly: GCA_012518815.1. GTDB lineage: Bacteria > Bacillota > Clostridia > Lachnospirales > Defluviitaleaceae > JAAYML01. The sequence continues at coordinate 9,226 of JAAYRK010000069.1, read as the reverse complement.
TCATCTGCTAATGGGTAGGTTCTAAATGGGTTAGCGTAAGGTTCTACAACTAAAGCATCAGGGTCTACACCTGGTGCAAGTCTTTCTGCACTTGTTCTTTTAGTTGCTAAAGTAGCACCCATAACAGAAGCAAGTTCAGCTCCTTTAATTTTTACAACAGGTGGAAGAGTTGGGTCTTTCATTAGCCAGAAGATTGCATTAACAGGTTCATCAAATTTATCAATACGGTTAGGTGACCATAATTTAGATTTAACAGCACGACCATTTCCGTTTCTGATATCTTCTGTAACAACAACAACTTTTCCATTTTCATCAAGAGTTGCCCCATTGTTTTGAAGTGTTAATAAATATTTGTTGTCTTCAGAAGTTAATGGGTAGTCTTGAGTTTTATCAAAGTAAGCAGGTTCTAGTGCTACTGAAGAACCATCTTTAGTTGAAATAACGAAAGCATCGTCGTGAAGTACTGTAATATCATATTTGTCATCATGACGAGCATGAGTAATAGTAGATTTTCCAGAACCGGAAAGACCAAATACACCTGCTACGAATTTTTTACCTGAAGGTAAGTTATATCTTTTTTGTCCACCGTGACAAGATGCATAGCCGTTACGATTAGCAATAGCCCATGCAAGAGTCAGTGTACCTTTTTTGTGTTCTCCAAAATATCTCATTCCAAGAATTGCAGCACAGTTGTGCTCAGGATCAAAACATGTAAGTCCCATTGGATGTTCTGGATGAGACCATTCAGGATCGGAGAATACGTAGATATCTCCTTCATTTTTTAACTTAACAGAGTCTTGATACATATTAAAGTAGTATTCATTAATATATTGGAAATTAAGCATCCAAGAATACATTATGTTTTCTTGACCTTCAGGAATTAAAAGATGAGCTTTTACCATAAAATCTTTGTCAAGCCCTACATAAACTTCAGCATGATACATTTTCTTGAAGCGGCTTTTATAAACTGCTTCGCTGATTTTAAGAGCATATTCATTAGTATTAATTCCAGGCTCACCAATAATTCTTCTTGCTGCCGCAGCACGGCCGCTTACAGCACCATCATTAAAAAGAAGTACTTTAGCATCGGAATCTAATCCAATAGCTTCCGGATTGTAAACGGGAATATCAGTTACAATTGTTCCAGGAGAAGCAGCTGCTAATTTATAAGCTTCTTTTAAAGATGTTATTTTTACAACATTATTGCCGTAAAAAGGTGTTTCGATTGTAGTTCTGATTTGAGAAAATATAGGATTATTTGCTCCTATTTCACTCCTTGGAAAACATGATTGAGTTGCCATTAAAACCCTCCTTAAAATTATATATATTTATAAAATAAAAAAACAAATTGGCAAATAAACAAAATAAAAATCGTGCCCCAGTATATAATGATACAGTAATTATACGAAAAAAGTCAATAGAATCGAAAAAAATTATTATTTTCATAACATAATAGTAATAGTATATATAAAATTATAATATCCATACTTTTAATAAATAATTTATTGACTTTTAATTGTTTTTGCTTTTTTTTAATAATGGTTATATAATATTTTTTAATATATCTAATGATAATATAATTAAAAATCTACAAGTAAGATGGAGGTAAAAGATGAGCAAAAAAACATTTTATATTACTACGCCTATTTATTATCCTAGCGACAAACTTCACATTGGTCATTCATATACTACAGTTGCCGCAGATGCTATGGCAAGGTATAAAAGACTTAGAGGTTATGATGTAAAATTTTTAACCGGAACTGATGAACACGGACAAAAAATAGAACGTATTGCAAAACAAAACGGTATCAATCCAAAAGAATATGTAGATAATATTGTAACATGGATTAAAAAATTGTGGAAGCTAATGGACATAAGTTATGATACTTTTATTAGAACAACAGATGACTATCATGTAAAATCAGTCCAAAAAATATTTAAAAAGTTATATGATAATGGAGATATTTATAAAAGTACTTACGAGGGTTGGTATTGTACTCCTTGTGAAACATTTTTTACAGAAAGGCAATTAAATGACGGGAAATGCCCAGATTGTGGGAGAGAAGTAGAAAAGATAAAAGAAGAAAGTTATTTCTTTAAGCTATCAAAATATCAAGATAAATTAATTCAGCATATAGAAAATAACCCAGACTTTATACAACCTCAAGCAAGGCAAAATGAAATGATTAATAACTTTTTAAAGCCAGGCTTAGAGGATTTATGTGTTTCTAGAACATCTTTCAAATGGGGAATACCTGTTGAATTTGACCCAGATCATGTGGTGTATGTATGGGTTGATGCTCTTTCTAACTATATTACTGCTTTAGGCTATTTGTCTGATAATGAAGAAGAATATAAAAAATATTGGCCAGCAGATGTTCATTTAGTTGGTAAAGAAATTGTACGCTTCCATACTATTATTTGGCCTGCAATTTTAATGGCGCTAGGTGAACCCTTACCTAAAAAAGTTTTTGGTCATGGATGGTTAATAATTGATGGCGGTAAAATGTCAAAATCTAAAGGAAATGTAGTTGATCCTAAAGTTTTAGTTGATCGTTATGGTTCAGATGCTGTTAGATACTTCTTACTTAGAGAAGTTGCCTTTGGGCAAGATGGAAACTTTAATAATGAAGCTTTAATTCAAAGGATTAATTCAGATTTAGCAAATGACTTTGGAAATCTATTATCTAGAACTGTTGCAATGATTAATAAGTATTTTGATGGTCAGCTTCCAGAAGATAAAGTTTCTACTGATTTTGATGAAAATTTAAAGAAAACCGTAACAGAAACTATATCTAAAATGGAAGAATACATGGAAAAACTATTGTTTAGTGATTCATTGACGGAAATATGGAATTTAATTAGAAGAGCTAATAAATATATTGATGAAACCCAGCCATGGATTTTAGCAAAAGATGAATCTAAAAAAGCTGAACTAGCTAATGTCTTATATAATTTAGGAGAAGTTTTAAGAATCGTATCTATTTTAATTCAACCTTTTATGCCTTCAACTTCGCCTAAGGTATGGGAGCAACTTGGAATAAAAGAAGGAGATTTGACTTCTTGGGATAGTATAAAAGAGTGGGGTAAGCTTCCTAATAATATATCAGTTAATAAAGGAGAAATACTTTTCCCAAGGATAGATTTAAAGGTTGAACTTGAAAAGTTAGAAGAAGCTCAAAAGAAAGCTCAAGAAGAATCTGTTGCAAAAACAGGAGAAAATAAAGATCAATATATATCAATTGATGATTTTGCTAAGGTAGAATTAAAGGTTGGAGAAGTTCTTAAATGTGAAAAAGTTGAAAAAGCTGATAAATTACTAAAATCACAAATAAAAATAGGTAATGAAGTAAGACAAATTGTATCAGGCATTGCCCAATATTATAGTCCTGAAGAAATGGTAGGAAAAAAAGTAATTGTAGTATGTAATTTAAAACCCGTAAAATTAAGAGGTATCCTTTCTGAAGGAATGATATTGGCAGCTTCTGATGATAATGGAAATATGGTTTTAGTTTCGACAGACAAAGATATTGAAAGTGGAGCGAAGGTGGAATAATGTATTTTGAATCTCATGCACATTATGATGATGAAGCTTTTAATGAAGACAGGGAAGAATTATTATCTGATTTAACTAAAAACGGTATAGATTATGTTATACAGACTGCCGCCGATATTTCTTCATCTAAAGAAGGTTTAAATTTGGCAAAAAAATATGATTTTATATATTGCAGTATTGGGGTACATCCCCATGAAGTTAAAGAATTAAATGAAGATAACTTTAATGAATTAAAGATTTTATCTAAAGAAGAAAAGGTGGTTGCAATAGGTGAAATAGGGCTTGATTATTATTATGATAATTCACCTAGAGATTTGCAAAAATATTGGTTTGAAAGACAAATTGAGTGGGCTATAGAAGAAAATCTACCTATTATAGTACACAGCAGGGAGGCAAGCCAAGAGACCTTTAATATAATTAATAAAATTAATCCTCCTAAAAAAGGAGTCATCCATTGCTATTCTGGTAGTGCAGAAATGGCTGAAGAATATATTAAAATGGGTTATTATATAGGAATAGGGGGAACCGTAACCTTCAAGAATGCAAAAAAAATTGTAGAAGTTGTTGAAAAGATTCCTATATCTTCTATTCTTATAGAAACAGATGCTCCATATCTTAGTCCTGAACCTTATAGAGGCAGACGAAATGATTCTACTAAACTAAAATTTATTGCAGAAAAAATTGCTCAAATTAAAGGACTTGACTTGGACTCTGTAGCTAATATTACTAAGGAAAATGCTAAAAAGTTATTTGAAATTTAAGAAATATTAAGTTTATGTTACAAAAATGCATAATAATTTTGTAAAGCCAAAATATGTAAGGTGCTTTAAAGCCTTATGTATTCTGGCTTTTTTATATGTTAAGAAATTATAAAAAAGTTTTTACAAAATCGTAAAATATTTATGAATAAAATTTAAAAGATGTGTATATAATAGTAATATCAAGGGTTAGAGGGATTTGTAAAAAATATACATTTAGTTATTTGACAATTCATTGATTACAAATTATAATACCTAAGAATCAAATTGAAATTGCAGGAGGTACAAAAATGAATCAGAAAACAAGAACATTGTTTCTCATCATGGTCATGTTTTTGTTGAGCTCCAGCAGTGCAACAGCATATCAATTAATGTTAAAAGAGGTTACTGTAATAGACAATGATAAAGTTTATTTATATAAAACACCAAAGACTACAGTTGAAACTTTTTTACAAGAACAAAGCATTATTATTGATACAAACGACGAAATAAATGTGGCCATGAATGAGAATTTAGTAGAAGGAATGACAATTAAGATTACTAGAGCCGTTCCAATTAATTTAACTTTGAACGGTAAAAAAGAAGAAGTTTATACTAAAGCTGTGACAGTAAAAGATTTTCTTAAGGCTGAAGGAATATCACAAGATAAGCTTGTGAGTATTAGCAGTAAATTAGAAGAAAAAATAATTCCTCATATGGAATTAAGTATAAGTACTCGTGAAGAAGAAATTATCACGAACACAGAAATAGTTCCTTATGAAACAAAATTACAAGAAACACCTCATCTTCCAGTTGGAGAGAAGAAACTTATCCAAGAAGGAAAAGATGGACTAAAAGAAACTACTATTAAAGTTGAATATATTGGAGGAAAAGAAATCAATAGAGAGATTATATCAGAGGTAATTATTGAAGAAGCTCAAGAAGAAATCATTAAAATTGGTGCTGAAAATGTGATTGAGGGAGAAGACGGGAAAGTATATAAGTATAGTAAGGTCCTTTCAATGAATGCTACTGCCTATACAGCAAGTTATGCAGATACAGGGAAAGCACCAGGACATCCTGCTTTTGGTATTACTTATTCAGGTACAAGGGCAAAAGTAGGAACTGTTGCAGTTGATCCAACTGTTATTCCTCTTGGAACAAAACTGTATGTTGAAGGTTATGGATGTGCTGTTGCAGAAGATATAGGTGGAGCTATTAAAGGAAATAAAATAGACTTGTATTATGATACTGTTCAAGAAGCAAGAAATTTTGGAAGACAACAATTAAAAGTATATGTATTAGTTGAATAGAAAAAGCCGAAGAGAATCGGCTTTTTTCTAATGGAGGATAAGATATGGATTTAATAGCATCAGCTAGCAAAACAAAAGAAATACTTAATAAATATCCTTTTGTTTTTAGAAAAAAATATGGACAAAATTTCTTAATTGATATGCATGTCCTAAATAAAATTATTGAAGGGGCAGAAATAAGCCATGAAGATTTTGTTCTTGAGGTAGGTCCGGGAATAGGAAGCCTTACTCAAGCACTTTCAAAACAGGCAAAAAAGGTAGTAGCTGTTGAAATTGACTCTCAATTGATACCTATTTTAGAGGATGTTTTAAGTGAATATGATAATTTAGAAATAATCCATGCTGATATACTAAAAACTGATATTAAAAAAATAATAGAAGAAAAAAATAATAATAATCCAATAAAAGTAGTAGCTAATCTTCCTTATTATATTACTAGCCCTATTATTATGATGTTTTTAGAAAATAAGTTGCCTGTTTCAAGTATAACTATAATGGTTCAAAAAGAAGTTGCCCAAAGATTAGTAGCAAAGCCAGGAACTAAGGATTATGGTTCTATAACAGCTGCTGTAAATTATTATGCTATTCCGCTCTTTATTGCTAATGTCCCTAGGAATTGCTTTATTCCAAGACCTAATGTTGATTCTGCAGTAATAAAATTAGAAGTATTACCTAAGCCTTCAGTAGATGTTATTGATGAAGAATTATTTTTTAAAATTGTAAAGGCTGCTTTTTCTCAAAGAAGAAAAAAATTAATTAATAACTTGATCAGTCAAAAGGTAACGGATCTTTCAAAAAATGAACTTGCTACTGTATTTAGTAAAATTGATTTTGATGAAAATATTAGAGGAGAAATGCTTTCTGTTGAAGATTTTGCAAAGTTAGCAGATGCTCTAAAAGGAGAATAATAGCATATTTTTAACTCTCCATAAATATATTATAAAGACAAGGTATGATATTTTGAATCTGAGCATAAAGAAATGGGGGGTTATAATTGAGTAATGCTAATTATCGGTCATTTATTATTTTAAGACAAGACTGCAAAGGATATGCCATATCTAGCAAGGAGCCTTTTGGATACTGTAAAATAGATGCTTATGGGAATAAAGCAAGATTTCAACTATACGTTCAAGAATTAAAAATTATTCCTAAAGAAAAGGGATATCGCTTTACCTTATTGGCTAATTTACCTACAGGTCCTAAACAAATTCCTATAGATAATTTTTTTGTAGATGATAAAGGCAAGAGGAATATTAAATTTGAAATGGATAGAAATAATATAGGAGATAGTGGACTGAAAGTAGAACAGATTGAAGGGGTAGCTATTTTAGTTGAAGATTCACTTACTAATACGGTAGCTCCTTTATTAGGCTTTAAAAAAGAACCCTTTAAATGGAATAATAAAAAAACTAGAGCAAAAAGCTTGGAAAAAGAAGAAAAAATTCAAGTAATTAATAAAGAAGAAAATCACAAAAAAGAAAAAGTAAAAGAAGTAGAAGTAGAAGATAGAGATATAAAAGAATTTGAAGAAATAAATAAAGAGATAGATAGAATAGAAGATACTGTTAAGGAAGGAAACCAGAAAGTAGAAATAAATGATGTAAATGAAGAAAAGAAAGAAGAAGTAAGAGTAGAGGAAAAAGAAGATATAGAAGCAATCAAAGTATTTGAAAGTGAAAAATTTAAGGAAGAAGATTTTCCTAATATTTTTGAATATGAAAAAGAGAAAGAAGAAAAATTAGATCTTGATAGAGAAGACTCCTTAACAAATGATACAGGACAATTAATTTTTAATAGCAGTGATTATTGGAATTTTTATGAAAGAAAATCTAAAGAAGAAGATTATATTAATAAAATAATAGAAAAAAGTATTAGGATGAATCCATTTGAAAAGCCAAATGAAGAAATGGAATGGTATAGAATATCTTATGAAGAACTTCCACTTATAATAAATTTCCCTTGGAGATGGTATTCAAATCCCTTTTTATTAGTTGGAGCTAAAAAATATAATCATCTTATATTAGGAAAGAATAAAAAATTAAATACTTATTGTTTAGGAATTCCTGATTTATATTCTTCATACTCTAAAGAAAGAGCAGAATCCTTTGGATACAGAACATTTTTATGTTGTAGAAATACTCAGGCTAGTTCTGGAGAATATGGTTATTGGATTATAGACTTAGTTATTAATTCATAATTAAATTTAAAAAAGGTAAAATAAAAAAGCTTCTCTTAATTGGTGTGAAATTAAGAGAAGCCTTTTTATTATTAATAATGTTTTTCAATATAAGATGCTGCTTCTTTTACTTTATCTTGATGTATTTTTTGCATAGTATTTGTACCATGGGTCCTACTATTTAAAAAGTGAATATCCACATGACCATCCATTCCATTGTTTTTAACAGCATCTAAATTTTGGCCTCTTCCATATCCCCCACTTCTTCCATTGACAACTTTTACAGCTGGCTGAGAATCAAGGCCGGCATGAGGCATGGCTGTCATAGAACCTGCAATATAATGGCCGTCTACTTCAACAACTACTGCTCTTCTTTCCCAGCTATAGCCTCCCCATATTTCTTTCATTATTTCTGTATCTTCTTTTGTAAGGGTTTCTACATCAGCATGATTTGTGCCAAAGGTTCTTTTAATCATAAAACTTTTGCCCGTTTTTACATCTGTAACCTTAGCATTTTTTCCTCTTGGAAATATGTACTGAACTTTGCTAAACCAGTCAATAGCACCTCTTGAAGGCGTAGATTTATTGGATGCTGTTTCTCCAAATAAAGCACCATATGTTTTGTTTCCTACGATTCCATCTACAGCTAAGCCTTTTGCTTTTTGATATTTTTTAACCGAATTTACAGTAATAGTACCGTAATATCCTGTAGCTGTATGATAGTCAAAATATCCTAATCTTTTTAATTCTGTTTGGATTTTTTTAACCTCTTGTCCTCTTGAGCCTTGTCTTAAAAGAATTGCTGAAGCCTCTTGAGGAATGATTAAAATAGATACTGCAAGTATACATGTGATCCATTGTTTTAATTTTTTACTCATTATGTCTTCCTCCTTTGATGTCTAGATTACATAACTTATTTACATATTGATTATATTACAAAAATATTAATTTGTAAAGCTTGCATTAATAAATTCGTAACAACTAATACAGATTAACTCTTAATCACAATTAACATATTATATTATAAATAAGAATTTATTGCTAATAAGGTGGGGATGGTATGAAATTATATGAAAAGATAAAATTCAAGTCTCGTCAGTATGGATATGGACATAAGAAAATAAAGTCTATATCACGAGATTTTATTAATAAAATTGAAGAACTTGATAAATACTTAGAAAAAGAAATGAATAGAGTAAGAAAAAAAAGATAAAAGCCAACTTTATTGTTGGCTTTTTTAATATAATATGCTTAATAATATTTAGAAGTTAAGCATCTAATTTACATGAGATAATAATAGTAAGAAAGTAGTAAAAGCAAAATATACTACAATAGATAACCATACAGGCCAATTAAATATTTTTATCTTAGAATTATTATCAGTTGTTTCTAGAATATCAGCTTGAATAATATTTTCGTTTTCAACAAGATTATTAGTTTGAGT
>JAAYRK010000068.1 GCA_012518815.1 Candidatus Epulonipiscium sp. | reverse complement strand
ATAGTAGTACGAAAGATTTTTCTTTTGGAACTGAAAATAGTCAAGAAGCACTTATTGAGGATAAAAAACTTGAAATCCCTGTTATTGTTACAGTAAATGGGGAAGAAGTGATTATGAAGAGTGAAAAGAAAGATTATATTTTTGTAGACATTTTTAATTTCATAGATTTTGATTTATCACATCCACAGGGCAATATTGTATTAAAGTTAAATGGTAACAGAGCGGCATTTACTGACTCAATTAGGCATGGAGATATAATAGAAATATATTGGGATAAATCATATAAGGTGGAAAACATATGAGGAGATTGGAATTTTCCGAAAAAACATATACCAATATTAATATTTGTCTTTTTTTACTTGTCTTGATTTATTTAGAAATAAACAAAAGGCTGGGTATTTATAACGAATTAGGAAATGTTTTCATAATTCTAATAGCAGGAATACTAATTATGATTTTGAAAGTCTTTTTTATAGAAAAAGGATTTCTCAACAAAAAGTATCTCTATCTTGCTTTTAAAACTTTAGAATTATTAGTTATTAGTTATTTGATTTATTATTATGAAAAAATATCATTAATAGCTTCTGCCATTTACTTATTAATTGTTGTACAAATTATTTTACAAGACTTCAAGCAAAAAAATTTAATAATTTCTTTTTTACCAATAATTCTTGTTGGTTTATTAAAATTAAGGGAAAAATTCTTTAGCTTGGACGTTTTAATTAATATAAGCTTTATTGTTTTTGTTTGTATCTTATTAGTTTATATTTTAGAATCTAAAATAATACGATTCAAAAAAGAAGCCGATGAAGATAAGAAACGTATAAAAGAACTTCAAAAAATAAATAAAGAATTGTTTAGAAAAAATAATGAGTTTGTTACCTTAAATGAAGAACTGCAAGAGCAAAAAGAAGAAATGAAGAAAACTTGTGACAATTTCAGGAATAGTGTTGCTGAGTTATTTATTTTAAGAGAAATTAGTTCATATATTGGCTCTATTCTTGATATTGAACAGTTGTTAGAGATGGTATGTGATATGATTATGGGGATTATGGGTGTTGATACCTGTTCCATAATTGTTTACAACGAAGATGATGATTCTTTAGATTTTCATATTAAGAGTATATATAGTCAAGATGTTATTGAAATGTTTAAAGAAAGGGTTTGGACAAGTTTTCTACATAATAAAATAAAAAATAAAGAAATTATAATGGATAATCACGCTAGTGAAGACAAATATGAATTCTTAAAAGGAAGGAAAGTAGGTTCTTTAGTAGCAGTACCCTTATATAAGGCTAATAAAACCTATGGTTTAATTCTGGCAGAGCATTCTTTAGATAATTATTTTTCTATTAGCAGTACAGATTTATTTAAAGCAGTATCTATGCAAGTTACTATGGCAATTGAAAATGCACAATTATATGAGCAGATGGAAGACATAGCAATAAAAGATGGTCTTACTAAGATTTATAACCGTTTATATTTGCAAAATATCTTACCAGAATTAGTTGAGAAAGCAAAATCAAACAATGAGCCTATAACTGTTTCTATATTTGATATTGACCATTTTAAGGAATTTAATGATACATATGGCCATTTATTTGGAGACGAAGTACTTAAAACTGTTGCTAGCTTTGGACAGGAAATGGTTGATAAATATGATGGAATAATTGCAAGATATGGTGGAGAAGAGTTTTTTATAATTCTGCCTAACATGCCTTTAAATAAGGCTGCTGAAGTTATAGAAGAATTTAGGCAAAAGATTGAAAACTATGAATTGCACCATGATGGTCAAAATGCAAAGATTACTGCAAGCTTTGGTGTTAGCGGTTATCCAGAAGTAGCAGATAATGTACAAGATTTAATAAGAACTGCTGATGATGCAATGTATCTATCGAAAAACCAAGGTAGAAATTTAGTTAATGTAGCTTCCCAAGAATTAAAACAAGACTAATCATTATAAATGATAAAAAAGAGGCTAAAATATATCTAGCCTCTTTTTTAATAATTTAAACCATTGAATAGGTGGTGAGACTAATTAATTATTTAGATATTATTTCATTATTATCATTAGAAGGGCTAGGAAGAAAAACAATAAATAATATTCTTAAATTATATGGAGATAAATCTTTGAGTATAAAAGATATATATGAAATATTAAAGGATAAAAAGTTTTTTTTCTCTTTGGAAGACATTAATAATGCTTATGAAAAGAGCAAATATACTATTGAGGATTTAAAAAAATCAAAAATACATATAATTGACTATTTAAGCAAAGGATATCCCAATTCTCTTAAAAAGATAGTCGATCCGCCTCCTGTTTTGTTTATTAAGGGTAATTATGACTTTATTCAAGATGAAAAGGACTGTATAGCTGTAATAGGAACTAGAGAACCAACAAATCTAGGAAAGAAGACAGCATATAATGTGACAAGATATTTAGTTAAGAATAAGATTTTCATTATTAGTGGTTTGGCATTAGGATGCGATACTCAAGCCCACTTAGCTTGTTTAAAAGAAAAAGGCAAAACTGCTGCTATTCTTGCTCATGGCCTTAATATGATATATCCTAAAGAAAATGAAAGATTAGCTTTGGATATTATTTATAAAGGTGGATGTCTTATAAGTGAATATCTACCGGAAGAAAGGCCAAAAGGTTATACTTTTATTGAAAGAGACAGAATTCAAAGTGCCTTAAGCAGGGCAGTTATTGCAATTGAAACTGAAGAAAGTGGCGGAACAATGCATACTGTGAGATTTGCTAAAAAGCAAAACAAATTAATTGCTTGTATAGAATATGGGCCTAATCAAATGAAAGATAATAAATTAAGTGGAAATAGAATAATATTAAATGATTTTAATGCTATAGCTATAAGAAATTATAAGGATATAGATGATTATATTTTAATATAGGCAACAGTATATAATAAATACAAATAATAATTTATAATAAGTATAATCTAATAAAAAGAACAATAACATTGATAAATAATAAACAATATGTTAAAATTGTAAAATCATTTTAATCATAATAAAAATTATATAAAAAACTACTAGCAGCTGAAAGGAGAGTTTAATTTAATATGAAAGGAATAATAACGGTAGTAGGAAAAGACAGAGTAGGGATTATTGCTAAAGTTTGCACATTGCTTTCTGAAAAAAATATAAACATCTTAGACATTTCACAAACTATTGTACAAGGATACTTTAACATGATGATGATAGTTGATTTATCTAACACTACTGATGACTTTGGAAAAATTGAAGATAAGCTTGTGGAATTGGGAAACAGTATAGGTGTTGTTATTAAACTTCAAAGGGAAGAAATCTTTAACAGTATGCATAGAATTTAATCACCAAGGAGGAAATAGATGATTACACGATTGGAAGTACAAGAAACAAATAGAATGATTGAAAAGGCTAAATTAGACGTTCGTACCATTACTTTAGGTATTAGCTTACTTGATTGTGCAGATAATAATATAGATGCTCTTAACAAAAAAATATACGATAAAATTACTAAAACAGCAGAGCATTTAGTTAAGGTTGGAGAAGATATTGAAAAAGAATTTGGAATTCCTATTGTGAATAAGAGGATTTCTGTTACTCCTATTTCCATAGTTGCTGCTTCAACAAAAGCTGATTCTTATGTATCCATTGCCCATACATTGGATAAGGCTGCAAAAGCAGTAGGAGTAAACTTTATTGGAGGATTTTCGGCTTTAGTCCATAAAGGCTGTAATTCTTCAGATAATGTTCTTATCCAATCTATTCCACAGGCATTAGCAGAAACAGAACGGGTTTGTTCTTCTGTTAATTTAGGAAGCACAAAATCTGGTATTAACATGGATGCTGTAAAACAAATGGGTCAAGTTATTAAAGATACAGCAATCAATACAAAAGAAAAAGATTCTATTGGTTGTGCAAAATTAGTTGTTTTCTGTAATTCACCAGAAGATAATCCTTTTATGGCAGGAGCTTTTCACGGTGTAGGAGAAAAGGATGCTGTTATTAATGTAGGAGTTAGTGGACCAGGTGTAGTAAAAAAAGCTTTAGAAGAAGTAAAAGGTAAGGATTTTGAAACCCTTTGTGAAACTGTTAAAAGGACTGCATTTAAGATTACAAGGGTTGGTCAGCTGGTTGCAAGAGAAGCATCTGAAAGACTTAATATACCTTTTGGTATTATTGACTTATCTTTAGCCCCAACTCCAGCTATTGGAGACAGTATTGCTGAAATCCTTGAAGAAATGGGCTTAGAATCTGTAGGAGCACCAGGAACAACGGCTGCTTTGGCATTATTAAATGACAATGTAAAAAAAGGAGGAGTAATGGCTTCTTCCTATGTAGGAGGACTTAGTGGGGCCTTTATTCCTGTTAGCGAAGACCAAGGAATGATAAAAGCTGTTGAACGGGGAGCAATTAACCTTGAAAAATTAGAAGCTATGACTTGTGTATGCTCTGTAGGTCTTGATATGATTGCAATACCAGGTGACACAACTGCTGAAACTATTTCAGGAATTATTGCTGATGAAATGGCAATTGGAATGGTAAATGGTAAGACAACAGCTGTTAGAATTATACCGGTAATAGGAAAGAATGTTGGGGATACTGTTGAATTTGGTGGCTTATTGGGTTATGCACCAATCATGAGCGTTAATTCCTTTAGTTGTAAAGACTTTATAAGAAGGGGAGGACGCATTCCTGCCCCCATTCATAGTTTTAAAAATTAATTCAATATGTTATATTTATAATAAACCAAGTCTAAAATAATAAGAGACTTGGTTTTTAATTAAAATATAAATGAAGGGAAATGGATATGGCTAGATTACCGGATTATTTAGAACCCCAAAATGTATGGAACTACTTTGAAATCATTAGTCAGATTCCAAGAGGATCAGGAAATGAGAAAGAAATAAGCAATTATTTAGTTAATTTTGCCCATGAGCATAATTTAGAAGTAATACAAGATGAAGCATTAAATGTTATCATTAAAAAGAAAGGAAGTCCAGGTTATGAAAATGCTCCCGTAGTAATTCTACAAGGGCATATGGATATGGTATGTGAAAAAAACAAAGATACTGTACATGACTTTCTAAAAGATCCCCTTGATTTACAAGTAGAAGGAGATTATATTTATGCCCGTGGTACAAGTTTAGGAGCAGATAATGGAATTGCAGTAGCTTATGGTCTTGCCCTTTTGACTGCAGATGATATTGCTCATCCCCCTTTAGAAGTTGTTTTTACAACCAATGAAGAAACTGGAATGGATGGGGCTGCAAATCTAGATACTTCTAATTTAAAAGGGAAAATATTAATTAATTTAGACTCTGAAGAAGAAGGTACTTTTCTTTCAAGTTGTGCAGGAGGAGCTAAAGCACATTTAAACCTAAAAGCTCAATGGATTAAAGAAGAAAAACAAGGACTCGTTTATTCGATTCAAATAAGAAAATTAAAAGGCGGACATTCTGGTCAAGAAATTGACAAAGAAAGAGCTAATGCTAATAAATTAATGGGAAGAATCCTATTTGCTCTTAGTGAAGAAATTAATTTTGACTTAATATCAATTAATGGTGGGGCAAAGGATAATGCGATTCCAAGGGAAGCTGATGCAGTCATTCAAATTGAATTAGCTGATAAGGATACACTTATTAAAAAAGTAGAAGAGTGGAATGATATTCTTAAAAACGAATTTAAAAAATCAGATCCAGAACTAGAAGTAAGGATGGAACTTATAAGAGAAGAAAATAGTGAATATTTATCCGAAGATACAAAGAAAAAAATAATTAGTATACTTATGCTTATGCCAAACGGAGTTCAAACTATGAGTATGGATATAAAGGGTTTGGTAGAAAGCTCAACTAATCTAGGAATTGTAATTACTGATAAAGATGAAATACGTTTTATATCAGCCCTTAGAAGTTCTGTAGCAAGCAGGAAAAACGATATTATAAATAAAATGAAAGCCTTGTCTCGTGCAGTAGGAGCAAGTTTTTATATAAAAGGGGATTATCCAGCCTGGCAATATGTAGAAGATTCAAAGATTCGTTCTCTTTTTGTGAAAAAATATGAAAAATTATATGGCAAAAAAGCAAAGATAACCGCTATCCATGCAGGTCTTGAATGTGGCTTTTTTGCAGAAAAAATTAAGGGAGTAGATATTATTTCATTGGGGCCTGATATGGAAGACATACATACACCTAATGAAAAATTAAGTATATCATCTAGTCAAAATACTTGGAAGTTATTACTTTCTGTATTAGAAGAAATAAAATAGCTTTACATTTATACTGATATCTGTATATAATAATCATAAAATTATAAAAGCATACAAAAAACTACAAACTTCTAATGATAAGAAAGATGTGATAAAGGTGAAATTACCTTGGGATAAGCAGTATCTAAAGATTTCATTTCATGTTATATTTACTTTGATTGTTATATTGGGCTTAGGAATTTTTATTCAAAATATTATTCCTATTACTACTGCTATTGGCATTTTATTTTCTAAGATACTTTCGATACTATCTCCTTTTTTTATAGGAATTGCTATTGCATATTTATTAGATCCAGTAGTTGATATGTATCAAAAAAGGGTAGTAGAACCTTTAGGGATTTTTTTAAAGAAGAAAAACATTAGTTTATTTAAAAATAATATTAATAAAAAAAATAAGGATAAAGAAACTTCAAGAATCCTTCCCACACTTTTGACTTATTTGACCCTTGTTTTACTATTAACATTGATAGGAATATTATTGTCTAGAAGCTTAGGAAATCATAAAGGCTTTAGAAATTTAGATAATCTGGTTAATAGTATTAAGATATATGTTCAATCATTTAATAATATGATTACTAATCTTCAGCAAGGTCTTGAGGATATAGGATTTTTACAAGAAGCAGAAGAAGCATTAACGGAATTTAGTTGGAAACTAGGAAGTTATGTTCAAAATATTACTTTGCTAGCCATTGAAAAGATTACAAAGGCAGGGAACAAGGTAATAGATCTTGCATTAGCTTTGGTAATATCATTTTATTTACTAAAAGATAAAAGAAAGTTATTAAAGATATTTAATCAGTTTATTAAAATCCTATTACCAGAAAAAGCATATAATAGGTTGAAATATTTTTGGTTCGATGTTGATATGGTTTTATCTGGCTATATTAGAGGTCAATTGACAGATTCTTTAATAATGGGAGTTTTAATTGGAATAAGTGTAGCTATTATTGGTATTGATTTTCCCATTATTATTGGGATGATTGCTGGAATAGCTAATGTAATTCCTTATTTTGGGCCAATTATTGGAATGATACCTGCAGCTCTTATGGGCTTAATAAGTGATAATCCTATGAAGGCATTATATGCGTGTATTACTCTTTTAATTTTGCAGCAGATTGACGGGGCTATTATAGCTCCTAAGGTTGTTGGAGAGAGTGTAGATGTTCATCCTGTAGCTGTTGTTGTATCTATTTTAATAGGAGGTTCTTTATTTGGCTTATTAGGAATGCTAGTAGCAGTGCCAATTGCTGCTTTAGTTAAACTTTTATTAATAAGGTTTATGGAAAGAAATACTGAAGAATAAAATTAAGCCCCTAGGACAAGGTTCCAGGGGCTTAATTTTTTTATAGAAATGATTTAAATATTACAATGCTAGTTATAAAATTTTATATCAATTGAATACGGTGAAATACTTTTTTACCTTTTTGAATCATTAATGTATTATCATCAAAGTCTTTTTCAGTAATTAAATAATCAATTGTAGTAATTTTTTCATCATTAATTTTTATTCCGCCTTGTTGTATTAAACGGCGGCCTTCAGAACGGGAAGGAACGAGATTGCTTTTTTGAAGAACTGTCAAAATGTCCATTCCCTCAGCAAATTCTACTTTCGAAATTTCAGTAGTTGGAATAGAGCCCCCTTCACTGCCTCCTTTAAATAATGCCTTAGCAGCAGTTTCGGCTTTCTTAGCCTCTTCTTCTCCATGAACAATTTTAGTAACTTCAAAAGCAAGAACTTCTTTGGCTTTATTTATTTGGGCACCTTCCAAAGAGCTTAAGCGGTTTACTTCTTCTATAGGAAGGAAAGTAAGTAGTGATAAGCATTGTTTCACATCTGCATCAGCCACATTTCTCCAATATTGATAGAAATCATATGGAGAAGTTTTTTCAGGATCAAGCCATATTGCACCAGATTCAGTTTTACCCATTTTTTTGCCTTCACTGGTGGTAAGAAGAGTAAAGGTCATACCAAAAGCATCATCATGGCCAATACGCCTTATTAATTCAACTCCACCTAAAATATTAGACCATTGGTCATTTCCACCTAATTGAAGTTTACAGTTATATTTTCTATATAATTCCAAGAAATCATAGGATTGCATAAGAGTATAATTAAATTCAAGGAAAGATAATCCTTTTTCCATTCTGGTTTTATAGCTTTCAAATGTAAGCATTCTGTTAACTGAAAAATGAACACCAATTTCTCTTAAAAATTGTACATAGTTTAATTCTAAGAGCCATTCGGCATTATCAACCATAATAGCTTTATCGTAATCAAAATCAATAAATTTGGAGAGCTGCTTTTTAAAACAATTTGCATTATGTTTGATTGTTTCTTGTGTCATCATTTTACGCATATCTGTTTTTCCTGTTGGATCTCCAACCATAGCAGTTCCGCCACCTATAAGGGCAATAGGTCTATGTCCTGCTTTTTGCATATGAGCCATTGCCATAATGGTAACAAAATGGCCTACATGTAGACTATCAGCAGTTGGGTCAAAACCGATATAAAATGTAACCTTTTCTTTTCCTAACAATTCTCGTATTTCTTTTTCATGAGTTGTTTGTTGGATAAAACCTCTTTCGTTTAAAATATCAAAAACATTACTCATAATATCCTCCAATCTTTTGTTTAAAAAATTATTTATTAACTAAAAAAACCTCTCTCCTGTATAAAATATTTATAAGGACGAGAGGGCCCGTGGTACCACCTTAATTCACATGAAAAACCATGCCTTTACTCTT
>JAAYRK010000067.1 GCA_012518815.1 Candidatus Epulonipiscium sp. | reverse complement strand
CTTAGATATAAAAGTAACAAGAATAGCCAACGGAGTTCCCGTAGGTGGCGACTTAGAATATATAGATGAAGTAACCTTATCAAGGGCATTAGAAGGGCGAAGAGAAATGTAGAAATAAATCAAGAATCCTACATTTTCACAAGAAACATGGTTTTCAAGAGTCAGTAAAAACTCTATAGACCATGTTTTTTATTAGGATTTTTTAATCGAAAAGGATACTTAAGAGGAAAGTAAGCAATGATTGATTTGCGTAAAAAAGTAATAAATACCCTAGAAAGCATGGATATTCAAAAAGAATTTTTCTCTGACTTTGAAATACCCGACTATAAGTTTAGATTTAATATGGAATAAATAAGTAATATTATAAATTAATATATTAGCCTATATAAATTCTTTTTATAATAAAATAGATTACTTGAATGAGGTAATTTGAATTGTGAAGAGAAAGGAAGAGTGGTCTCATCTTCTAATAATATTAAAACTATAATCTGTGAACCATGTTTTTAATTAAGACTTATTAAAAGTGACAGACTTGCATAATGGTCAATATATATTGAGTTCCAAGATTTTGATAAAGTAGAAAAATTACTAGCCTTTTTTATTGATTTCATAAATAAAGGATGATGGTATGGATTATCATAGTTTAATGAATCTTAACGGTTATATAGAGTTTTGTGGATTAACAGAACCTGAAACAAACTGTTTAAGATTGTACTTTGCCCGTTGCAAAACAGAAGAGACAGCGGAAGATTTAATTATTGGAGATACAGTGATTAAAAACACTTATTCTATCATTATAGATAAGGATTTACCAATTTTACAACTGGACTTTGAATCTTACATCGCTTATTCTGTAACCAATGAGTCATTTACCTCATGGGACGAATATGAGCAATTTGAAGGGAAAGCATTTATGATTTATACAAAATCAAGGTATTTGGATTTTATTAAAGAACACACTTTGGCAGATCAAATTTGTGGAGATGTATATCCGCCTTTTAGACATTATGGGATTGTATGCTTAAATCATATTATTGATATTGTTTCAATTGATACACCAAAAGTTACGGAAATATATAAGGAATTGTAAATATCAGAAAGCACGAAGACCATCTTTTTCTCTAAGGCTTGTGAGTTAAACAACGGTCTCGTGCCTTTTGCCTACGTTTTTAGAGGAGGAAATATTCAATGAATGATATGCGTAAGAAAGTCATCGATTTTTTGGAAAGCATGAATATTCCATATGATATTATTGAACATCCAGCAGTTTTTACAATGGATGAGATGGATAAATTAAATATTAAAACTAATAATGAAGAAAACAGTGAAATAGTTAAAAATTTATTTGTTCGAGATGATAAAAAGAAAAATTATTATTTAATTGTTCTTCAAAAAGACAAGCAGATGAATTTTAAAGAAATTAGAAAAAAACTAAATTGTAAACCATTAACCTTTGCATCAGAAGAAGACTTACAAAAATATATGGGATTAACTAAAGGTGCTGTAACCCCCTTTGGAATATTAAATGATATAGATTGTAGAGTAGAAGTGGTTTTTGATAAAGATATTCTATCATTTGAGCGTATTGGAATACATCCCAATGATAATACAGCAACAGTTTGGATTAGTCCAAAAGATCTGGAAGCTATGATAAAAAAACAGGGAAATAGCATGAGATACATAGATATTTAAAAGTGAAAATAAAACTTTTAAAAAGAGATGATAATAGACTTTTACTTACTATTGTTAAAATATTTAAAATAAAAATGAAATATAGATGATTTTAAGTATAATATTGTATAAAATAGATTTAATAAGTATTGCAATATTTAATAAGAAGGGGAATTTTTATGGAAATTAAATATGAAATAACAGAAGAAGATTATATAAATCTTAATTTGTATCATGCTAAGTCTTTGGGACATTATAAAAAGGGATTAAATGTTTTAAAAGTATTATTAGTTATTATGTGTGTATTATTAATATTAGCTTTAAGCTTAAGAGCCTTAGATTTTAAACTATTAATTGCTTTTATCGTTGTAACAACAGCTAACTTATTGTTTATAATAAGATTTGACAAGATATATGAAAAATTAATCAGAAAAACAATTAAAGCTAACTTAAAGGCAAAAGACAATTCTTCTTTATTTGGTAAAAGGACTATGCTAATAAGTGATAATGAAATAAAAATCACTAGTAAGCATATTACTGAAATGATTTCAAAAGAAAGTATTAAAGATATAAAAATTTACGATGATATGATACTTATTTATTTAAGCAGTGTTAAAGTTAGCTTTATCCCAACAAGGTACTTAAATGAAGAAACAAAAGAAGAATTATTAAAAAGATTAGCAGCTTTGAAGGAGAATAATTAATAATCATATTTATATTACATAAAAGTTGCGACAATTTAGTAATATGTGCGATAAAAGAGATATATCGAAAGGCAGGTTAGTTATGAACCATAAAGAAAGGATGCTAGCAGGTCTTCCATATAAAGCTTGGATGGATGGTTTACCAAAAGAACGGATGAAAAATCAAAAAAAGCTATATAAATTTAATCATAATAGACCAAATAAAAGAAGAAAAATGGATAAATTAATAAGAGATATTCTTGGTAAGGCAGGAGTAGGAGTACAAATCATGTCCCCTTTTTACTGTGACTATGGAAAGAATATAGAAGTAGGAGATTACTTTTTTGCCAATTATAATTGTATTATCTTAGACGTGGCAAAAGTAATAATAGGTAATCATGTCCTATTTGGTCCTAATGTTTCTCTATATACAGCAGGTCATCCCCTACATCCCGATCCAAGAAATGCCGGATATGAATATGGCATAGGAATCACGATAGGAGAAAATGTTTGGATTGGGGGAAATGTAGTCATAAATCCTGGAGTACATATAGGTAATAATGTAGTCATAGGTTCAGGAAGTGTAGTTACTAAAGATATACCAGATAACGTAATAGCAGTGGGAAATCCCTGTAAGGTTGTTAGGGAGATTACACAAGAGGATAGGAAGTATTATTATAAGGATTTAGAGTTTGATGTGGAAGATTATGAAGATTAACTTCAAAGATAATTAAGGAATCTCTAAATATATTTAGTGTTATTTGTAAAGCAAGTAATGAAAAATTGATACGTCCTAAAATCTTCTTTCTTGACAGTTTAAAGTTATGACCGGTAATCTGAGATATTTTTTTAATCTTTTTTCTTCAAATTTCTTCATGTTTCTGATACGATGTACTTGCTACATTGTTTGCATCCTTTCTTTACTCGCTTCAATTATGGTCAAGTTTAAAGGTATTACTCTTGTGGGGTGCTCGCAATGAAGTATTTTCATTTTATGCAGGGATTTTTAGGTTCCAGAATACTCGGCTTTCATTGTATCAAAAACATTTGTAAATTTGTATAGAGAAAGGAAGATGTTATGGAAATTCAATATGAAGCAACAGAAGAGGAGTTTATTAAATTTTACATTTATTTTCATAAAAAATATAATAAAATAGTGCGTTTTAAGGTAAAGTATTTGTTATCTTTTTTTATGCGGCAGGAATATTTTTAATACTTTCAAACATCAGAAAGAATATCTATACTTTTATATTGGGTGTTAGTGTTGCAATTTTGTTCTTTATATTATGGATAATAGCTTTTCAAAAAATAGAAGAAAAAATAATCAGAAAGAAAGCTGCATCTCTTTTAAAAAAAGGAGACAGGACTCGCCTACTAGGTAAGAAAATTATGCTTATCGGTGAAAATGGTAATAAGGTTATTGGCGAAAACTTTACTGAAATGATACCAAAAGAAATCATATCAGACATAGGGATATATGATGATATGATACTTATTTTCTTAATAGGTTATAGGGGTTATTT
>JAAYRK010000066.1 GCA_012518815.1 Candidatus Epulonipiscium sp. | reverse complement strand
TAAATAAAAAGCAGGCAAATTTGTCTGTTTTTTTACTTTCTATTATAGTAATATAAGGATAGTTGTCTTTTAGGATATAGGATACTTTGACACTTTTATTAATGATAGGGAGGGATATCATGGAGAGGATGAAAGAATTAATTAAGATTTTAAATGAAGCTGCAAAAGCTTATTATCAAGAAGATAGAGAAATAATGTCAAATAAAGAATATGATGAGCTTTACGACGAATTGGTAGAATTAGAACAAAAAACAGGTATTATACTTGCAGATAGTCCTACTCAAAAGGTAGGTTACGTTGTTCTAAGTAATTTACCAAAGGTACGTCATAGTTTTCCAATGCTTTCATTAGATAAGACTAAGGAAGTAAGTAAATTAAAGAGTTTTTTAACTAATAAAAAGGGCATTCTTTCTTGGAAATTAGATGGGCTGACTATTGTATTAATATATAATGAGGGTAAATTATCTCAAGCAATAACTAGGGGTAATGGGGAATTTGGAGAGGATGTAACTAATAATGCTAAGGTATTTAAAAATATTCCTCTTACAATTCCTTATAAAAAGCAGCTTGTTTTAAGAGGAGAAGCAGTAATAAAATATTCAGATTTTAATAAGATAAATGAAGGCTTGCCTCTTGAAGAACAATATAAAAATCCACGTAACTTGTGCAGTGGTAGCGTAAGACAACTTAATAATGAAATAACAGCAAAAAGGAATGTGTATTTTTTTGCTTTTAATTTAGTTGCTGCAGAAGAAGATTTTAAGGATTCGAAAATAAATCAATTAAAGTGGCTAGAAAAAATGGGATTTGATGTAGTGGAATATAAAGAAGTAGATATAAATAATATAGAAGATACTGTAGCACAGTTTCATGACAAAGTTTTAGAAAATGATTTTGGATCCGATGGTTTGGTATTAACATATGATAGTTTGTCCTATTCCCAATCCCTAGGCTCTACTGCTAAATTCCCTAGAGATTCTATTGCTTTTAAATGGGCAGATGAAATGAAAGAAAGTAAACTATTATATGTTGAATGGAATACCTCAAGGACAGGCTTAATTAACCCAGTAGCAGTATTTGAAAGCGTAGAATTAGAAGGGACTACAGTAAACCGTGCCAGCGTACATAATTTAAGTATATTAGAAGAGTTGCAATTAGGAGTTGGGGATACAGTTAAAGTATATAAAGCAAATATGATTATTCCTCAAATTGCAGAAAACCTTACAAAAAGCAATAATATTCAAATACCAGATAAATGTCCTGTATGTAATGGTGTGACTGAGATTAGACAAGTTAGGGAAGTTAAGGCCTTATATTGTACTAATCCTAATTGTAAGGCTCAAAGAATAAAAGCTTTTACACATTTTGTTTCAAGAGATGCCATGAATATTGAAGGTTTTTCTGAAGCAACCATTGAAAAGTTTATTGATAAAGATTTTCTTGATGATTTTGTTGATATTTATTATTTACATAAATATGAAAAAGAAATTAAAGAGATGGAAGGTTTTGGAGAAAAGTCTTTTAATAATTTAGTTAATTCTATTGAAGCATCTAAAAATGTGGACATGCCTAATTTCATAAATGCTTTAGGTTTAAATCAGGTGGGTTTAAGTAATGCAAAATTGTTGTGTGAACACTTTGAATACGATTTAACAAAAATTATGAATGCCAGTGTAGAAGATATTAAAGAAATACATGGCTTTGGAGAAGTAATTGCCCAATCAGTTTATAATTATTTTGCAAAAGAAGAAAATAAAGAAATGGTTAATAAGCTAAGAAGCATTTTAAATATAAAAGGAATAGAAAAAAGTGAGAATCAAAGTCTTAAGGGGCTTACTTTTGTAATTACGGGTAATGTAACTCATTTTAAGAATAGAAATGAGTTAAAAGAAAAGATTGAATCCCTAGGAGGTAAGGTAACGGGAACAGTTACAAGCAATACTAATTATTTAATTAATAATGATATTAATTCAACTTCATCTAAGAATAGAAAAGCAAAAGAGTTAGGAATCCCAATTATTGGAGAAGAAGAATTTATGAAAATGGCTGACTTATAAGTAGAGAGATATATATACTTCCAATATAGATAGTCTAATTAATAATGATTAGATAATCTAATTGGAAGTATTTTTTATGGTGAGATAACTCTAATAAATATTACGTGGTTATTACAAAATTATTTCAAATTCTATATTTGCTTTTATATGCTTACATCTTCTGATATAATTTTATTTAGTGAAAGAAAAAATGACATTTTAGAATGACACTTGAGTAAAAATGGAGGCGAAAAAATGAAGAAAATAAAATATGTTACATATTTATTAACAATATCGATAATAATGAATATATTTTTAATTCATAATGTGAATGCAGATATGCTTCTAATGTATGATGGACAGACACATATTTATAAAGAACCGCCTATTAGCTTAGTTGTAAAAGGAAATATTGTTGAAGGCGATATCCCACCAATGGTATTTGACGGAAATACTTTAGTACCAATTCGTGAAGTATGCGAAGCTATGGGTGCTATTGTAGAATGGAAGCCTTATACTAAGGAAGCATATATTGGGATGAATGATTCTTTAATTATTTTAAAGACTAATAGCAATCAGGCTTGGGTTAATGGAGAATATCAAGATATTCCTATGCCTCCTAAAGTTATTAATAATAAGGTTATGGTTCCTGTAAGATTTGTTGCAGAAACAATAGGTTATGATGTAAAATGGCTAAGCAACGAAAGAATAGTAATGGTTGATGTCGCTGGAGAAGGAAATAATCAAAAAGATATAGAAGAAGATATAATAGATATAGAGGATGAAGAAAAAGAAGATATCTTAGATAAGGAAGATATAATAGATATAGAAGATAAGGAAGAAGATAGTGAACAAGAGGAAAAAATAGATATTCCAAACTCTGATATAGATTTTAATAATAAAATACCAAAACTTCCTACAAAGTTAGCAACTGTTCCAGTTGTTATTGGATCAGATAAAGATATTTCAGAAGATTTGCCTTCATCACCAATTGAAACTGTTTCTCATCCTACTACAGATATTATATCAGCATCAGTTTTAGAAAGTGTTAGTGATGGGAGTCACTTAAAGGTAGTAGCAAGTTCTCCTATTACATCATTAGAACATATGAGTTTAGACGGAAGAATTGTAGTGGATATTAATAATGCAAATATGAAACTTCCTAGTGAAAATATTAAAATTACTAATAATTCTTTTGTAAAAAGCATTAGAGCTAGTCAATTTAGTAGCAATCCTAAAGTGACAAGAATTGTATTTGATTTAATAAATCAAAATGATTATGAAATTACAATGGCTTCTGATAGAATGAGCTTCATTGTAAAAATGAAGAAGTCAGTAATTCATAAAATAGAACTTAGTCAAAATGCAAGAGGAGATATTCTTACTGTATTTGGCAATGCTAGCCCGAGTGTAAAGGTTTCTAGAATGACTAATCCTGATAGATTGGTAATAGATATTCCTAATTCTGAAGCTAGTATGAAAGCAATTGATGAAAAGGTTCAAGGGCAGTATGTTAAAGGAATCAGAACATCTCAATTTAGCTTTGATACATTTAGAGTAGTTTTAGATCTTGAGGGACAGCCAGAATATGAAATAATGCCTGTTGGAAATAATGGAACAGCTATTCAGATTGTGGCACCTACTTTTAAAAATATTAAATACCTTAATCAAGCTAATAGCCAAATAGCAGTTTTGAAGCCTTCTTTGGACTTTAACATTAAAGATATTGTTCATTATGATGATTATATGAACAGGGTATATAAGTTAACTCTTCCAGGGGATTATTCATCTGTATATGGTCAAGGAATTTTTCATATCGGAGATGAAAAATTAAATTATCTACAAATAAGCAATAACATCAATAATAAAACAGAATTAACCTTTGTAGAAAACAAAATTAGTGCTTTTGAAATATATGATAAGGGCGGGTATTTTGTTATTGCATTATTAAAACCAACAGAAAAGTACAATAAGATTATTACAATAGATGCAGGACACGGCGGAAAAGACCCAGGTGCAACTGGTAATGGCATGAAAGAAAAAGACCTTAATTTAGATATTGTATTAAGACTAAAAGAATTATTAAATAACAATCCAGAAATTAAAGTATATTATACCAGAACAAATGATGTTTATCCTACTCTTGAGGAAAGAAGTGCTTTAGCTAATGAGATAGAATCAGATATATTCTTAAGCGTACATAATAATGCTTACAATGGTAAGCTCAAAGGAACAGAAACTTTATACTTCCCTACTGCTGCAGACAATACCGAAGAACTTTCTGGCAAAAAAATGGCACAAATTTTTCAAAATAACTTAGTTAGTAGATTAGGCACAAATGATAGGGGAATTAAGGAGCGTCCAGGCCTATATGTTCTTAGAACAACTACAATGCCAGCAGTTCTAGTTGAAGTTGCTTTTATTGATAATGCTAATGATGCTCAATTACTTAAAGCTGATTCCTTTAGGCAAGAAGCTGCAATAGCATTATATGATGGTATAATTACAATTTTTGAAAAGTATCCAACCTATCGTTAAAAACCACCATTAGGTGGTTTTTTATTTATCATAAAATCTTGTTATAATTTTTTTTTATGGTAAAATATAGTACGATATATTGTTTCTATTTCTAAACAATTAAAAAATAAGGAATAGCTATAGATTTTCTAGTAAAGAATAGCTATTAAGAAAGGATGAATAAATGTGGAAAGGATTGACAAGAGAGAACATTCACAGTTAAGACCAGTAAAGATAACTCGTAATTATATAAGATATCCAGAAGGCTCGGTGCTTATTGAAATGGGTGAAACAAAAATAATATGTAATGCTACTGTAGAAGAAAAAGTACCCCCATTTAAAAAAGGAAGCGGAGAAGGTTGGGTAACGGCAGAGTATTCAATGCTTCCAAGAGCTACAGAAGTAAGAAATAACAGAGATATTAGCCGCTTGAAAATGAATAGCCGTTCTTCAGAAATACAAAGGCTTATTGGACGTTCTCTTCGTTCGGTAATTGATTTTTCTTTATTAGGAGAAAGGTCAATAATACTTGATTGTGACGTTATACAAGCTGATGGAGGAACAAGAACTGCTTCTATTACTGGGGCCTTTGTTGCCTTAGTAGATGCATGTTATCGTCTTTTAGAAAAAGGCAGTATTGAAAAAATGCCTATTAAAAATTTTGTTTCTGCAATCAGTGTAGGGGTTGTTGAAGGAACTCCTTTGCTTGACTTATGCTACGAAGAAGACAGTAGGGCAGAAGTTGATATGAATTTAGTAATGACTGATGAGGGAGAATTTGTAGAAATACAAGGAACGGGTGAACAAGCCCCCTTTTCTATAGAGACTTTTAATAAACTGATTGAACTAGGCAACATAGGAATAAAACAATTAACTGACATTCAAAAAGATGCCCTAGGGGATTTATCAAACCTTATCGGAGGTTAAAAGTCATGAGAAGAATCATATTTGCTACAAAAAACAAGGGAAAAATAGTTGAAATAAATGAAATAATGAAGGAACTAAATCTTCAAATTCTTTCGCTTGAAGAAGCAGCAATTGATATAGAAATCATAGAAAATGGCTCTACATTTGAAGAAAATGCAATTATTAAGGTTAAAGAAATTATGAAAATAACTAATGACATAGTAATGGCAGACGATTCTGGTTTGGAAATAGATTATTTAAATGGGGCACCAGGTGTACATTCTTCTAGATTTGAGGGGGAAAATACCCCCTATGATATTAAAAATAATAAAATATTAGATATGTTAAAGGGAGTAGCAGAGGAAGAAAGAACTGCAAGATTTGTATGTGTTATTGCTGCTGGCTTTCCTGATGGTCAAATAATTACTACTAAAGGTGTAATTGAAGGAATAATTGGTTATGAAATTAAAGGAGAAAACGGCTTTGGTTATGATCCTATTTTTTATGTTCCTGAATATAAAATGACTACTGCCCAAATGTCTTCCCAATTAAAAAATCAAATCAGTCATAGGGCTAAAGCATTAAATAAGATGAAAGAACTGCTAAAGATAAGACTGGGGGAAGCAATTTAATGAAATTATTGATTTTAAGTGATAGCCATAGAAATTTATATTATGCAAGGAAAGTCATAGAAAGAATAAAAGATAGAGTAGGCATGGTTATTCATCTAGGAGACCATGATGAAGATGCAATGCTTTTATCTAATGAGTTTTCAGAAATTGACTTTCATTATATTAAAGGAAATTGTGATTATAATAGTTTTACTGAATCTGAAAAAATAATTACTATTATGGGGAAAAAGATACTAATGGTCCATGGTCATAAGCATAATGTAAAGTGGGGCTATGATAGAATAATTTATTATGGACAAGAAAAGGAAGCAGATATAATTTTATTTGGGCATACTCATATACCACTAATTTATTACTTTGAGAACATTCTTTTATTAAATCCTGGAAGCATTAGTCAACCAAGAGCTACAAATCTGCCGAGCTTTGGCATAATAAATATAGAAAAAGGTGGATTTATAGATCCTGCAATTATGACTATTAATGAAAGAAATTCAATTGACAGATTAAGGATAATCTGATTTTTTAAAAAAACTATTGACGAATAATTTCTCATCAGTTATAATAATCGTTGTCGGCATTCCGGGGTGTGGCTCAGTTTGGCTAGAGCACTTGATTTGGGATCAAGGGGTCGCAGGTTCGAATCCTGTCACCCCGATGCTTGCGGGTGTAGTTCAATGGTAGAACACCAGCCTTCCAAGCTGGATACGTGGGTTCGATTCCCATCACCCGCTTTTGTGTGCCTGTAGCTCAGCAGGATAGAGCAATGGCCTTCTAAGCCATGTGTCCGGGGTTCGAATCCCTGCAGGCACGCCATATTAATCATACGGTGGGTATAGCTCAGTTGGTTAGAGCGCCAGGTTGTGGCCCTGGAGGCCGTGGGTTCAAATCCCACTATTCACCCTTATTGTTGGGTAGTCGCCAAGCGGTAAGGCACAGGACTTTGACTCCTGCATGCGAAGGTTCGAATCCTTCCTACCCAGTTATATGGGCTACTAGCTCAGGCGGTAGAGCACTGGACTTTTAATCCAGGTGTCCCGGGTTCGAGTCCCGGGTAGCTCATATTTGCGGATGTGGCGGAATTGGCAGACGCACTAGACTTAGGATCTAGCGCCTTTGGCGTGGGGGTTCGACTCCCTTCATCCGCACTTTTAAAAAAAGCTTCAAGACATTTGTCTTGAAGCTTTTTTTAATCTTTTGGTATTCCGTATACTGCAATGTTATTATTCTTATATCTACTATCATGAGTCACATCTTTTCCAAACCATTCTGGAGGGACAAATTTTTCTGAAGCCTTTTCTGACTCAAATTCTACCTCAACAGTTAATAGACCATTTAAATTTTTATGATAAACATCTAATTCTGCAACTAAGTTATTTTCTAAGGGGATATTGTATCTTGTTTTATAAATAGTAGCAGAATCTACTTTTGGCCATAGGTTTTCAAATTGTTCTTTTGTTAATGGAAATTCCATTTCTTCTCTTTTTAAATGTCCTTTACTTTTAATAGTAAGGAAGTATTCATCGTTACTTTTTCTTAATCGAATAGTAGGATCAATAGAAATATATCCTTGAATTATTTCTTGATTCTCATACGATTGAAGGTTATCTGGTAATTCTTTAACTAAAAACTTTCTTTCTATTTCCACATTGAATTCCTCCTATCTTACAATAAGCTAAATCTATCATCTCATATTTATTATATTGCATAATTTATAATTTAAAAAGCTTTAATTATACAAATTGTAAAGATAATTTTTTACAGCTAATAAAAACTAACATAACAAATAGCAAAAAAATGTTTTTATTTGTTATATTTTAGGTGTGTTTATAATAAAAATATTTTATCAAATGAATGATATATAGTAAAACTCTATGAAAGGAATTATTTGTACACGAGAAAAACCTTTTAATTTAGTATTTCTAAAAATTAAGAATCAATAAAATCATTAATTAAAAGAATTATAAGAAAAAATATGCAAGATTTCATTCATTTTATACAAGATTATGATAAAAGTATTACGTTAATACCAAGCGAAAGTTGAATAAAAAATTGCAAAGCTAAATAAAAGGTGATATAATAGTCTTTGTTTTTTAGTATTAGCTAGTAATTAGAAGGAGGACTATATAATGAATTTAAAAAGATTTTGGGCCATGGGCCTAGCAGTAGTAATGACCTTTTCTATTGCTATGACTGGTTGTAGTAGCTCAGATGACGGTCAAACTGTTGGAGAAGCTCAAGAACAAACAAATAAAGATAATACAAAAGGTGACTATGAAGGAGAAAAAGTATTAGATTATTACTTATCTTCCGAACCTCAAACTTTGGATCCTCAACAAATGTGGGGACAACCAGATATAATGGTTGAGAATATGTTTATGGAAGGATTAATGAGATTTGGTAAAGATGATTCTTCTTTAGAACCCGGAGTAGCTAAAGGATATAGTTATGATGAAGCAACTAATACTTATACTTTTGAACTTCGTGATGATGCAAAATGGGAAGACGGAACAACAGTTACAGCAGAAGATTTCTTCTTTGCATGGAGAATGGGTATAGATACATCAGCACCTTATAGTTTCTTAATTGCTGACTATATAGAAGGGGCAGGAGACTATGCAGCATATGATAAGGCAAGCTTCTTAGCAGAAAAAGATGCAGCTTTTGCTAACCTTAGTGACGAAGAAAAATCTGCAAGAATTGAAGCTATGACTGAAGCAGAATTAGAAGAATATAAAACTATAAAGGATGAATTATGGGCTAATGTTAAAGTGGTAGCGGAAGATTCAACTATTAAAATTACAGTTGCAGTTCCAGCACCATATTTCCCTAACTTGACAGCATTTGCAGTATATGCTCCTGTTAAAGAAGATTTCTATAATGAGCAAGCAGCTGCTAATAAATATGGTATTGAGGCTGAAGGCTTACTTGCTAATGGACCTTGGAAAGTAGTAGAGTGGGTTCATAAAGATTACTTTAAGCTAGTAAAGAATGAAAATTATTGGAACAAAGACAATATTAATATTGACGTAATTAATTTAAAAATAGTTAATGAAGTAGAAACAAGAACAAATCTACTTAAGACTGGTGCTTTAGATGGTTCTGCAATTCAATCAAAAGACGTACCAGATTTTGAAGATATGGCTACTTTAGATGAGTTAAATTTACAAGCAATGATTAATCGTTCAGACTTTAGTATATTCTACATTGACTTTAACCATTTTGATAACCCAATTACTCAAAATGCAAATATCCGTAAAGCATTAATGTATGCAATGGACAGAACTTCATTTGTAGAAAAAATTAATATTGGAGATGAGCCTGCTTTAGCGTTTGTTCCAAAGACATTCCCAGGACTTGAAAAAACATTCCGTGAAGAAAATGGCATGGAATTGTTCGAAGATAACAATAAAGAAAAGGCTAAAGAATTCTTAAATGGAGGTCTTAAAGAATTAGGAATGAGTGAACTTCCTGCATTGGATATGCTCATTGGGGATTCAGATATTGACCAAAAGGTTGCTGAAAAATTCCAAGCAGATTGGAAAGAAATCGGCATCACTGTAAATCTTGTTCCATTGCCTTGGGGAGAAAGATTAACAAGACTTCAAAATGGTGAATTTGCAATGAGTGCTGCAGGATGGGGTCCTGACTATCCTGATGCAATGACTTTCTTAGAATTATTTGAATCAGTTAATCCAAACAATAACGGAAGATATAATAACCCAGAATATGATAAGTTAATCCAAGCAGCAAAAGTTGAAGAAGATCCTGCTAAACGTATTCAATATATGTATGATGCAGAAAAGCTGATTATTGAAGATGCAGTTATAGTGCCTGAGTACTTTAGAAATGTACACTTTACATTTAAAAAGTATGTAACTGGCGTTGTTATAAGAGGAGTAGGTGCAACTACAGATTTCTATTGGACAGATATCGATATGGCAGCAAAAGAAGCAGATAAAAAGTAATTAGTTTATTCAATATTATATTGGAAGGTATATGTATATATACATATACCTTTCTTAATATTAAAATAAAGATTATTAATTATAATTAGGCTTGAATGTTTTTAGTAAATATAAATAGATAGGAGGTACCAATGTGCTAAAGTATATTCTAAAACGACTTTTGATGGCCTTTGCAACTTTGTGGGTAATATCGACACTTACATTCATCCTAATGCATGCACTTCCAAACGACCCTTTTACAGATCCTAAATTAAAGCCTGAGGTTAGACAAGCCTTAAGAGTTAAGTACGGCTTAGATAAACCAGTTCCAGAACAATATGTAATTTACATGAAAAACTTATTAAAAGGAGACTTAGGAACATCTATTAAGTATCCTGGTCGTTCTGTTACAGACATAATTGCAGAAAGTTTTCCCAAATCCTTTGCTTTAGGTTGGAGAGCTTTAGTTATTGCAGTAGTATTTGGCTTGATTTTAGGAGTTATAGCTGCACTTAATCATCAAAAAACTTTGGATTATCTTTCGATTATTATAGCCATTGTAGGGGTATCTATACCATCCATTATATTAGGACCTATTTTGGCATACTTTTTTGGTGTAAAACTAGGATGGTTTCCAGTTACGGTTGACAAAACACAAATATCCCTTTTTCTACCCTCTTTAACTTTAGCAATGAGTTCTTTGGCGACTATTTCTAGGTTAATGAGGACAACTACTTTAGAAGTGCTAGGACAAGATTACATTAGTACAGCAAAAGCTAAAGGGCTTTCAAAATTACAAATTGTCCTAAGGCATGTTTTAAGAAATGCAGTTATGCCTATTATTACAATTTTGGGTCCCTTATTTGCAGCATTAATTACAGGGTCTATTGTTGTAGAAAAGATTTTTGCAGTTGCCGGATTAGGGGAATATTTTGTATCTACTATAACAGAGCAAGATTATCCTATGATTATGGGAATTACGATTTTTTATGCTGCTCTTATTATTCTTTCCATTTTAGTTGTAGATATCTTGTACGGCTTTATTGATCCAAGACTTAGAATTTCCGGGAAAGGAGGGAAATAGATAATGAATACGGAATTTGATAAAAATGAATTTAAGCATATAGGTAAAAATTTAAAGGCATCACAAGAAATAAAACGGCCCAGTTTATCTTATTGGCAAGATGCCTATAGAAGACTTAAGAAAAATAAAGTTGCCATGCTTTCTTTTTGGATATTGCTTGTTTTAATAACTATGTCAATTATAGGCCCTATTATCACAAAAAACTTGTATGGCCATACCTATGAAAGTCAAAATTTAGCAGAACAAAATCAAACTCCAATTATGAGTAATGCAAGAAGTATTTCATTGTTAGCAAATGATGTTTTTGATTATGATAAGCATGTGCCTAATTATCGTAAAAACAAAACAACTTTTAAAAACGTTCGTCTTAAATCTCCTGGTAAAATAGGATTTAAAATAGGAAATGCAGCAGATGAATCCTGGCAGGGAGACAAGAAAGAATATGAATTGATGATAGAAGTAAGCAGCACTGACACATGGAATAGTATAATAGAAAAATTAAACAATGAGGGTCAAAGACTTCTTAATGAAGATCCTGATTTTAGAGGAATTAGTTTTGAAAAGAAGGGTAACAGCTTAGTTATAAAAACAGTGGGACAAAAGTGGTTTAACTCAACTCACTGGTTTGGCACTGATGAATTTGGACGGGATTTATTTACTAGGCTTTGGGAAGGTGGAAGGATTTCTTTCTTTATTGCCTTTATTTCTGTATTCATTACTTCTGTTTTCGGAATTATTTACGGAGGAATTTCAGGCTATATTGGTGGTAGAATAGATGATATTTTAATGAGAATTGTTGAAATATTAATGACTGTTCCCGATATGTTATATACTATCTTATTGTTGACAGTTATGGACCCAGGAATTAAGCCAATTAGTATTGTATTAATTGTAACAGGCTGGATGGGAACAGCTAGAATAGTTCGCGGAGAAGTTATGAGATTAAAACATTCAGAATATGTTGTTGCGGCAAAAACCTTAGGAGCAAGTACGAAAAAGATTGTCTTTCAACATCTAATCCCAAATGCAATGGGACCTATTATTGTTAATATGACAATGATGATTCCTAAAATGATTTTTGCTGAAGCATTTTTAAGCTTTATTGGTTTAGGGGTTCCAGTACCTTATGCTTCTTGGGGTTCCCTTGCAAATCAAGGAGCAAAGATATTTAGGCAATTCCCACACCAATTATTAATACCAGCAATTGCTATAAGCTTAACAATGTTTGCTTTTAATTTATTAGGAGATGGTTTAAGAGATGCTCTAGACCCAAGACTTAGAAAATAGGAGGTGAGTCACGTATGAAAAAAATTTTAGAAGTTAGGAATCTTGAAGTATCTTTTGATACTTATGCCGGGGAAGTACAAGCAGTAAGAGATGTTTCTTTTAATCTTTATGAAGGCGAAACTTTAGCTATTGTTGGAGAATCCGGTTCCGGAAAATCCGTTACAGCAAAGTCTTTAATGCGTCTTAATCCCGAACCTCCTGCAAGATATAAAGGTGGAGAAATACTATTTTATGGAGAAAACATATTAAATAAAAAAGAAAAAGAAATGCAAGAGATTAGAGGAAGTAAGATTGGGATGATTTTCCAAGACCCAATGACTTCTCTTAATCCAACTATGACTGTAGGTAAGCAAATTATGGAAGCCCTCATTAAGCACCAAAAGGTAAAAGGTTCAAAAGCAAGGGAAACTGCTTTAGAAATGCTTAGGATGGTTCAAATTCCAAATCCGGAAAAAAGATTTGATGAATATCCTCACCAGTTTTCTGGTGGTATGAGACAAAGAGTTATGATAGCTATAGCATTGGTATGTAATCCTCAAATACTGATTGCTGATGAGCCCACTACTGCACTTGATGTAACTATTCAAGCTCAGATATTAGATTTGATGAAGGATTTACAAGATAAAATAAATACTTCCATCATATTAATTACTCATGATTTAGGAGTTGTGGCTCATTCTGCACAAAGGATAATAGTAATGTATGGTGGTAAAATAGTAGAGAGTGGAAGTACAGACCAAATATTTTATAAATCCAGGCATCCTTATACTTGGGGCTTGTTAAATTCTGTTCCTAGACTTGATATAAAAAAGGAAGACGGTAGGTTGGATTCTATTGAAGGAACCCCACCAGATTTATTTGCTCCTCCACAAGGCTGTCCTTTTGCTGACAGATGTGAATATGCAATGGAAATATGTAGAAAGAAAATGCCTCCAAAATTTGAAATAGAAGAAAATCAACACTCAGCATGTTGGTTAAATCATGAATTTGCTCCTAAAGTAGATAATCCTACACAAATAGCAAAAAGCCTTCAAAAGAAGGAGGTGCAAAGTAATGAAAAATGATAAAGAAATCCTAATAAAAGTAAGAAATCTAAAAAAGTACTTTAATATAGATAAGAACGTTTATTTAAAAGCAGTAGATGATGTTTCTTTTGACATTTATAAAGGGGAGACTTTAGGTCTTGTAGGTGAATCAGGATGTGGTAAATCTACAATTGGTAGAACTATATTAAATATTTATCATGCGACATCAGGAACTGTAGAATATAAAGGTTCAAATATATATAAACTTAAAGGGAAGGAAGCTAAGGATTTTACAAAAAAGGCACAGCTGATATTTCAAGACCCATATGCTTCTTTAAATCCCAGAATGCTTGTATCTAACATTATTGGAGAAGGAATTGATATACACAAATTATCAAGTGGACAAGAAAGAATGAATCGCATTCATGAGCTTCTTGAACTAGTTGGCTTAAATAAAGAGCATGCCAATCGTTTCCCTCATGAATTTAGTGGTGGACAAAGACAAAGAATAGGGATTGCCAGGGCTTTGGCACTTGACCCCGAATTTATAGTATGTGATGAACCTATTTCAGCCTTGGACGTATCTATTCAAGCACAAGTGGTAAATCTTTTAAAAGACTTGCAAGAAAAAATGGGTCTGACCTATTTATTTATTGCCCATGATTTGTCTATGGTGAGATATATTTCAGACAGGGTAGCCGTAATGTATTTAGGATCTATGATGGAATTGGCTAATAGTAATGAATTATATGAAAACCCCCTTCATCCTTATACAAAGGCACTTTTATCTGCTATTCCTATTCCAGACCCACAAGTACAAAGAAAAAGAGAAAGAATTGTTTTAGAAGGAGATGTGCCAAGTCCAATTAATCCACCAAAAGGTTGTAAATTTGCTGATCGTTGTCCTATGGCAAAAGAAAAATGTAAAAATGAAAGACCAAAATTAGAAGAAGTAAAAGAAAATCATTTTGTTGCATGTCATTACTGGAAAGAAGTTGAAAATGAGATATGAAACAAATAAAAGTGCTATATGATTATTTAGTTTAAATAATTATATAGCACTTATTTATTATATAGTTAAGATTAAAAGTATTTTATTTATTATTCATCGAAAGAAATGTGTTCTAATAATTCATCTATCTTTTCTTTTTCATCGTCACCAAAATACATAACAGTTATAACAAAAGCATAATCATCATCTAATATGGCGTAATATTGTTGTTGGTTCATAAAAGAAGGATCGGTAATAGTTGCATTTATAACATGGATATCTTTTCCATCAATTTCTACAGTATCAACATCCTTATCAAATTTATATGTAAGAATGCTTTGAAATCCAACCTTATTTTTGAGTTTTGTTAAGTATTCTTTTTCACTCTCTATATCTTCTGTTAGCTCTTCAAGATAAACATGTATTGCTGGAGTAAGGCTAGGAGATTCACTAGCACCAGGACATATTGCAGAAAAGATGTCTATATTATTTTCTGTAGCACTTTTGGGTAATCTGTTTTCCATCATTGTAATTACTGCAGGTTTTTTATTTTTAAGGACATCCCATTCCTTAGGAAATTCTATTGTTATTCCAAAGTGTTCATTTGTATATTTATTCCCTTTAAGTTTACCTGAAATCTTGTTAGTTGAATTTGAACATCCGACTATGTTTAACATAATAACAATAAAACACACTGGCAAAAATAACAATCTTTTCATAATATCTTTACATCCTCCCTCAATAACAATATTTTTATAATATATTACATATATAGAAGGATTATATTTCAATATTATATTTTAAATAGAAAAATTATTCTACTATGCAAACAGGTATGTATTTAAATAGTTGTTTTAAATTTTCTGATGTAATTTCGTTTATTTGGGATTTATCTAAAGCTATATCAATTTTTTCAGGATTAATTTGATATATATAGGCTATATCTTCTTTAGAATAAACTTCTTTATGTCCTCTTTGCAATTGACGCCTTAAGAGGCCACAGATATAACTACTTCCCAAAACCATAATAATAAAAAAAGAACTGGGATTGATAGAATCAATATTATATTTAATCATCAGTTGTTGTATTTCTTCCTTACTTATATCTAATAAATCAATAGTATTTTCAATATTAAGCTTTTCAGGCGTTGTTTTGAGGAAAAGATCGATTTGTTGAAGTTTTATTTCAATATTTTCTTGATATACCTGTAGAAATGAATATTCATAGAATTGGTATGAATAAGATGAATCCATTATTAGTGCCTCCTTGATGTAAAAAAGAATTGTCGTTTTTAATTATAACAAATTGGCTTGTTTATTTCATGTGTAATAGTTGGATTATTATATTATTTTATGGGAATGGTTCTATATTCCAACAAAAAAACTAATATTTTTTTAAAAAATAGGGATAATATTATCATGGAGGTGAAAAAAATGGCCAATAATAATACAAATACTAGAAGAAAAGCAGTTCCTGAAGCAAGAGCAGCGTTAGATAAATTTAAATTTGAAGTAGCTAATGAAATTGGAGTACCTTTAAAACAAGGTTATAATGGAGATTTAACTTCTGCTCAAGCTGGTTATGTAGGCGGATATATGGTTAAAAAAATGATTGAAAAACAAGAACAACAAATGGCTGGAAATACAAATAATCTTCAATAAATAAATATAAAAAAAGATGACATAAACACAATATGTCATCTTTTTCATATTTTAAAAATAGAATGGTTATAATAACAGACATCCCTAATAGATGTTTTATTCAAATTTTACACTTTGTAGCATTTGATTGATTTCTTCTTTTCCTTCATCTTCAGTATATAGAACAAGAATATTAAATGCATACTTGTTGATGATTTTAGTGTAATATTTTTGAGTAATAGAATACTCACCTATATTAATTGTTGATTCTAGCACATAGAAATCTTGCCCACCAAGATTTTCGGTATAGATATCTTTATTAAATTCATATGGTATTTCAACTACGTTTTCTAATTGTTTTTTAGTTGATTCTAAATATTCAGTTTCATTTTTTACATTAGATAAAACAGAAAGTTTTTCAGCATTACAAACTACATTAGGATTTATAGGTTGTGTACCATCATTTGGGTATTTTAGTGTCATAAAGAATGATAATACATTTTGCTCTGCAAGATTTAATGCAGCTTTTTTTGCTTCATCATCTCCTGCTAGGGTCTCTTTTCCTATTTCCATCATTTCTTTTACAAATTCATCACTTTGAATTTCCCAACCTTCGGGAATATTCATTGATATTCCAAAATAGCTATTACTATAAGTATTGCCTTGTAATTCACCTAATGTTAGTTCTTTTGTTTTACCACATCCTATTGAGGATAAACTAATAATAATTGTTAAAATAATGGCTAAACAATTTTTTACTCTGCTCATTTTCTCACCTTACTCCGTCTAAATTATTAATGATAACTATTTAAACAGATGACTGTTATTGCTAACCTTGTAAATTATAATCTAAAAGATATAAAATTGCAATAATAATATTTATTATGAGTATATTCAAAAGGAATTTTTTATTTTCATAAATTTTATTTTTATAAAATAAGATTATTTATTATATTTAAGAGAAATACTTTGATTATCTTGACGTTAATTTTTTATTTAGATATAATGCTAATGTTAAGAAAATCAAAATTAAAGCAAATAGTAGATTTAAATGATATTATATGGTATAATTTTAAGATGGTTATGCTTACAATTATTAAAATAAATGAGTACTTTTTAATATTTGTTGAGAGAATTGAGAGAAGCAGTTTACATGTTAATTATTAATACTTTTGCTTCTCTATATTTATTATTTTATACTAAGAAAACTATGGATACACATTGTTGAGTGTACATAGATTATAATACTGTTTAAGGAGGACAAATAATATGAATTCACAATTAGAAAGATTAGAAAATAATCAAGTAAAATTAACAATCGAGGTATCGGCTGAAAAATTTGAAGAAGGCATGAAATATGCTTTCAATAAAAATAAAAAACATATTTCTATTCCTGGATTTCGTAAAGGAAAGGCTCCAAGAAATTTAGTAGAAAAAGCATATGGTCCGGAAATTTTTTACGAAGATGCAGTTAATTATGTGATTCCTGATGAATATGAAAAAGCAATAAAAGAACATAATTTAGATGTAGTGTCAAGACCTGAATTTGATGTTGAAAAAATTGAAAAAGGACAAAATTTAGTATTTACTGCACTTGTAACAATTAAACCTGAAGTAAAGTTGGGTCAATATAAAGATATAGAAGTAGCTAAAATAGAAGTTGAAGTTAAAGACGAAGAAATTGAGGAAGAATTAAGAAAAGTTCAAGAAAAGAATTCGCGTATTTTTAGTGTAACTGACAGACCAGTTAAAGATGGAGATGAAGTAATTATTGATTTTGAAGGTTTTGTTGATGGAGAAGCTTTTGAAGGTGGAAAAGCAACAGATTTCTCACTTAAAATAGGTTCTCATACTTTCATAGATAATTTTGAGGAGCAATTAATTGGGAAAAATCCAGGAGAAAATGTAGAGGTTAATGTTACCTTCCCAGAAGATTATGCTCAAAAATCTTTAGCAGGAAAAGCTGCATTATTCAAAGTAGAAGTAAAAGAGATAAAGGAAAAAGAACTTCCTGAACTAGATGATGAATTTGCTAAAGATGTTTCTGAATTTGACACATTGGATGAATACAAACAAGACATTAAGGAAAAACTGTTAGAACAAAAAGAAAGAAGAGCAAAGAATGAAAAAGAAAGAAGTGTGCTAGAAAAGGTAATAGCTAATGCTGAAATGGATGTACCAGAAGTTATGATAGAAAACAAACTTGAACAAATGCTTCAAGATTTTGAAATGAGAATGAGATATCAAGGTCTTCCCCTTGAGCAATATCTACAGTTTACTAATCAAACCTTAGATTCTTTAAAGGATAATTTCCGTTCAGATGCAGAGTTTCAAGTAAAACTAGGTTTAGTTTTAGAGCAAATTGTCAAAGCTGAAAATATAGAAGCAACAGAAGAAGAATTAGAAGAAGAATTTAAAAAGCTAGCAGAAAAATATAATATGGAAGTAGATAAAATTAAAGAAAGCATGGGAGAAGAAGGAACAGAAGCTTTAAAAGAAGACATTAAAAATCTTAAAGCTGTTGACTTAGTAGTTAATAATTCAGTAGAAAAGTAATAGATTATAATAATATTAAAAGGAAAAGGAGGAATATCTATGAGTTTAGTACCTATAGTTGTTGAACAAACAAATAGAGGTGAAAGATCTTATGACATATATTCCAGACTTTTGAAGGATAGAATAATATTTCTTGGGGAAGAAGTAAATAATATTACTGCTAATTTAGTAGTTGCACAACTTTTGTTTTTAGAAGCAGAAGATCCTGATAAGGATATTCATCTATATATTAATAGCCCTGGTGGGTCAATTACTGCTGGAATGGCTATTTATGATACAATGAATTATATAAAAGCTGATGTATCTACTATTTGTATTGGAATGGCTGCAAGTATGGGTGCTTTTTTATTAAGTGGTGGAGCAAAAGGAAAAAGATTTGCAGTTCCTAATGCAGAGGTAATGATTCATCAGCCACTTGGTGGAACAAGAGGTCAGGCTACAGATATTCAAATTCATGCAGAGCATATTTTAAGAATTAAAAAACGAATGAATGAAATGTTAAGTGAAAATACCGGCCAACCTCTAGAAAAGATAGAAAAAGACGTTGAAAGAGATTATTTTATGACTGCTGAAGAAGCAAAAGCATATGGTTTGATAGATGAAATTATAACTTCAAGGAAGGAAATCGATAAGAGGTGAGTATATGGCTGGCAGATTTGAAGATAAGAAGCAGCTTAAGTGTTCTTTTTGCGGGAAGACTCAAGAACAAGTCAGAAGATTAATTGCCGGACCGGGAGTATATATATGTGATGAATGTATAGAATTATGCTTTGAAATAATAGAGGAAGAATTTAATGAGCTCCCTAGTACTAACGAGTTTTCAAGCATCCCAACACCAAAAGAGATTAAAGCTACTTTAGATGAATATGTTATAGGACAGGAAAGAGCTAAAAAATCTCTTGCTGTTGCAGTTTACAATCATTATAAGAGAATTTATTCAGATGATACTTATGATGATGATGTGGAATTACAAAAGAGTAATATTTTAATGCTTGGACCTACTGGTTCTGGTAAAACTTTATTAGCACAAACTTTAGCAAGAATGATGAATGTGCCTTTTGCAATAGCGGATGCAACTTCCTTAACTGAAGCAGGATACGTAGGAGAAGACGTTGAAAATATTCTACTTAAGCTTATTCAAGCTGCAGATTATGATATTGAAAGAGCTGAGCAAGGGATTATTTATATTGATGAGATAGATAAGATAGCTAGAAAATCTGATAATCCTTCTATTACAAGGGATGTAAGCGGAGAAGGTGTTCAACAGGCACTTCTTAAAATATTAGAAGGTACAGTAGCATCTGTTCCCCCACAAGGTGGAAGAAAACATCCTCATCAAGAATTTATTCAAATAGATACAACTAATATTTTATTTATATGTGGAGGAGCATTTGACGGAATCGATAAAATTATTGAAAAGCGTATTGGTAAAAGCGGTATGGGTTTTGGTGCTGATGTGAAAAGCAAAAAAGAAAAAAACATTGGAGAAATCTTAACTCAGCTATTACCTCAAGATTTGCTTAAATATGGTTTG
Source organism: Candidatus Epulonipiscium sp. (assembly GCA_012518815.1). Classification (GTDB taxonomy): domain Bacteria; phylum Bacillota; class Clostridia; order Lachnospirales; family Defluviitaleaceae; genus JAAYML01. Next base: position 7,555 of record JAAYRK010000066.1, on the reverse strand, counting down.
ATTCCAGAATTTATAGGTCGTGTTCCTGTTATAGTTTCATTAAACAGCTTAGATGAGGGTGCTCTTGTACAAATATTGACTGAGCCTAAAAATGCCCTAATCAAGCAATATAAAAAATTGTTCGAAATGGATGATGTTATTCTTGAGTTTGAAGAAGATGCCCTAAAATTAATTGCTAAAAAAGCAATAGAAAGAGAAACAGGAGCTAGGGGCTTAAGAGCAATTATAGAAGATATGATGACTGATGTAATGTATGAAATACCTTCTACAAAAAATGTAGAAAAGTGCATTATTACAAAAACTACTGTAGAAAAGAAAGAAATGCCTGAATTAATTATTAATGAAAATAAGCAGCCAATAAAAAAGAAAAGAAAGAAAAGAACTAAAAGAGGAGAAACAGCATAAAAAAAGATGCATTAAGTGCATCTTTTCTTTTATGCTTGTAATAAAAAGCTTTCTATTGTACATACTAAAACTATAGTATTGATGCACGATAGGAGGCCATTAAGTGAGCAATGTATTAATTATCATTCAATTTGTGTTTTCTGTAATAATTGGAGTTTACTTTTTAGTTCTTTTAAAAAATCAGCAGACAACTAAGATATCTATAGGTAAAGAATCAAAGAAAGAACTAGAAAAATTAAAGAATTTAAGATTAATCCACCTAACTGAACCATTATCGGAAAAAACCCGCCCTAACTCTTTTAAGGAAATTATAGGTCAAGACGATGGTTTAAGAGCATTAAAAGCAGCCTTGTGTGGACCCAATCCTCAACATGTACTAATATATGGTCCGCCAGGAATAGGAAAGACGGCTGCTGCCAGAGTTGCATTAAATGAAGCAAAAAAGATTACTCTATCTCCCTTTAGTGAAACTGCTCCCTTCATTGAGCTGGATGCAACAACCCTTAGATTTGATGAAAGGGGTATTGCGGACCCTTTAATAGGTTCTGTACATGACCCTATTTATCAAGGAGCAGGGGCATACGGAAGTGCAGGAATACCCCAACCTAAGCCAGGAGCAGTAACCAAGGCCCATGGTGGAGTATTGTTTATAGATGAGATAGGTGAACTTCATCCTATACAAATGAATAAACTTTTAAAGGTTTTAGAAGACAGGAAAGTATATTTAGAAAGTGCATATTATTCTTCTGAAGACCCTAGTATACCAAGTCATATACATGATATTTTTCAAAATGGTCTTCCAGCTGACTTTAGATTAATAGGAGCTACAACTAGAACTCCTGAGGAAATTCCTCCTGCAATTCGCTCAAGATGTACAGAAGTGTTTTTTCAGCCTTTAACCAAAGAAAATGTAGAACAAATTGTAAAAAATGCAGCTAAAAAAGGAGCATTTGATTTAGATGAAGGTGTTTCAGAACTAATAGCTGATTATGCAAATAATGGACGGGATGCAGTTAATATTTTGCAAACAGCCGGATGCATAGCAACTATAGAAAATAGAAAAGACATTACTATCAAAGATATTGAATGGGTAATAGAATGTGGTCAATATAGTAAAAGATTAGATAAAAAGACATCTTCAGAAAAAACAATAGGTTGTGTTAACGGTCTTGCAGTATATGGTATCCGAATGGGAGCTTTATTAGAAATAGAAGTTACCGCTCAAAAAGCAGAAGAAAAATCAAAAGGAACTTTAACAGTGACGGGTATAATTGAAGAAGAAGAATTCAATAAAAATAACGGCAAGATGAAGAGAACTAGTACTGCTAAAGGTTCTGTTGAAAATGTACTAACAGTAATGAAAAGCCTTCTAAATATCCCTTATAAAGATTACGACATCCATATTAATTTTCCTGGTGGGATTCCTATAGATGGACCTTCAGCAGGAATTGCAATTTTTATTGCTGTATACTCTGCTATATTTAACAAACCTATATCCAACAAAATAGCAATGACAGGTGAAATATCTATTCGGGGAAATATTCACCCTGTAGGCGGAGTTCATGCAAAAATTAATGCAGCTAAAGAAGCAGGGATTGAAAAGGTATTTATTCCTTTAGATAATTGGCAAGAGACTTTTGAAAGTTATGGTATAGAAGTAATAGCTGTAAAGAATATTGAAGAAGTTATTGAACAGGTATTTGAAAAAACAAAAGATGATATCGTAGTAAAAACAAAAACAGGAGATGTATTAACGGCACAAGGTATGTAATTTTTTATCTTTTGATAATTAGAATTAAACAAAAAAAGCTCATAATAATAATTAAACAAGAGATATTGTTATAAATTTTTAATTATATGTTGAGAATGTAAATTTAAATATGATATAATCTTTAGCATATAAAACCAATGAGAATTGTTTTTCATTGGTTTTTAGCATATGAATAATTAGACAGGGGGTAATATTCTGGTTATTGAGCAGGCACAGATAAAAGATTTGGTAGAAATTCTTTTGCTTCAAAAACAGGCGTATATTAGCGAAGCGGAAATATACGGTGATTTTAATATGCTCCCATTAGTTGAAACCTTAGATGAAATTGAATATGAGTTTTCCGCATATTTCTTTTTAAAGGCGATTATAAATGGAGTTATTATTGGTTCAGTAAGGGCTTATAAAGAAGGGGATACTTGTCATATAGGAAGACTTGTGGTACATCCAAAATTTCAAAGGCAAGGAATAGGGACTAGGCTAATTTGTGAAATAGAATCTATTTTTAATGATTGTAAGAGGTACGAAATTTTTACTGGCCATAAAAGCATTAGAAACATTAACCTGTATAAAAAGTTAGGCTATAAAGAATTTCAAGTTAAAGAAATAACTCCAAATCTACAATATGTTTATATGGAAAAATTAAATGACAATGTAAAAACTGATATAGTTTAAAGGAGGCGTAGAAGAAAAGACGTCTCTTTTTTTTAAGCTTAGAGGTGGGTGGTAGAGATATAGGAGTATTGTTATTAATAAATAATATTAATTTGACAAGTATCGATAAAATAAGGATAATTACATATAGACACTAGATATGAGGTGAAAATATGACAAGAAAAAATGATAATATAATTCAAATTCCTTTAGTAGCCTTAAGAGGGCTTACAGTTTTTCCTAACATGATTTTACATTTTGATGTGGCTCGTCCAAAGTCTATTAAAGCTTTGGAAGAATCCATGATAAAAGGGGAGCCTATTTTTTTAGTTGCTCAAAAAGATGCTGAAATTGAAGATCCCAATATAGATGACATATATTCTGTTGGTACAATTTCTAATATTAAGCAGATATTAAAACTACCTAATAATACTATCCGTGTTTTGGTAGAGGGAGACAAAAGAGGAAGAATAATAAGTTTTAAGCAAAAGGAACCTTTCTTCTTGGTGTATATAGAAAAAGAAGATACTGATAAAAAAGCCAATAATGGCAAGGTAACTACTAAAGCCCTTGTAAGATTAGCTGCAGAAACATTTGAAGATTATGCCAAGTTAAATAACCGACTTTCTTCTGATACGGTTAATAACATTATTTCAATGGATAAGCCAGGAGAAATGGCTGATGCTATTTGCTCAAACATACAATTAAAATTAGAAGTAAAACAACAGATTTTAAGTGAGTTTGATGAAAAAGACAGATTAATAATGTTAATCGAAATACTAAAATCTGAAATTGAAATAATGCAGGTACAAAAAGAAATATTAGAAAAGGTTAAGAAAAATATTGATAAGTCTCAAAGGGAATATTATCTTAGAGAACAGTTAAAAATAATTCAAGATGAACTTGGAGATAAAGATGGAATCCAAGGTGAGGTGAATGAGTATAGAGAAAAACTCCAAAAGATTAAGCCTCCCCAAGATGTAAGAGAAAGAATTGAAAAAGAACTTGAAAGAATGTTAAAGATTCCTACAAGTTCTGCAGAAAGTGTTGTTGTAAGGAATTATATACAATGGTTGTTGGATCTTCCTTGGACAAAAGAAACTAAGGAATCTCGCAGTATAAAAAGAGCTGAAAAGATATTAGAAAAGGATCATTATGGATTAGAAAAAGTTAAAGAAAGAATATTGGAATTTTTATCCATAAGAGAGCTTTCGCCTAAGGTAGATAGTCCAATTATTTGTTTAGTTGGTCCTCCTGGAGTAGGTAAGACATCTATAGCCCATTCAATTGCAAAGGCTCTTAATAGAAAATATGTTAGGATTTCTTTAGGTGGAGTAAGAGATGAGGCAGAAATTAGGGGTCATCGTAGAACTTATGTAGGTGCATTACCAGGAAAGATAATTCAAGGCTTAAAAAATGCCAAAAGCAAAAATCCTTTAATGCTTCTAGATGAAATAGATAAGATGAGTAGTGATTTTCGAGGAGATCCTGCTGCAGCATTATTGGAAGTCTTAGATTCTGAGCAAAACTTTTCTTTTGTAGACCACTATATAGATATTCCTTTTGATTTATCTAATATTTTATTTTTGACCACAGCCAATACTCTTGATACAATTCCAAGGCCTTTATTAGATAGAATGGAAGTTATAAGAATATCAGGTTATACAGCAGAAGAAAAGTTTCATATAGCATATAATCATTTAATAGACAAACAGTTAAGAAAGCATGGGATGAAGAAATCTCAACTTAGAATAGACAAAAAAGCTATAAAAACTATAATTACCTATTATACAAAAGAAGCAGGAGTTAGACAATTAGAAAGAACTATAGGGCAATTGTGTAGAAAAGCAGCTAAAGAAATAATTGAAGAAAATAAAAAATATGTGCGTATTACTGAATATAATTTAGAAAAATATTTAGGAAAGAAAAAGTACAGATTAAACAAGATTATTGCAGAAGCCGAAGTAGGTATAGCAAGAGGCCTTGCTTGGACTTCTGTTGGAGGAGATACCCTTTCTATTGAAGTGAATACTATGAAAGGGACAGGGAAGTTTGAATTAACTGGCCAATTAGGGGATGTTATGAAAGAATCAGCAAAAGCTGCTATTAGTTATATCCGTTCCAAAGCAGATGAATTAGGGATTGATCCTAATTTTTATAAAAACAAGGATATTCATATTCATATCCCTGAAGGGGCTGTGCCTAAAGACGGTCCTTCAGCAGGAATTACTATGGCAACTGCTATGATATCAGCTCTTAGCAATATTCCAATAAATAATTATGTTGCAATGACAGGAGAAATCACTCTAAGGGGAAGAGTTTTACCTGTTGGAGGCTTAAAAGAAAAAATACTGGCAGCCAAACTAGCAGGAATCAAAAAAGTAATTCTTCCTGCTGAAAATGAAATAGATTTATCAGATCTGCCTGATTCAGTAAAAGAAGATATGGATTTTGTACTCGTAAAATCGATGGATGAAGTTTTGCTTCATGCTCTTGTTAATCAAATTAATAAAAAGGAAAAAGCTAATAAGGATGAATTTAATATTTCAGAAGATATCTTTAAGACAGAAGAAGCTAATGAGATAGTTCATCCAATTTGATAAAACCATTTGTAAATAAAGGAGGAAATATGGAAGTTAATAATGTAAAGTTGGAATATGTATGTGGAAATTCTAGTCAATTTCCTGTAAGCAATTTAAATGAAATAGCTTTTGCAGGTAAGTCTAATGTAGGTAAGTCCTCCTTGATTAATACATTGATTAATCGAAAAGCCTTAGCTAGAACTAGTGCTCAGCCGGGTAAAACACAAACTATTAATTTTTATAATGTTGAAGAGCTTTTATATTTTGTAGACTTACCTGGATATGGTTATGCAAAAGTTTCTTTAAAGGAAAGAGAAAGATGGGGAAAATTTATTGAAAGCTACTTAATAAATAGAGAACAGTTAAAACAAGTAGTTTTATTAGTAGATATTAGACACAAACCAGGAGAAAATGACAAGGTTATGTATGAATGGCTTCGACATTATCAAAGTAATATATTAGTGGTAGCTACTAAGATGGATAAAATAAAAAGAAGTCAAGTCCAAAAGAATTTATCTATTATCCGTAAAGAACTTGCTATGGATAATAATGATATATTAATTCCCTTTTCATCTGTAACAAAACAAGGAAAGGAAGAAATATGGAATATATTTAAACAATGGATTATAAAGGAAGAATAAAATAAAAAATTATTATTAACAAACTTTAATTTAAATAGTACGTATATATGTATATAAATCTCGTAAGTAAGTTAATAAATAATTGTGATGCAAAGGAGGTATTATATGCAGAAAAAATTATGTTTGTCAAATAGAGATAAAAAATTAGCAGGAGTTTGCGGGGGTATTGCAGAATATTTTGATCTTGATTCGACTTTAGTAAGGATTTTATGGGTTCTAGTGTGTTTAATGATGAGTATTGTTCCGGGAATTATAGTTTATCTTGTTTGTTGGGCATTAATGCCAATGAAAGATGACTATAAAGATATGAGGTAATAAAAAATAATAAGGATTTAAAAAGATTAAAAAGATTAAAAAGATTAAAGAGGTTAAAAGATTAAAGAGGTTAAAAGATTAAAGAGTTAAAAAGACTAAAAGGTTAAAATAATAATAAAAGATAATAAATGATAATAAAAAAATGTCCGATACTTCGGACTTTTTTTTATAAAAAACTATTGAATAGTTAGTTAATTATAGGTAGAATATGATTATGGACAAATATTTAGTAAAGGGGTAATATTATGAAAAAAACGAAGGCAATCCTAGGCTTACCAATTATTAGCATATCTACTGCTGAAAATGTAGGAAAAGTTAACAATTTAATTGTTAACGGAAATGATGGTACTGTTGACTATATTTTAGTTGAAACAGGAGACAAAGCCATCAGTTCATTAGTAATTTCTACAAGAGATATTATCGGGGTAGGAGAGTATGCTACTACCATTGATAGTGAAGGTGTTATGATTGATATAAGTAGTGTACCAGATGCAATTGAATTGCTTCAAAAAAATGTTCAAATTAAAAATACAAGTATATTAACTAAGAATGGCAATTTAATTGGAAAAAGTGGGGACTTTTTTGTTGATGATGATTTCAATATTTCTGCACTAGAGTTTATAGAAGAAGGAAATTCTAATGAAGTAAAAATAATACTTAGAAAAGATGTAATTACTTTTGGTAAAAACTTGATTGTTGTTGCAGAAGATGTCGAAGAAAAGATATTAGATTCAGAAGAAGATTTAATATCAGATGAAACATCAAGTTTTTTCATAGATCCGATGAAGAAGGCATTGTAAGTTCGGCAGAAGCTCTAGAGTTTTCAATGGATGAAGATGAAAGACTTGAAGATGAATTCCTAGAAAAAGAGCAAGAAGCTACGTCGACAATGTCTTTTGAGGAAGAAGCTTTTGGAGATGATCCTATAACAGAAGAAGAGAGTATAGGTGAAATCAGAGAAGCTGAAATAGAATCAGTTAAAGCAGCAATAGAAGAAGCAATTGCTGCCGCAGAAGCAGAAGTGGCAGCTGAAAAGTCTGTAGAGTTAGAAGATGAAGAAGAAATAGATGAAGCAGTAGAAGAAGCAGAAGCAGCAGCAGAAGAAGCGGCAGAGGCAGCAGAAGCAGTAGAGGAATTTGTAGTAGCAGAGGAGATAGAAGAAGAGGAAGAAATAGAAGAGATAGAAGAAG
>JAAYRK010000065.1 GCA_012518815.1 Candidatus Epulonipiscium sp. | reverse complement strand
GTCGCCCCTCGTAAGGGATTTGTTGATTCAATACCAAATAACGTTATTGATTTTCTGGAAGCTCTCATGGCTAGTCATTTAGCGGAGGAATTAAGGATATGACAGGAGAAGATTAATAAAAAAAGCTCCCCTTTGTTGTAGACAGTTAGAAGACTGTTTACTAGAAGGGGAGCTTTTTTGGACTTAATTATAATCATCAGAGAGGTAAAGGGGTTATTAAAAATCTATTTATAAATTTTTACGTCTACATTAAAGTTTGGGCGTAAAAAATTGTCTTTATTATCAACGGATATTTCTATAGGTACTACTGTTTCACCATTTTCTTTAATTGCCATATTAGAAATTTTTGAGACAGTTCCTTTATATTCTTTTGATGAATCAGCTAGTAGAATTATATCTACTTTGGAGCCTATTTTAATATCCTTAATAAATTCTTCTGATACATTTGCTTCAATAATTAATGTATCTAAATCCAATAAACTTAAGACTTTTTTACTTTGATCTATGATATCGCCTTCTTGATATCCTATTTCATATACAACAGCATTTTTTATATCGGATACTATTTTGTCTTCTTTAATAAATGTCTTATTGATCTTTTCTTTTAGGCTGTCAAGTTCACTTTTTAAAGAATTAATTTTTTGATTTTGAATTGCTTCTCCAATATTTGAACTATTTATATTTGCACTTGTCAAATCTAAGCTTTTTTCTAATTCGTTAATTTCTTTTTGTTTAATATTTTTTAATGATTCTATTGAAAGGTTTAATGACTCAACATTATTTTTACTGTGCTCAAGCTTTCTTTTCATATCTTCAAAATCTGATTCTGAAATAGCACCTTGATTATATAAGATTTTTTGTTTTTCATAATCCTTTTTTGCATCTTCATATGCATTTTTAGCTAAATTTAGTTCATTCATTAAGTTTAGAAGATCTGGATCAGAGCTGTTATTAAGTGCTTTTTTCTTGTTGGCTAATTCATTTTTTAACCGCTGGGATTCTTTTTGGTTTGAAGGACCTTCTCCTCCTTGGATTCTTTGAAGCTCTAATTGAGCAATTTTGTATTCAGATTCTATGTCTTGTAGTTGTTTGTTGTAGTTTGAAAGATCAAGAGTAATTAAAGATTCATTTAAAGTTACCTTTTGACCATCGCTAACATGAATGCTTTTTATAGTAGCAGGGAAATCTAATGTAATATTTTTGAGCTTTCCTGCTTTAACAATTCCAAAGGCTTCAACAAAATTATCTATAACAGGAGCTGCCTCTGCTGTAGTTTCATTTATTTTATTATTTCCGCAAGCTGTCATAAATGCTAAAGAGTTAATTAAAAGAAATAGAGTTATTTTTTTTATTTTCATTCATACCACACCTTTCCATCTTTTACTTTAATAATTCTATTGCCATATTCTGCCGCTTCCATAGAGTGAGTTACTTGAACAATAGTTTTGTTTTTTTCTTCATTAATTTTTTTAAGAAGGATCATAATGTCAGTTCCAGTTTTGCTGTCTAAATTACCAATAGGTTCGTCAGCTAAAATGATATCTGGGTCATTAACTAAGGCTCTTGCTATAGCAACTCTTTGTTGTTGTCCTCCAGATAATTCTCTTGGGGTATGTTCCCTTCTATCCTCAAGGCCGACAATTTCTAAAATTTCATCAAGCTTTTCTTTATAGTCTTTAATTTTTTTCCCATCAAGGAGAATAGGCAACATAATGTTTTCTTCAACATTTAGATTAGGAATTAAATTATAGAATTGAAAGACGAAGCCTACATCTCTTCTTCTCATGATGCTTTCTTCTTTATCATTCATAACAGAAAGTTCTTTTCCATTAATTTTTATGCTACCAGAAGTTGGTTTATCGAGGCCTCCTAACAAATATAAAAGAGTACTTTTCCCAGAACCAGAAGGTCCCATAATGGAAACAAATTCACCTTTTTTGATGTTAAGATTAATGTCTTTAAGAACTTCTACTAAGTTATCTCCTAATTGAAAAGACTTATATAAGTTTTTTGCTTCAATAACATCTTTGATTGTATTGTTCATAGAATTAACCTCCAATTAGAATTTATTCATATTTAATAGATTCAATAATGTTGTATTTTGAAGATTTTAAAGTTGGACTTATGGAAGCCACAACCATTACCATTGTACCTACTATTAAAGAGCTAATAAATAATGATGGTGAAAAGTGAATTTTCATAGATATATCCATTGCTGCTAGTAAATATTCAATAACATAGTTTACTAAAAAACCGCCAAATAGTCCTGTTATACTTCCAATAAGTCCACCAGTTAGAGATTCGATAAAAAGCATTCTTATATTTTGTTTTTTATCCATTCCTACTGACCGCATAATAGCAAGATATCGTTTGCGTTCCATAAAGCTAATAAGAAGATTATTTAATACTCCAAATATGCCGATAATAACTGTCATAAAGGAGAAACCTTGGAGCATTCCCATCAGTTGTGCATTAGATTGCATATTTTGTTCTCTTAATTTATTCATAGAACTAATATTAGAATAACCTCTTTGAAACTTTTTGTTTAAAATTTCAACCATTTCTTCGGGGTCAATAGAAGTTTTAATACTTAACTCATCGTAAAATTGTGGTCCCATATCATTTATAAAGTATTTTTTAGAAATTATAGCATACTGGCCATTATACAAAAGAGTGTTGAAAAAGCCTAAAACAGTATAGTTTCGTTCTCCTTTTCTCATATTTAAGGTAAGGGTATCACCTATTTTTACACCATGTTTTTTCCCTTGGGAATAGTTCAAAAGAATATATCTACCTGTATCTAATTTTTTAAGTAATTCCTGATCTATATTAAGATTAAAATAATCTGAAAACTTATTGACGTCAATTCCTTGTACATAACCAAGAGTTTGACCAGTATCTTTGACTTGAATATCGTCATAACTTCCGTATATCCCATAAGTTCCAGTTACCCCAGGAGTAGATTTTACAATTTGCTCAATTCTTCTATCCATTTCATTTACATAAAACTGTAGGTCATAAGTAAGATTCTTATAAGCATCTAAAACTTCGATATTCATGGAATAATTTAAGGTATTAATCATAATGATACTTGAGATACCAATAGTTAATAGAGATATACTATTAAGTATATTTTTGTTTTCTCTTAAATTTTTTGCTGCTAAAATTCCCATATTTCCAAAAAAGTAAGTATAGACTCTTTCAAAAAAATTAATAAAAATTTTTGTCATATAAGGTATGAGATAGATAAGAGCTATAAAAACACCTATCATTAAAATTGCATCGACAATGAAAGCAAGACTATGTGGGACTATAATAGGTAAAAAGATTGCTCCCACTAAAAGTACTATTCCAAGATATAATTTCCAAATCTTTTTCTTATTCTTTTTTTCTATTTTGTTTAAAACAATATCTTTTACAGGAATTTTTGATATTTTAGCAATAGGTATTAAAGAACTAATAATTGAAAGTATGATTGCTAAGATTGATGCCTGGAATAATTGGCCAAGAGTAAATTTAATACTAACATCAACCTGTACATAAGGATCATTTGCTATAACAAAGGCCATTCCGTATAGGACTATAATGCCTAAGATACAGCCTAATATTCCTCCTATAATTCCATAAAGGATACTTTCAAGAACTAATACCCGGTTGGTCATTTTTCTAGTAGCACCTATACTCCTAAAAGTTCCTATAATGGGGAGCCGCTCCATTGTAATTACTTTAAAAGAGGTATAGATGATAAATATACTCATAAATAACACAAGTAAAGTTATGAGCATAAATGGGACGGTAATAGTACTAAGTTGCTGAGTTAATTCTTCTTCAGAAAATATTTCTCTTACAGTAAAGCGATTATACAGGACAGATAACTCATTGATTATTTCTTGAAGGTTTTCTCCTTCAGCAGTTTTTATATATAATAAAAAGGATTTACCTCTTGAACCTGTTAAAGATGAAATAGTTTCTCTTGGAACAATTACTGGTTGGTTTTTATCGTTTTCTTTTAAAGGACCTGCTGAAGCGGCAATCGCAGATACACGAAAACGTTGTTTTGTTCCTTGAATTTCTAAATCAATAGGACTTCCTAATTCCAAATTATGCTTTTGGGCGAAAGCTTGATTAATAATTATTTTTCTACCAGCAAAGGGCTCTAAGTTTTGACTACTAATAAGGCTTACTGGATTCATTTTTTGAAGCTCATCGTAGTCATATCCTAGGATATTAATATTTAATAATTCATCTTTTGAAGGGCTATAATAGCCATTTAATTCAGTGGTTCCAATAACATATTCAATTTTATTTCCTAATTTTTTTGCAGGCTCAGGATTTACATAAGGAGTGGGAGAAAATTCATTCTCGTGTATGATGATTTGTGCACTCCCAATTTGAGCTCTAATTTGCCTTATGAACATATCACTAAGAGTAGTAGAAAGAGCATTAGAAGCAAAAAATAAGGCTGTTGAGAGAGTTATGGAAAGTATAATTAGAAAAGTACGTAATTTTTTTTCTTTAATGTTTTTTATCATGAATTTTATAATTATTCTCACTGTAGCACCTCTATTCACTTAAAGTTACTTTCTGTATATACGATACTAATTAATAAAAGTTTACTTAAAATATTTTTAATAGTTATTTTTTAGAATAATAAAATTAATTTTAATTCACCAATAAAGGCATTATTGCTTTAAAGTCATCACTATAACAGATAAATTATTTTTAAAAATTAAGAAAATTATATTAAATCTTTTATTGATTTTGTTATGAATAATAGAATAAAATGATTATAAATTGAAAACTAAGAGAGAAAATTTATATTATAAAAGGAAACTAAGATATGATAAAATTTAAGATTTTTACATGGATTTTTGCTTTAGGAGCATTTATAAGTATTTTTAATTTCTATCTTTCTTTTGTACGATATCCTATTTTTTGCCTATTAAGAAAAAAAGAATTCTATAAGTTTAGCTCGGGGATTCCTCTTTTTGGTAACATATTTAATCTCGTTTCAATTATTGCTTTTTGGGGGACTAAAAGAGCTATTTTAGCTGCTGTATTTTTATTGATTGATACAGGCGGACTCTTGTGGTTTGCATATAGTATGCTAGATCAATATTTTAAAAAGCAAAAAGATGAAAAACAAAATCCCTAATTAATAGTAAATTTTTTTAAATGTTAGGCCAAAAATAATGAAATTTTAGATAAAATGATGACTTTACATTCTAATCTTTTAGATTTAAAATGTAATAGTATTAATAGTTAATGTAAAGGGGGAACCAAAAATAGATAAGAAGAATGTAATCATAATAGGAGCTGCTGGACGTGATTTTCATAACTTTAACACTTATTACCGTAACAATGAGCTTTATAATGTAGTAGCATTTACTGCTGCTCAAATACCGGATATTGATAATAGAAAGTATCCGGCAGAATTAGCTGGTGAATTATATCCCCAAGGTATTCCAATTTATTCTCAGGATAGATTGCCAGAGTTAATTAAAGAGCTAGATGTAGATGAATGTGTTTTTGCTTACAGTGATGTGCATTATGAAACAGTAATGGGTCTTTCCGCTATTGTTAATGCTGCAGGTGCAGATTTTAGACTTCTTGGACCTAAAAACACAGCACTTAAAAGTACTAAGCCAGTTATTTCTGTTTGTGCTGTTAGAACTGGTTCAGGAAAAAGCCAAACATCAAGAAAAGTTATTGAACTTCTTATGGAAAAAGGTCTTAAGGTAGTTGCTGTTAGGCATCCAATGCCTTATGGAGACCTTAATTCACAAAGAGTACAAAGATTTGCAACTTTAGATGACTTAAAGAAACACAACTGTACAGTTGAAGAAATGGAAGAATATGAACCTCACATTAATCGTGGAAATATTATTTATGCCGGTGTAGATTATGAAGATATTTTACGTGCGGCAGAAAATGATCCTGACGGTTGTGATGTGATTATTTGGGACGGAGGAAACAATGATTTTTCCTTCTATAAAGAAGATTTATCTATTACTATTGTTGATCCCCATAGACCAGGGCATGAGTTAAGTTACTATCCTGGAGAAGTATGTCTTAGAGTAGCTGATGTAGCTGTTATCAACAAGGTTGATAGTGCTGATCCAGCTTCTATTGCAAAAGTGGAAGAAAATATTAAAAAAGTTAATCCTTCTGCAAAAATTATTAAGGCAGAATCTAAGATTACAGTTGATAATCCTGACATCATTAAGGGTAAAAAAGTCTTAGTTGTAGAAGATGGACCTACTTTGACTCATGGTGAAATGACTTTAGGTGCAGGAACAATTGCTGCAGAAAGATTTGGGGCAGCTAGCCTTGTAGATCCAAGACCTTATACAGTAGGAAAACTTACAGAGACTTTCAAAATTTATCCTAAGATTGGTACTCTTCTACCTGCTATGGGATATGGAGAACAACAATTAAAAGACCTTGAAGCAACAATTAACAATACGGACTGTGATTCTGTTATTATTGGAACACCTATTGACTTAAGTCGAGTTATAAATATCAAAAAACCTTATACTCGTGTATATTATGAGTTAGATGAAATCAATAGTCCAAACCTTAATGAAATAATAGACGAGTTTGTTAAGAAATTTAACTTAGTTTAATATTTATTGTTGCATATAAAAATATTGAATAAAAATAAGAAGGTATAGCTACTTTAAAGTATCTATACCTTCTTATTTTTATAAAGTTAGATATTTGTTAAGTGAAAGTATATCAAAAATACAAAATAGTATAAAAATTACTAAAATTTCTTGTAAAGTGACTTTAGAACTGTTAATATTAAAAGAGAATAATTATAAATATAAAGGTTAAAATTTTCATATTAATAATAGCTTAAAGTGGCATAATATTATAGAAAGGGGGAATGTTAATGAGTAATGTAAAGGTTGCTGTTATTTATTATAGTATGGGTGGCTCTAATTATCAGTTGGCAAGATGGGCTGAAGAAGGAGCTAAGGAACTAGGAGCTGAAGTCAGAGTATTAAAGGTTCCTGAACTTGCACCTCAGTCTGTAATTGATAATAATCCTATTTGGAAGGCTCATCTTGAAAAAACAAAAGAGATTCCCATTGCAACAACGGACGATTTAGACTGGGCTGATGCAATTATTTTTAGTACACCTACAAGATTTGGTGGGATTGCATCACAAATGAAACAATTCTTAGATACGCAAGGAGGCCTTTGGGCAAAAGGAAAGACAGTTAATAAAGTTGTAACTGCCATGACAAGTGCACAAAATCCTCATGGTGGTCAGGAAGCAACAATCCTATCCCTTTATACATCCATGTATCATTGGGGAGCTATTGTTGTAACACCTGGTTACACAGATCCTGTTATATTTGGAGCAGGTGGCAATCCTTATGGGACAAGCGTAAGTATCGATCAAGATGTAAAAATGATAGAAGATGTAGAATTAGCAGTTAAGCATCAGGCTAAAAGAGTTGTCAATGTTGCAGCTGCTCTAAAAAAAGGCTTTCAAAACTGATTAAATAAGCCCATGTAAAAGATTACATGGGCTTTTATAATATTAAAATAATAAATTAAAAAGCTGCTAACTTTATATAGAATAGCAGCTTTTTTTATAGTTTTTATATTTAGTTTTAATTATTTGCAGTAGTTGGTGGTTCACCCTCTGCTAAGCATACTAAGGCACTTTCTAATCTACGTTCTTTAATTTCTGTAACTTTTATCATCAAGCCATATTCTTCAAGTTCTGGCGTGCTACCATCACTTGGAACATTTCCTAAAAGTCCGAAAACTAGACCTGCAAAAGTCTCATAGTCTTCTTCAGGAAGCAATACACCAAGTTCTTTTGATACCTCATCAAGAGGTGCAGTACCTTGAATTCTCCATGTTTTTGAATCAATTCGTTCAATTGGAGGAGCTTCCTCGGGGATAGAAATATCATCTTCAAGGTCTCCCACTAATTCTTCTAATAAGTCATTTATTGTGATAATTCCACTCATGCCGCCATATTCATCTACAACAACAGCAAAATGATTTCTTGTTTTTTTCATATTACGGAATAAAACGTCTGCCCGTACCGTTTCAGGAACAAAATAAGCTTGTTGTACTGCTTTTTTCATTACCTCATTACGGTTTTTATTTTTAAGTCGGAAATAATCTTTTGTGTGTAAAATTCCAACTATATTATCTGGACTATCTGAACATATAGGATATACGGAATGTCTGCTTTCGGTTATGGTTTTTTCCCATTGCTCATCTGTTTCTTCAAGCCATAAAAGTGAAACTTCAGTACGGTGAGTCATGATTTCTCCTGCAGAAGTATCATCAAATTCAAATATATTTTGAATCATGTTTTGTTCGTCTGGTAAAATAGTACCTTTTTGCTTACCAGCATCTAATATCATAAGAATTTCTTCTTCTACATTTTCTTCGCTCTCACTGTTAGGATCAATTCCTAGTAGGCGTAAAATACCATTTGTAGATACAGTGAAAAGCCAAACAGCAGGGGTAAATAATCTTGAAACCCCATAGATAAGGCTAGACATTCCAAGAGCTATTTTTTCAGCATTTTTCATAGCAAGTCTTTTAGGAATTAATTCCCCAAAGAGTACTGTGAAATAGGTAAGCAATATCGTAATAATTGCTACAGATAAAATGTTAACTATAGTTGCTGGAATATGAATATTAAAGCTAACAAAAAAATTTACTAAGCGATCCGAAAAGTTTTCGGTAGCAACAGCACTACTTAAAAGATTAACTAAAGTAATTCCCACTTGAATAGTTGAAAGAAAAGCCGCAGGCTGTTCTGTTAATTTAGTAAGTCGTATGGCTCGTTTATCACCAGCCGCAGAAAGTTTTGCTAATTTATTATCATTCATTGTAATAACGGCTATTTCTGCACAAGCAAAAATTGCATTAAGACCTATAAAAACAAGTTGCAGTAATAGCAACAATAACAAAGGATTATCGTCCAAATTATACCCTCCTAAAATACATATATTATTGTTATAGAATGATTAAAATAAAAATATTATTAATCATATTTTACATATTTTAGTTTTTGCTACAACAATAAAAAAATGCACAACAAAAAGGACAATACAGGATTGCCATTTGTTATGCGATAATTATTTGTATATTTAATAGGTATGAATAATTTACTAAATCCCTCATTCGGAGGAACAGCTTCAGAGTCAGTAGAAAAATCCACTGTAAAATCACTCCTTTTTAATAAACAAGTATACTAGACTTTCTAAAGGATGTCAAATTATTATAGCTAGTTACTTATTTTTTACAACTAGATATATTTTTAACAAAAAACTAATTAATTATCTTTAATATTTGTTTAGTTTAATAAATCCATAGCTTTGTGAAGAAAAATTAGCTTACAGCTATCTTGTTTTATCTAAAAATCTAATATTTTTCCAGTCGTACTTAATAATGGAAAAGCATAATAAGATAATGATAATTGTTTTCAAAAAATCGCTCAAAAATATTGACAATAATTAAACGATGTGATTCAATATACATAAGAAGATGTTAGGGTATACTAACTTTTTATTGTTTTATTATATAAGGGTAAATAAGGAGATGGGTTAAAGTGAAAAAGGATTACAAATATAAAGAAGATAACAACTCTAGTAAAAGAAATGAAAGTATTTATTATGCACCAGACAATATGAAATATGTTATTACCAATGCTCCCAAACTTGGCATTTTAAAAAGTTTAGGGATTATTAAGAATGCATGTGTATATAAGGTGATGACTCATGGTTTGGGTGGCCCTGTATTACTTAAGGTAGAATCCAGTGATATTGCTATTGGAAAAGATATTGCTGAAAAGATATTGGTCAGGAGGTAATTAACATGGCTGGATGTCACGAAGTAAACTACGATGAAAAGATATATGAAAAACATAATAAAATTCTTCTTATGGGTAATCCAAATGTAGGAAAAAGTGTCTTCTTTTCTAATATGACGGGAATTCATGTAGTTAGTTCTAATTATGCTGGAACAACTGTTAGTTATACAGAAGGAACTATAAAATTAAATAATGAAACTTATACTTTAATAGACGTACCTGGTATTTATTCTTTGGAAGCCACATCGGAAGCTGAGGCAGTTGCCGTTAGTTTTTTAAACAGTAATCCTGTGGCTATTTTATGTGTATTAGATGCAACTAATTTAGAAAGAAATATTAAGTTGGGTCTTGAACTAAAAAAATTTAATATCCCTATTGTATTTGCTCTAAATTTATTAGATGTTGCCAAACGTCATGGGTTAGAAATTAATGTTGGCTTATTAGCAAAAGAATTAGGAGCACCAGTAATCCCAACAGTTGCAGTAAAAGAAGAAGGTATTAATGAGCTAAAAGAAGAACTGCAAAAACTTTTAAGTCATCCTCAATTTAGTTGTAGTCATTGTGATACTTGTCCTGGTTGCCCAAAAGATGAAAAAGAGGAATTAGATTCTTGGAATAGGGCTAAGGAAATTACTGCTAAAGTCAGGAAAAATACTAATGGTGAATTAAGCTTTTTAGATAGATTAGGAAATAGCATGTTAAGACCATGGCCGGGTATTCCAATAGCACTTTTTGCTATTATTCTTTCTCTTGCTGCTATTGTAGGTGGAGGAAAGGCTTTACGTGCAGTTTTGTTATTGCCTTTAGTAAACAATATTTTAGTTCCATTTTTTAAATCCTTATTTGCTTCTTTCATACCAGAAGGAGTTTTTTTAAATGTTCTTATTGGTGAGTATGGGATATTTGTTATTGGCTTTGAATGGATTATTGCATTAATATTTCCATACGTGTTTTTATTTTATGTAGTATTTTCATTTTTAGAAGATTCAGGTATCCTGCCACGCTTGAGCGTTTTATTTGATAACATAATGCGTAAGATGGGAATTCAAGGGGGAAGCATGATTACCATATTAATGGGTTATGGTTGTGCTGTGCCTGCAATTATTGGATCAAGAGCAGCAACGACAAAAAAAGAACGCTTAATTATATCTACTATTGTCTGTTTTGCAGTTCCTTGTATTTCTCAGACTGGAGCCTTGATAAGTTTATTTGCAGGTTTTTCGCCCTTGTTATTAATTTTAATGATACTTTTATCATTTGTTATTATGGTGACAGTATCTAGCATTTTGGGTCGTGTATTAAAAGGAACAGTAGATCCTATGGTTATAGAAATTCCTAATTTGTTGCTGCCTAATGCTAAAGCATATGGTAAGAAGCTAATGATTCGTATGCAACATTTCTTATTAGAAGCAGAAGTACCTATGTTAATATCTATTATTATAGCTGCTTTATTAAAAGAAACAGGTTTATTGGCTAATATTGCCGTATATCTTGAACCTATTGTTAGTGGCTGGCTTGGATTGCCAAAGGATGCGGTTATTGCATTAATCTTAGGAATTGTCCGCCGTGAGATGGCAGTGGCTCCACTTTTAGCTATTGAAGGTCTAACAGCTTTACAGGCTTTTGTAGGAGGAACAGTAGCCCTATTATATTTGCCATGTCTATCGGTATTTGGTATTTTAACTAAAGAATTTGGTACAAAAGTAGCTGTGTCCATTGGCTTATCTACGGTAGTAACTGCTTTTACTGTAGCAGGATTAATTAATCAAATAGCACACATATTTATATAATTTTCTAGGATTTATCTGTAAAGGCGGGTTTTTAATGGTTGGAGCAATATCTAGAGCAACTAAGTTATTAGAACTGCTAGCAGCAAAAAGTATTTCAATTTATAAAATAGCATCTGTTTATTATAAAAGTCTTGTTAAGGAAGAAGTATCTTTAGCAAGTATTAAATCTACGGATAAGGTTTTATGTATAGGAGGAGGCCCCTGTCCATTTAGTGGTATATTGCTACATGAATATACAGGAGCTTATGTAACCATTATTGATAATGATAATTTATCTGTACGTACTGCAAGAGAATTAGTAGAAAAATTAGGATATGCGGATTATATTGATGTTATACATAGTGACGGAAATGATATATTTCCAACAGACTATGATGTAATCCATATGGCTCTTCAAGTAAGCCCTATGGATCAAGTTTTTTGTAATATGAAAAAAAGATGTAGTTTTGGTTCAAAGATTTTAGTACGTTTACCCAAAAAGGGCTTAACTAAATTCTATGATATAAATGACCATTCAATATTTATTAATTGCTACAAAAAATCAGTTCACAATTGGAGGAATGTAGATAGTACTGCGTTGTTTGTTAAATCTTAAGGAGTTTTTATAAAATGAAAAAGATAGGATTAGTTTTAGTAGGAATTCTTTTAGTGCTAGTATTTTGGCAGTTTGATTTTTTATCTTTTATTAATAGTATGAGCCAGGTTTCCCTTTTGGCATTTATTTTATTATTGATTTTGCAAATTATTAGTCAATTACTTGTTAATTATCAGTGGTGTAGGATTGCTAGGAATATAGGCGGGGAATATAATTTTTTTAAAATGTTATATGTTAATTCAAGAGGTTCAATAATTGATAGTATCACACCTGGAGTAAAAGTAGGAGGAGAACTAACACGGGCAGTACTTTTAAAGAATGAATTAAATTATTCAACACAAGAAGCTGCAACCTTAGTAAGTATTCAAAAAATGGTTAGTTTTTCAAGCTTTTTTACTTTAAATTTATTTGCATTTGCCCATTTGTCAGGGGAAATAGAAATCTTTCAAAACATTGTTTTAAAGATTGTCGTATATTCTTTTTTAATAGTTATAATTACTAGTTTAATTGCTATGTTTGCATGGACATCTTTTTTAGAAAATAAGATAATAAAATTAGTACCTAAGTCTAAATGGACTAGCGTTTTACATCGTTATATGCTTACTTTACTGGCTAATATTAAAGCATTAAAAGGTATAAAGGGTGAAATGTATAAGCAATTCCTTTTATCTTTGAGTATTTGGGTATTGTTTCCGCTTAAGATGATTCTACTTGTGAATTTATTTACAGCTAATTATGACTGGATATTTTTAAGTGAAGTGACATATATATCATATATGATGGGAATGATCCCAATACTTCCTGGAGGGCTTGGTAGTTTTGAAGGGACAATGACAAGTCTGTTAATCTTAATGGAGCTAAATAGTAGTGAAGCATTAGCAATTACTATACTTTTTAGATTTATTACTTTTTGGTTTGTGATTCTTTTGAGCCTATTATATGCCTTTATTTGGAAGATGGGAGGGATGAAAAGTGGAATCTGCAAAACTAAAGCATCTACCTAATATACTTACATTCTCTAATATGGCTATAGGAATTTTGATTATTTTTTTGATGTTAAAAGATAATTCTTTAGCAGCTGTAAAGTTATCGTGTTATTTAATTTTTGTAGCGATAATATTCGATATGTTCGACGGGTATTTAGCTAGATATTTAAATGCAACATCAAAAATAGGGAAACAATTGGATTCCTTTGCGGATTTTGTTAGCTTTGGCATAGCGCCTGTTATTATATTTATAACTAAACTAGATTCACTTTTGTGGTATATAACAATTATTTTATTAATTTACCCTTTAGCTGGGGCATTTCGTTTGGCGCGGTATAACTTGCAAGAAAGTTGCAAAGATTTTATTGGGTTACCTATTACAGCAGCAGGCTTTATAATGACAACTATTTTACTTATTAATAGCTATTTATATGATGAGTTTACAAAAGGATTTGTTATTTTTTATTTATTAATTACTATTGTTTTGTCTATTATGATGGTAAGTAGATTTCATGTTAGCCGTATACTAAAAATTAAAGATGCATATGATACAAATAGCAATATAACTGATATTACTAATTTACAAAGTTGATAAAGTTAAAAATCTACAGATTTAATAAAGATTAAAAAAATAGAATTCATTATTAAAAAATTAGATAAAATCTAATTTTTTTTGTTTTATTGATTTAAATCAATTTATTTTAAAATATTTCTTGATAGAATGAATACAGAAAGATAAATAATAAATAATAACTAAGAGAAAGAAGGCGATAAGATGTCAAAAAAACTAAATTTTAATGAAGTAAAGGAAATTAATCTTAAGATATTAGAACAGTATGTACCTATTGTTGCAAGGGTTCACGGAGAAAGTCATCCAGAATTTCATGAAGTTCATAAAGTTTTTGATAAGATTAATATAAAAATCAAAGAAGTAGCTATGGATAAGCCAGATTTAGAAGAGGAATTTGAACAGTTACGTAAAATTACAAACAACTATGCAGTACCTTCTGATGTATGCGAAAGTTATGAAACTGTTTACAGACTTTTATCTGAATTAGATAAAACTTACCATGCCTAAGCAGGAAGTGATAATATGAGAAGGTTGATATTAAGAAAAAAGAATCAAATAGCTCTTATTAGTGGGATATTGATTTTAATAGCTTTTATTAGCAAATTAGTTTTTAAGAATGAAGAGATTTTTAATTTGGCACTTATTATTGCCTCTATTTTAGGAATTAGTCCTATTGCTATTCAAGGATATCAGGCATTAAGAGTTAAGGTTGTTAGTATTGATATATTAGTTACTATTGCAGTTGTTGGAGCATTTATAATTAAAAATTATGAAGAATCAGCTATTGTTACATTCTTATTCTTATTTGGTTCTTACTTAGAACAGCGTACATTAAACAAAACTCGTTCTGCAATTAAGGAATTAACAAAGATGGCACCAGAAAGTGCTTTAAAGCAAATGGAAAATGGTGAGTTTGAAGAAGTAGAAGTAGATGAAGTTGATGTAGGAGATATTTTGTTGGTTAAAACTGGTGCAAAGGTACCTGTTGATGGTACAGTTTTGACAGGAGAAGGTCATATAAATGAAGCTAGTATTACAGGAGAATCAGTTCCTGTAAGCAAGAAGCAAGATTCTTTAGTGTATGCTGGAACAATTTTAGAAAACGGAACTATTCAAATTGTTGCCAATCGTGTTGGAGAAGACACTACTTTTGGTAAAATTATTGAGTTAGTTGAAGAAGCACAAGATTCAAAATCAGAAGTAGAACGTTTTATTGATAGGTTTTCTAAGTACTATACACCAGTAGTTTTAGTCTTTGCCATTATAGTTTGGCTAATTTCTCGTGATATTGAGCTTGCAATTACAATTTTAGTTTTAGGATGTCCAGGAGCTTTAGTTATAGGTGTGCCTGTATCTAATGTTGCCGGCATAGGTAATGGAGCTCGAAAAGGTGTTCTATTAAAGGGCAGCGAGGTAATACATGCTTTTAGTAAAGTTGATACGATAGTTTTTGATAAGACAGGTACATTAACTATAGGAAATCCTAAAGTTGCTGACAAAAAATATTACGGAAATGATATCGATAAAGTATTAGCTTATCTTGCAAGTGTTGAAAAGGAGTCGGATCATCCTTTAGCTAAAGCTATTGTAGAATATATTGGAGATACTAAATATTACACAGTTGAAGAAACAAATGTTGTAAAAGGTGGCGGAATTATTGCTTATGTACAAGGGCATAGAATTGTTGTTGGAAATGTTGAATTAATGCACCAAGAAAATGTCCATCTAGATGAAAATGCAATTAAAGATATTACCCAGTTTGAGGAAAATGGAAATTCATTAGTTTTAACAGCAGTTGATGGTGAATTAAAAGTCTTAATGGGAATTAGAGATAAAATCCGTCTGGGAGTAAAAGAAAATCTTCAAAAGCTAAAGGCCTTGGGAGTTAAAAATCTCTTAGTTCTTTCAGGAGATAATCAAGCTATAGTTGATTTAGTTGCCCGTGAACTTGGACTAACAAAAGCATATGGACATATGTTACCAGAAGATAAACAAGCTCATATTAAAGATTTACAAGCTAAAGGGCAAATTGTTGCCTTTGTAGGAGATGGGGTAAACGATAGTCCTTCCCTAGCTTTAGCAGATATAGGGATTGCCATGGGAACTGGTACTGATGTAGCAATTGAAACTTCAGATATTGTTTTAATGAATTCTGATTTTAGTCGTTTACCTTATGCCTTAGGTTTGACAAAAGCAACAGCCCGTAATATGCTACAAAATATTATAATTGCAGTTGGTGTAGTATTTGTTTTACTTTTTAGTTTGTTTTTTAGTGATTGGATGAATATGTCAATTGGTATGTTAGTACATGAAGGAAGTATTTTAGCTGTAATTTTAAATGGTATGAGACTACTTCGTTATAGGTTAAAATAAAAATATTTTTTAAAAAGTTATAAGAACAATAAAAATTAAGGAGAGATGAAGAATGAAAAAAGCTACAATTCAATTAGAAACATTAGTATGTCCATCATGCTCACAAAAGATTAATAACGGTGTAAAGGCTTTAGATGGCATAGATAAAGAAAGTGTAAATGTATCTTTTAATACAAGTAAGGTTAAATTAAATTTTGACGAGGAAAAGCTTTCAATAAAAGAAATAGAATATGCTATCACTAGGTTAGGATATGAAGTAATAAAATCTCAGGTAAAATAATTTATTATTAGTTATAAATTTCAATAATTTTCTTTATTTCATCATAATATATAAAAAACCATAAATATTTATATGTTTACATTAGTAAAAAGGTATTATCTAGAAATAATTTTAGATAGTGCCTTTTTTATATAGATAAACTAGCTTAATGCCCTTCAATATCACTATCAGAAAAATTAGTTATTAATTGAAGAAATAAAAAATAATTCTTTATATCATTTAGAATATTTGGTAATATATAATTGTTATTAGTTATTAATTATATCAATTATAGGGAGCTTGAATATGAGTATAATGGGAATATCAGAAATGATGGATCGTTCTATGCTTATATTTAAAAAACGATTTGGGCAGTTTACTCTTTTTTCATTATTATATGGAATTATTATATTTATTTTAAATAATTTTTTAAGTGTACCACTTTTTTTTACTATGGCTTTAGTGCCAGCTGAATATGCAGTATTTTTAGCATTATTAATTACATTTATATTATTAGTTATTTTGTGTTTTTCTTTTTCTATTGGAATTATCAATATTACAATGCAAGATATTAATTCAACTAAAGTAAGCTTAGGAAATATTATAGGTAACTCTATAAAAGATACTCCTAAAGCAGTAGCTGTAATTATTATTAACTTCTTAATATTTCTTCCAATAACTGCAGTGTATGCTTTTTTATTATATGCTTTTTATAATTTTACAAATACTCTTTTTTTTATTAGTTTAGAAAGCAGGTTAAGTGAAATTATTTTTATTGTTATACTTGTTGCTCTTATTATATTGGCAGATATTATTATAGTAGCTTATCTTGGTTTTACTTTTTTTTGTGTCTTTTTAATTGTAGAGGAGAAGAGTGGAATAATTGCTTCTATTAAAAAGAGCTTTTGGTTAATAAAAAATGATATACGTAGGGTATTTTGGTCTTTATTTGTTTTTCAAATTACAGTTTTATCTTTATATGCATCTTTAATGAGTTTCTTAATAAGCGCAACATTTATTATAATGATCATTTTTGTGAAATTATTAGAGACCGAATACATTTTATTAGGTATGCTAGTTATACCAATTTATTTTCTTATAACAATTGTATCCACAGTAATTATGTTTATTAGTTTTGAATTGGCAAATATTATGTCAAGCTTGCTATGTTATAATCAAAAATTTAGAAAAGAAGGTTATGATATTATATTAAGACTTATGGAGATTGAAAAAAGGAAGCGAGGAATAAACCAGTGAGTTTATTAATCTTTAATACGCCTAGTAAGGCTGTATTTGATGAAACTGTAATGAAGGTTTTAAAAAGACAGGGTTTTTTAAGAAAACAGTGGGAAATTCCTTCTATAGGATTTAATCTTCCAACCTTTATGCTTAACAAATATTTTATTATAACTATCTTTATTATAATTATTTTAGCAATAGTAATAGCATTAATTATTAAATCAAAAAAATCTTTTAAAAGAAAAACAAAAATAAAGGAAATAATGGGAGAGAAAATCGAAGAAACTACAACACCATATAGTTTGAAGAAAAAAGCCAAGCAGCATGAAGGAAAAGGAGAGTTTAGATATGCAATTCGTTTTTACTTTATTGCTTTACTCCTTTTAATGCATGAAAACAAGGTGCTTTATTTAGACGAAACAAAAACCAACAAAGAAATAATTAATTACTTAGCAAATAACAATTTTAAGTTTATTCCTCAAATGTCTTTTATAATAGATTATTTCAACTTTTATTGGTATGGATATAAAATATGTGACCAAGAAATTTATAAAGGATGGGAAAAGACATTAGAAAGTATTTGGAATGAAATAGAGCAACGAGAAAAGAAAGTAAATAAGAATCTTATTTTTTCCACGTGTTTAATTGTTATGATTAGTTTTTTTATAACTGCTTGTTCAGGGAGTCCCTTGTCTCCGTTATATTCTGTTAGAAACAAGGGTAACTACGGATATAGTGTTTTTTTTGTAACATTGAATGAATTAGGTTATCCTGTGAAGCGAACAACAATCCCCATAGAAGAGCATAATCACAATAGCATTCAAATAGTTAAAGATAATTATAATCTGGATATAAATGATGAAAAGATAAAAGAATGGGTAGAGGATGGGGGAGTAATAGTTTATTTAACTAGCTATGATTCTGAAGGTATAGAATATGGGGTATGTTTTGATACTGACGTTTATTCCTATGGTCAGGGATTTATAATTTGTAAAGATGCATCTATTATTACTAATGGAAATATGGTTAAGTCAACAGATGAAGCCTATGAATTGATAGAGCAAATAGATCGGTATTCTTACGAAATAATTTATTTTAATGAATATCATTTATATTCGAATAAAAAAGTGAATGAAAATAGTGAAAATAATACGAGAATTAGGCTTCCAGATAGTTTTTGGAAGTATATACCGAGAACTATAAAAATTATAATATTTCAATTGATATTAGTAGTTATAGGCTATTTTTGGTTAAAAGGTAAGCACTTTGGGAAAACGATTCCCTTATATGAAGAAATAGAGAGGACTGAAAATGAATATTTGTTCTCAGTGGCCTATCTTTATAATAAAGCGAAGTGTACAGACTTAATCTTAGATATTTATTATAGAAGTCTTATAAAAAAGATTCCTATTGGATATGATGATTGGCTAAAATATTGGAAAGAAGAAGGACTTCCTTCGTATTCACAAGCAAAAAGAATTTGCAATCTCATGGAAAATAGGAAAGGCAATCTTACTAAGAATGAATTTATATCTTGCATTCATACTATAGAAAAGCTAAAGAAAATATTAGATAAAAGGAGAGATTTATATTGGAAAACATTGAAATCGGATTAGTTAAACATCATATTGATAGAATTCAAAAAGAACTAAAAAAAGTAATTATTGAACAAGATGAATTATTAGAGTATTCTTTGATAGCTTTAATTGCTGGTGGACATGTATTGTTAGAAGGTGTTCCTGGATTAGCAAAAACCCTTATGATTAGAAGTCTTGCAAAAACTCTTTCTGTAGACTTTAAACGTATTCAATTTACTCCTGATATGATGCCAGCAGATATTACAGGCACAAAGGTTTTTAATATGCAGACAAGGGAATTTGAATTAAAAAAAGGTCCAATATTTACAAACTTTTTATTAGCAGATGAAATTAACCGCACACCTCCAAAAACTCAGGCAGGATTGTTAGAAGCTATGGCAGAAACTAGTGTATCTATTGATGGAGATATAATGCAGCTTCCCAATCCCTATATGGTGTTTGCAACACAAAACCCATTAGAATATGAGGGTACTTATCCCCTACCAGAAGCTTTGATAGACAGGTTTTTAATGAAAATTGTTATTAAATATCCTTCTTTAGCAGGAGAAAAGGAAATTATAAAGCGGCACCATGAAGGATTTTCTAGTGATGCTTTAGATAAGGCAAATTTAGAAGCAGTATGTACGAAAGAAGACATAATAAGATGCAGGGAAGAGGTTTTAAAAGTAAGAGTAGATGAATCTCTAATGGAATATATAGTTAATATTATTGCTGAAACTAGAAATAATCCTGTAATTGATGTAGGAAGTTCCCCAAGGGGAGGAATTGCACTTCTTAATTGTTCTAAGGCTTGTGCTGCATATTTTGGAAGAGATTTCGTAATTCCTGAAGATATAAAAAATATGGTAGTGCCAACTTTAAGACATAGAATTATATTAAAAGCGGAGGTTGAACTAGAAGGTATTACATCTGATCAAGTGTTAATGAACATTTTATCAAAAATAAAAGTACCTAGATGAGAGTAGGGGTTGCCTTGAACATAACAAAGCGTTTTCTTTATTTATTATGCTTAGGAGTAGCTATCCTGACTATAATTGCATTATTTGATTCTTGGATTATTAGTCTTGTTGTGTTTATTATTTACAATTTAATATGTTTTAGTCTGTTAATTATTGATTACGCTCGCAGTAATGGAAAAAGCTTATTCGAAGTATCACGCTGGGGCAATAACCATCTCTCTATCTACGAAAAGGAAGAAATTTCTTTTATGGTATATTATAAAGGAAATAAAAAGATTAAGATTGAGATGAAAGATGAAATACCTGATTTTCATTTTGAAGTAGATGAAAAGCTAATGAAGGCTATACTATTGCCTAATAGCAAAACAAAGCTAAGCTATTTTGTTACACCAACAAAACGGGGAGCTTTTATGTTTGGTAAGTTGCATCTACGTTATGAAGGAAAATGGAAACTATGTATGAGAGAGCTTGTAATAAATTTAAATAGTGAGTATAAAGTCTATCCTAACATGAAAAACTTACGAAAATACAGAATGACAGGATTAAATAACCGTCAATGGAAGCAGGGACAAAAACATTTAAGAATGTTAGGAAGAGGTACATCCTTTGAAAGTTTACGTGAATACATGCCAGGCGATGAGTATAGAAAAATAAACTGGAAAGCAACAGCAAGAGGAGATAAGCCTATAATAAATCAATATGAACCAGAAAGAGATCAACATGTATATTTCTTTATTGATACTGGACGACCTATGAGTTACTCTATCAGAGGATATAACAAGTTGGACATTGTTGTAAACACGGCTTTGATTCTTTCGGACATTGTAAATCAAAATGGAGATTTGTCTGGTCTACTGCTATTTAACACCGAAGTAAATAATATGATTGCCCCTGGCAAGGGGATAGAGCATAGGAATAATATATTAGAAGCTTTATACCACATTGAACATACAAATTATACTTCAAATTATGAAGAGGCTTTTTTCTATTTTAAGCAAAGAGAGCGTCATAGAAGCATAATATTCTTCTTTACAGATTTTGATTCTTTAGAAGAAGCGGAACTAATGTTAAATGTGCTTTCTGTTATTACAAAAAACAATCTTGTTATTATTTCTTTAATGAAAGATGAAAAAATTGAGCAATTTGGCTCTTTAAGCGTTAAAAATGAACAAAATATATATAATAAAGGAGTGGCTTTGGAAATAATGGATGAGAGGAAAAAGATTATTCGTCTTCTCAATCAAAAAGGGGTATTTTGTTTAGAATCTACCCCTGAAAAATTAGAATTCGATATGATAAATAAATATATTCAAATAAAGAACAAACTTATTTTTTAGTTAAATAAGGTACAGAGAAATAAAGCATCAATAGAATACCAGTAAATGCTGCAATGATTAATTTTAAATCTTCGTCTATGATTTCTAGAGGAGTAATAAATCCTTCAATAATTCCTGCTATTACAAGCATAATAGCAACCCCTATAAGTAAGGGGATTGATTTTTTTCCTCCATCTATTAAGGCATGTCTGCGAGAATATTCTTCAGGAAGAAGAAGGCTTTTAGCAATAATTATTCCTGCAGCTCCAGCAATGAATATAGCAGTAAGCTCAATAACACCGTGAGGTAAGATAAGTGACCAATATCTAACAGGGTCAGCATATAAATACACTAAGGCAGTTAGCGCACCTAATAGAGCACCGTTAATAAATAATATATATATAGTACCAATTCCAAAGCTTATGCCATACACAAAAGCTTTTATAGCAACACTAATATTATTTGTCATGATTTGACTAGACATAAGAGGATAGTCCCACTGACTGCCGCCCCCTAATTGACCATTAGAGACACCTCTAATCAAACTTGTAGGGAGAAAGTAACTAGCTGTACCATCATCATATAAAACCATTATAAGGCTTAACAAAAATCCAAAAAAGAATACAGCAAACGAAAAGATAACATAGCCTCTAAGATTTTTTAGTGCATCTGGGAAAGCATAGAAAAAGGAGTTTATAGCTTCCCTAAAAGAAGATTTTTTTACAGTATAAACATGACTATGACATTTTCCGATTAAGGAATTTAAATAAGTTACAGTAGTACTTTTTGGATAATGTGTTCTAGCATACGCTAAATGGTGACTAGCTTGTCTATAGCTATGCAAAAATTCCTTAATTTCTTTTGATTTTAATGAACTAATTCCTTTTTTATTTATAATGGTGGATAAATTTTCCAAACAATTCCAAGTATTTGAATTGGTTTTAATGAAAAGTTCTTCTTTCAATTTACTCACCTCATGAATATTTTAGCAGATATTTAAAGAAATGTATACGAAAAGCATAGGTAATGGAGTGATTTTAATGAAAGTCAAAATTATTACGCCAGAAAATATAGAAGTAGAGTATTCCTTAGCAAATTTGGGTTCTAGAACAGCTGCTTTTATTATAGATAGTATTATAGAAGGCTTAATACTTGGTGTTTTATTATTAATCCTTTGGCTTATTCAAAATTATGCTCCTTTCTTTTGGCAGGCTTTTTATGGCTGGATTGTTGG
>JAAYRK010000064.1 GCA_012518815.1 Candidatus Epulonipiscium sp. | reverse complement strand
GAATGTCTAAGGTATCCCACCTTATATACTCTAAAACCTGATGAATAATCATTTATATTTTTTATGTTAAAAAATATTTTAAAAAAATATTTAGCTCCTCTGCTAAATAACTTCCTCATTAAGGGTACTCCTATTTCTTTTCCCCCTTGAGTAAATCTGGATGCAACAATTAAATCTAAATTTTCCTTTTTAATTTTTTTAATCATATCAATTATTTGTGATGGGTTATGAGTATTATCAGCATCCATAGTAACTAAAAAATCACTATCTTGGGCCTTATCAATAACTTTTTTAAATATTGAATTTACTGCTGCTCCTAAACCTAAATTTTTATTATGATAAACTGCTTTTATAAAACTATATTTATCACAGAATTCTTCTATTATCTTTTTAGTATCATCAGTACTTCCATCATCTACTACAATTACTTCTAAATTCTCATAAATATTATTTTTAAAATCAATAAGCTTTGAAAAAAGCTCAGGAAGAGATTTTTCTTCATTATATGCTGGAAGGCCTATAAATATTTTATAATCCATAAACATCCTTCTTTCTAAGGATAAGTCTTTTATAGAAGCTAAAATAATCATCCATTATCTTTTCTTTATACATATTATGAGCATAATTATTTTTTTTATGAATTTATAAACCTCTATAATTTAAATAATTAAAGCTTTTCACTTAAGCAGTATTTTTCAAATAAAAAAGTATCCTATTGGATACTCTAATATTTATATTCTTCTCCTTATTTCTATATTAATCAGCAGATCATGTATCCTTTCAAAAATAAGGCCTGCTGCAAACCATGCTGGTGCATAATCCAAACGGATAAATCCATTTATTGAAAAAGTATTTTCACCATAATCCCATGGACAATTTCCTATAATACTTTCTAGAGTCCAACCGGCTAAATATTCTATTACAAAGATTAAAAGAGTATAAACACCTCCTCTTACAATGACCGGCCACTCTCTAATTTTGTTGTGAATAGGCTCAAATAGAATCGCTAGACCATAAATTGGAAACATCCAGATATATGTCCTTGCGTTAAGATTTATATCTCCACTTAACATAGAACCAATACCTGTCCATATAATTTCCATACACCATCCAGCTAATCCGTATATAATAAATCTTCCCATCATAAACATTATTCTATGTTATATCCAAATTAAATATTTATAATTATCCAGTTCCCAAATATTCACAAATAATATTATATTATTTTATCTATAACTATTAAGTTTTATAAAAGAAAAAGGAATTCTATGTATTTATAACTTAATACGTAGAATTCCTTTCTTATTATCTTCTTTTATTTAATTCCTTGCATAAATCTTCCCACTTAACTCCTGTTTGCACCATTACAACCATCATATGATATAATAAATCAGACATTTCATATACTATTTCTTCTTTATCATTATTTTTAGATGCAATAATGACTTCTGCTGTTTCTTCTCCTACCTTTTTTAGCATCTTATCTATACCCTTGTCAAACAGGTAATTTGTATAAGAGCCTTCTTTAGGATTTTTTCTTCTGTCTTCAATGACTTCATAAACCTGCTGTAATACATGAAATGACTCATCATTTATAAGTTTTTCATCTTTATCAACTAAACGGCTGCCGTCAAATAAACGATAAAAACATGAATAATTACCAGTATGACAAGCATTTCCTTCTTGCTCAACTAAAATCAAAATAGCATCCAAATCACAGTCAAAGGAAATTTCTTTAACTTTTTGATAATGCCCTGATGTTTCACCCTTAAGCCATAATTTTTGTCTGCTTCTACTATAATAATGAACTTTACCCGTTTCTATAGTTTTTTCTAGTGCTTCTTTATTCATATAAGCCATCATTAGTACTTCTTTTGTCTTTACATCCTGTGCAATTGCAGGAATCAAGTTTTGTGAATCAAATTTTATATTAGTCATTAAATCCATTGTACTTCCCCCATTTATTTATTATCTTTTTATAATTAAAGCTTTACTGGTACATTTTTTTCCTTAAGATAATTTTTTAATTCTTTTATTTCCAACTCACGAAAATGAAATAATGAAGCTGCCAGAGCTCCATCAGCACCAGCCTTAGTTAATGCTTCATAAAAATCCTCCATCTTTCCAGCACCACCAGAAGCTATTACAGGAATAGAAACCGCATCTGATACAGCTTTTGTAAGCTCAATATCATAACCTGCTTTTGTCCCGTCAAAGTCCATACTAGTTAGCAGTATTTCTCCTGCACCTCTTTTTTCTACTTCTTTTGCCCAAGATATCGCGTCCATACCAGTATTTTGCTGGCCACCGCTTATATAGACCTCCCAGGCATTTTCTTTTTCTTTTTTCTTAGCATCTATAGCAATTACAATAGCTTCTCTTCCAAACTCTTTTGCTGCTTGATTAATCAGTTCCGGATTCCTAAATGCAGCAGAACCAATAGATACTTTATTTGCCCCAGCATCAAGGATTCTTCTGATATCTTCAAGGCTTTTTATTCCTCCACCTACTGTAAAAGGAATAGAAAGCTGTTTTGCAGTTTTTTTAACAACATCAACCATGGTATCTCTTCCTTCTGAAGTCGCAGTTATATCTAAAAATACTAGCTCATCTGCCATGGCTTTATTATAATAAGAAGCAATTTCAACTGGGTCTCCAGCATCAACTAAGTTAACGAAATTAACTCCCTTTACTACTCTTCCTTTATTAACGTCTAAACAAGGAATAATCCTTTTATACTGCATTTTAATAACCTCCCTCAAATAGGCGTATTGCTTCTTTTAAATCTATAGCTCCCTGATATAGGGCTTTCCCAATGATTACCCCCTCAGCATTTATCTTGCTTACTTTTTCTAAATCTTCCAGACTTGCTACTCCGCCCGAAGCAACAATATCCATTCCTGTTTCATCTATTAATTCTTTTGTAGCCTTAATATTTACTCCGGTAAGCATTCCGTCTTTTGAAATATCAGTATATATAATAGTTTTTACTCCTATTTCTTTCATTTTTAAAGCTAAATCAATTGCAGATAAGGAACTGACTTCTTCCCAACCTTCTACTGCTACTTTTGAGTCTTTTGCATCAATGCCTACAACGATTTTATCAGGACCAAATAAATCTATAGCTTCTTTAACTAAATCAGGATTCTTAACAGCTGCTGTTCCAATTATAACCCTACTAACACCTAGAGAGAGTCTTTCTTTGATACTTTCAATATTTCTAATTCCACCTCCAGTTTGTATAGGGATATTTACAGTTTTAACTATTTCTTTTATCACTTCCTTATTAGCCTGTTTGCCCTTTATAGCCCCATCTAAATCTACCAGATGAATAAAAGAAGCCCCTGCATTAAACCATTCTTTAGCTACTTCAACAGGATTGTCATTATATATAGTGACTTTATCAAAACGTCCTTGGGATAGCCTTACGCATTTCCCGTCTTTTATATCAATTGCTGGATAAATTCTCATTTTAAATCCTCCAAGTTATAAATTATTGAATTAAACTTCAAGCATACCTTTAGTTGAAAGAACCCCTTCAATTCTTGAATCAATTTGTATTGCTTCGTCAAGGGCTTTTCCAAATGCTTTAAATATAGCTTCAATAATATGATGATTATTAAAGCCACTTAAAACTTTAATATGTAAATTAATTCCTCCATTTATAGATAAAGCCCTAAAAAATTCTTCTACCATTTCAGTATCCATATCCCCTAGCTTTTCAACAGTAAATTTAGCATCAAAAACAAAGTAAGGTCTGCCAGATAAATCAATAGCACATAAAACCAAAGCGTCATCCATAGGTAAAATTGCAGAACCATAACGCTTTATTCCTTTTTTATCCCCTAATGCTTTAGTAATAGCCTGTCCAAGAACAATACCAGTATCTTCTATGGTATGATGGCAATCTACTTCTAAGTCACCTTTAACGTCAATATCCAAGTCTATAAAACCATGTTTTGATACATGACTAAGCATGTGATCAAAAAAGCCTATTCCTGTTTTTATATTGTATTTTCCCAAGCCATTCAAATCAATAGCAAGCTTGATGTCGGTTTCGTTTGTTTTTCTTTGAATTTGAGCTTTTCTTTCAAGCATTTTAATTCCCCTTTACCCTTTATTTGTTATCTTGAAATCTTACTCTTACTGAATTAGCATGGCCTGTAAATTCTTCTGCTTCTGCAAATCTAATAATATCGTCAGCTAATTCTTTTAAGGCATCTTCCGGAA
Source organism: Candidatus Epulonipiscium sp. (assembly GCA_012518815.1). Classification (GTDB taxonomy): domain Bacteria; phylum Bacillota; class Clostridia; order Lachnospirales; family Defluviitaleaceae; genus JAAYML01. The sequence continues at coordinate 22,223 of JAAYRK010000064.1, read as the reverse complement.
AATAAATAACACTAGATTTTTTAGTAAAATCCTCTATGTTAAGTGGAGAGAAAAATTTTGCTGTTCCACTTGTTGGAAGAACGTGGTTAGGTCCTGCCATGTAATCACCTAAAGGCTCCGGTGAATAATGGCCTAAAAATATTGCTCCTGCATTTTTTATCTTTGGAAGTAAGGACAAAGCTTCTTTTGTACATACTTCCAAGTGTTCTGGTGCAATTTGATTAGTTATTTCTATTGCTTCTTCCATATTATTAACTATGACAATAGCTCCATAATTTTCTAATGATTTTTCTATAATTGCTTTTCTTGAAAGAAGCTCAGTTTGACGAGCTAATTCATCTTTAACTTTATATGCTAAATCTCTACTTACGGTTACAAGAATAGATGACGCCAACTCATCATGCTCTGCCTGAGATAATAAGTCAGCAGCTACAAATACGGGATTTGCAGTTTCATCTGCTAGTACAAGTATTTCACTAGGTCCTGCTATAGAATCTATACTTACATAACCAAAAACTATTCTTTTAGCTAAAGTCACATAAATATTTCCCGGTCCTACAATTTTATCAACCTTTGGTATGCTTTCTGTACCAAAAGCTAATGCTGCTATGGCTTGGGCTCCACCTACTTTATAAATTTCGGTAACCCCTGCAATTTTTGCAGCTACTAATACTCCTGGATTTATACTTCCATCTTTTTGAGGAGGTGTAACCATTACTATTCTTTTAACACCAGCTACTTTTGCTGGAATAACATTCATAAGAACCGATGAAGGATAAGCCGCCTTACCTCCTGGAACATATACCCCTGCACTTTCCATAGCTCTTGTCATTTGACCTAGAATAGTTCCATCTTCATTAGGACTAATCCAACTATTTCGTTTTTGCTTTTCATGGAACAAACGGATTCTCTCTTCAGCTTTCTGCATAGATTCTATTAAATCTGAATCCAGTTTTTTATAAGCTAAATTAATTTCTTCTTCTGTAACTTTAAGATTTTTACTTGTAAGTAATACATTGTCAAACTTTTTAGTATATTCAAATAGTGCTTCATCTTTTCTTTCCTTAACGTCTTTAACAATATCTTCAACAGCACTTTGAACATCTTTAAAATCTAATTGAGATCTATTTAATAATTCATTTATTAATTCTTTAGCTTTATAATCTTGATTATCAATTATCCGTATCACTTATACCACCTCTATTCATTATTGATTATTTTATTCATTTTATCAATTAAATCTGTAATTCTATTATATTCGATTTTCATACTTACACGGTTTACAACCATCCTTGCTGAAATAGGACATATTTCTTCTAATACTACTAAACCGTTTTCTTTTAAGGTGCTTCCTGTTTCAACAATATCAACGATGACTTCTGAAAGTCCTACAATAGGTGCTAACTCCACAGAACCGTTTAATTTAATTATTTCTATGGTCTGCTTTTTATTATAATAAAAATACTCCTTAGCAATATTGGGATATTTAGTAGCAACCCTAAAGTTTTGACCACTTTTTAGAGTATCTTTCATTTCTTCTGGACCAGCTACAACCATGCGGCATTTCCCAAAGCCTAAATTGAGCACTTCATATAGATTTCTTTTTTCTTCTAACAAGGTATCTTTCCCAACAACACCTATGTCTGCTACTCCATATTCTACATAGGTAGGTACATCAGATGCTTTTGACAGAAAGAATTTTAATTTTAAATCTTCGTTTGTAAAGATTAATTTTCTTGATTTTTCCTTCATTTCATCACAGCTAAAACCAATGGATTCTAATAATTCCATTGTTTTTTCTGCTAATCTTCCTTTTGCAAGAGCAAATGTTAAATATCTCAATTTTCTTCTCTCCCCTCAGATCCTTCAAGTAACAAATCTACTGTAGTTTTTACTGTATTATTTGTTCTTAAATTAATAAGTTCAATGTTTTTATTATCTACAAAATACAAAATTCCATCTATATTTTTAGCTTTAGCATACTCTTTATTAGCTTCAATATCCCCATCTAATAAACTATTTTCTATATACATTCCTTCTCTTCTAAGTATGTCTGCTGTCATTAATGCCTGCTTTCTTCCCTCTTTATTATAAACTAATAAAGTATCTACTTTCCAAACAGGTATCTCTATTTTTTGCCTATTAATTGCATTAATTAACTGGTCAGTCATAATACCAAAGCCTACTGCAGGACAGTCATGGCCAAATTCTCCAAGAAGTTTATCATAACGACCTCCATCTAAAATTGAAGATCCAGTTCCAAAAGTATAGCCTCTAAAAATAATGCCAGTGTAATAGTTAATCCGATTAACCATTCCAAGATCAAAGGACACATACTTTTCTATTCCATAATCACATAAGAAAGAATAAACATTTTCTAGCTTTTCTAGAGCTTTCTTTGCTCTAATATTTTCAGTTCTAGCTTTTGTTTTTTCTATAATATCAATTTGACCACAAAGTTTTGGTATATCTAAAAATAACTCTTTTAGATTTGAATTTAGTTGAAATTGTTCAACAAATTCTTCAACACCTATAAAGTCCTTATTTTCTATCAATTGCCTTAATTCTTCACCTTCTTCTTCATTTAAACCTGCTTCTTGAAGTATACCTTTAAAAAACTCTACCTGACCTAAATCAATTTGAAAATCATTAAGGCCTGCTGCTAATAAACTATTAATAGCTAAAGCTATAACTTCTCCATCAGCTTCATCAGAATTAATTCCTAAAAGTTCTACCCCAGCTTGGGAAAACTCTCTAGTTTTGCCTTGAAGACTTTCGTTATAGCGAAATGCATTTCCAAAATAACAAAGTCTAATAGGCTTTTTTTCTTCTTTAAAAGCTGTCGCTCCTATCCTTGCAATAGGAGGAGTCATATCAGGCCTTAAAGCTAAAATATCTCCTTCTCTATCAGAAAATTTATAAATATGTTTTTGATGTATATCTCCCTTTTTTTCTAGAAAAACATCATAATATTCAAAGGTAGGAGTTTCAACATTATAATAACCATATCTATTTAAAACACATTCAATTCTTTTTTCAATTTCTTTCTTTTTGGCACATTCTTCTGGAAGTAAATCTCTTACCCCTTCAGGAGTATGAAGTTTGTAATTCATAATTCCCCGCTCCTTTATCTTTGTAATACTTTAACGTTGTAAAGTTATAAATTGATGAATTGTTATTATTATATTAATAATCTTATGCTTTGTCAATTTATTATTATAAAAAAAAGATATATAGGATTATCCCATATATCTTTTAGTTAACTTTAATAATTTTATCTTTATCATTAATAATTATATTAAATCCATTATCCCTTGCTAATTTACTTAATAAATAATAAGTAGAGTCGTTTATTTTAATACTGTCTATCTCTTCTAAATTAAGGTTTTTTATATTCCACTCATATTCTAATACTTTATCAGAAATAAAAAATTCATTATCCTTTTTATAAATAGGATAATAACTAACAAACCAATAGTGTGCTTTTTGACCATGATTTTGTGTATCAAGAGAGTCAGTAAAATATTCATTATTTACAACTGATATATATGATTCTAGTAAATTTTTATGAGCAGTTATTTTAAAATTATCATAGCCCATTTCTTCTGGGGCTACTTCAATATTATCAAAATCCATATAATTTACTGTTTTAATTTGTGGATAATAAATCTTTATTTTTTTATAGAAATCCTCTATTTTTTTGGCAGCTTCATCTACATAATAACCATGATTTTGTTTTGAGTAATGAGATATGCCTAATTGAGATATCATAATAGGTTTTTTATCTTGAAATAAAAAATAAAAGAAATCTATCTCATTAAAAATATCTTTATTATCTATAACATCATCTTTATTTTCTACATCTAGCATATCGTAAAGATTAATAGCTACCCAGTCGACAAAATCATCCCCAGGGTAATATGGCATAGAATCTTTTATATTTTTGTAATTAACACTCCATACAAAAGCAACATTAGGTGCGTATTTATTAAAAATATTTCTTGCTTTATTAAAAAACTCCTTATATTCTTTGGAGTTTCCATATTGCTGAGGATCAGGATAAAATTCTACAAAGATAGGAATATAATACTCCCCAAATGCCCTAGCCGTTTCTTCAAGAAGAAAATCCTGATAAGGATAATCTATGGAAGGTGGCTGAACTATTATAAAAGGGGTTTTCATTTTTGCAGTACATTCTAATACCCATTCTATTGGAAAAGGTTTACCTAATTTTAAATTTCTTAAGTATATGCCGTGACTTTTTTTCGTAATTTCTTCAAAGTTATCTATTTCAAAATTTAAATCTGGATTAGATAAAATATATGCACCTATATAACAATTATTAGGGGGCTCGTATAATTCTAAACTCTTCTCTTTATTAATAAACAATTTGTAATTAGTTTTTTCGTATAAATACTCATTTAAGGTTAATTTATCTTCTTGATTGTAAGTAGCTTGCTGCATATCCTTTTGTGACATTTGACAAGCAGTAATTATAAAGCAAAAAAATATCATATGAATAATTAGTCTTTTCACAGAAATCCCTTCCTTCATATGATATTTTTGCCACATTATTTTCAATTATTCATGATTCTAATCATTTTTATAATTTAATAAATATGTATTCAATGTTTCAAGATAATGTATAAAAGCACCCTCTTTACTATAAACCTCTAAATCCTTAGGAAAAGCATCGTAAGGAATAGATTTTCTACCTCCTTTTAGAGAATTGTCCCAAAATTCTTTTAATATATCAAAAGGAAGCATATGGTATGTATCATATGCAAGAAAATAAACCAGTAAAAAAGAAATTCCCCCTTGTTTTTGAAAGTCCTCCATAAAACTTATTTGATGAGGATGAATATTGTTTATTGGCAGGCTTTTTCTTGTTGTTTCTTTAGCATCAAAACAAACAGGAATACTTTGTACCACTCCTATATAGTCTACGGTACTTTTTTGTTCAAAATAAGCTAAACTAATAGTCCTATTTGCATGATTTATTTCTACAGGCTTAATGGGGGTAGGTATTTTTTGAATAAGAGCTAAGCCCTTTGACCTATATGTGTCATTTGAATAATTAATAAGTTCTTCAAAAGTACTTCCTCTTAATCCTCTAGTATTCCAATATCCCATAATATCCTCCGTGTTTTTATTTATATATTACCATAAAAAAGCTTAGGTAAATCCATTAAAATAATAATAAATCAATAAAAAAGCTATATTGGTTGAGTAATTTATCAAAATGTATTATACTATATTTTGTAAGGGGGAATCTGTAATGAAAGACATAAAATGGAACAAGGTGTTTTCTGACTTTTTTAATAAATATATCGAATACTTACGAATGCCATTAGAAGAACAGGCTCAATACTTAGAAAACAAAAAAAAATATAGACTGGCAAGAAGAAAGTATATTCGTCTAAAAAACTATAAAAAAGTTATTGAATTAAGCCGATTAATTGCTGATTATAAAAGTTTATTTATTTATCAGGTAAAAGATAATCAAATTTATGAAGCAATGCAAACAGCAGAATTATATGAATTATATAAGTTAGGTGCTCCTCTTTGTGAAAAGCAAGGAGCAATTATTAAAGCTGCCCATATGTACTCCAAATTTGATTATATTAAAGCAGCTTCTTTGTACAAGCAAGAAAAGATTTGGGATAAAGCAGCAGACTGTTACTTAAAATCAAATCAATGGATTAGGGCCATAGACTGTTTAGAAGAAATAAAATCAATAGAAAAATACAAAGAAATATATGAAAAAATCGAAAAAATTGGTGAGAAATTAATAGAAAAACAAAACTATGTAGAAGCTATTAAACTTTATGTTAGAATAAACTCCTTAGAAAAAGCTTTAGAATTAACTAAAAAAATAAACGATAAGAAAACAGCTTTAATGCTTTATGAAAAATTAGCAGAAGATGCATTAAATAATAAAGATTTCACTAAAGCTTCTTTGTACTTTGAAATGTATGACTCCTCTAAAGCTTTTAAACTATATCTTCAAAACAACGATATTTCAAATGCTGCACGCCTTCTTCTAGAACAAGAAAAATGGGAAGAAGCTATTCATCTTTTTCTTAAAAATGAAATGGAAGATAAAGCAATAGAAATTGCTCAAGAAAAAAACAATTATCAAATATTACTTGATTATTATAAAAGCAATAAAAACTATGATAAAGTCTCTTGGATATATGATGTTAGCCATAAAGCTGAAGAAGCCATAGAATATTTTAAAAGTGAAAATCAAACTGATTATCTAATATACTTTGCTAAACAATTAACTGCAGCAAAAACTGCAGAAATCTTAAAAGAAATTGGCAATTATGAACAAGCCGCCCATTACTACTTGTTAGATGATAATAAGGAAGAATGCACAAATTGCCTTAAATTAGCAGGAAAAAGCCCTAAAGAAATACAAGATTATTTGTTTATTAAAAACTACCCAGCCTAATTAATCAAAGATTTATAATCCAACTTTTCTTTGATGCATATTTTTTCATATAGCCTTGGAAAGTCAGCTTGAAAAGAAAGATTATTAAGATATTCTAAGGGCTTAACTGTATCTTCTATTTTTATCTTGTATCCATGTAAAAACTGATGTTTTAAATTGTATTTTTCTCTAAAATATTTGTTTATTTTGTCGTCACCGTATTTTAAATCTCCAATTAAAGGATGATTTATACTTGAAAGATGAGCTCGTATTTGATGAGACCTGCCTGTTATAATCTCAATTTCTAAAAGAGTAAATTTCCCATTATTATATAAAGGCTTATAATGGGTCTCTATATATTTACTAGCTTCTTGATATTCATTATAAATTTTGACTTCATTAGTTCTTGTGTTTTTATTATGGTAACCTTTTAAAACACCTGAACTTTTAACAATTCCTTTAACTATTCCAATATAATATTTTTTAATTTTGTTTTCTTTAAGCATTTGATTTATCCCTTGAACTGCCCCCAGGGTTTTACCCACAATAACAATACCACTGGTATTTCTATCTAATCTATTGCATATAGCTGGTGTAAAAGCCTTTGATCTATTAGGATCATATTCTCCTTTTTCTACTAAGTAAAATAATAGTTCGTCCATTAAAGTATCCATATTCTTATGCTGGCTACCATGGACTATTATCCCTAAGGGCTTATTACATATTAAAATATTTTCATCTTCATAAATAATAGAAAAGCTTTGTTTAGTTTCTTTTACTTGCTTTTCTTTTTGAAAATTACTAATGGTTTCATCAGTCAAATATAGTTGGACACTATCCCCACAAGCTAACTTTTCATTCCCATAAGCCTTTTTACCATTATATTTAATCCTCTTTTTCCTAAGCATTTTATAAATAAAAGATTTAGGGCTTTGATTCATATATTTCATTAAAAATTTATCCAACCTTTGATTTGCTTCATTTTCACTTATAATAATTTCTTTCATAAGTTCACCTATTCTTTTTATTTGTTTACTTATATTATAACAAAATTCATAAAAAGTCACCCAAAAAAAGCATTAACTTTGCTTCATGTTGCCTTAAATTTTTGTCTACCCATAGCTATTTAGGTTGTTGCATCAAAGCCAGTAAGGAACATATTAAAGTCCTCTTCAGGTAACAATCCATCTGGCTCCTCCTCATTTGCACTAAAAATGAAAATAGTTGCAATGGTAAGATAAAGATTTATTATTTCTAAAAAAAGGCATAGTCGTAAATTTACGACTATGCCTTTTTTAAGAATAACAAATCTCAGTTTGACCACTCCAAAAGGGTACTATTTATATTTATATAATATTAGTAGTCTATACTTACCATATTCGTATCAGGATCCCAAGTAACTGTATATCCAATCTTTTCTATTTCTCTTAATTTAACAAAGGAAGTATCTTCTATTATTTTTGCATCTAGATATATAAAAGCATTTTCATATGCATTTACATAGGGTTGTTTTCTTTGATTATCCCATTTAATATCTTCTCCTAATAATTCGCCAACTGCTCTTAAAGGCAAATAGGAAGAACCATCAATAACTTTTACATCTACAACATTTTCACCGAAACCTGAAACTGTATATCCTGTGTCTAAATCAATCATTACTCCCTGATTAAAATTATATTGGGGGTAATTAGTACCATAAATATCTTCAGTTAATTCCTTTATAGAAATTACATTTTCTGTAGGTGCTTCAACTGAAAAAGCATCAATTGCATAATAACCATTTTTTATACTTAGTGTTGCTTTAAATAAATTTTTATTAGTATCTGGGTCTTTATATTCAACTAATACATTAAGATTCCCAACATACTTATTATCAGATGTCTTTTCAAAACTATAGTCAATTTTACTATTTCCAAATAGACGTTTTACTTCTTCTTTAGTTAAATCCAAAGAATCATTTATTTCTTTTTTATACTCTTCTTTATTTGAACTAATATCAGTAACCATTTCATTAATACCATTCATTAAATCATTTACAGTTATACCATTTGTAATAAGCGCTTGTTTTTCAGATTCACTTAAAACACTTAACGAAGCCTTAGAATAAGCTTCTATTTTTTCAATATTATCTATAGTATAATTAATTAATGAAGCAATAACAGCTACAGTTTCTTCAGCATTAACAGACAAGGAATATTTGTTATTACCATTTTCTTTTACTATTCCCATTTCATAATCTTTATATACTTCAAATACTGTATCTCCTATAATATCCATGCCTGCTTGATTTTTTACCTTATAACTTTTCATATCAAAGTAAACAGAAGCCATTTGTTCTGCTAATTCATAGTTACCATAACTAGCAGAAAGGATTTCAACAAAGTCATCTCTGCTAAAACTTATGTATTTAACATCTCCAAAGCTTTCAAAAGGATTTTCGTATGATTCGTCTCCTGCAATCGTATTAACAAAATTTAATAAATCATCAATTTTAACATAAATTGTTTCTCCATTACTTTTTAAAGTTACTATAGGCGTAACTTTATTATCCTTCTTATCTTTTATGTAATAACTACCATCTACTAATGAATTATTAATATCAATCTTTATTTCATATAAAAAGCTGTACTTGTCTAAAAATGATATAAATTCATCTAATAAAGCATCTTCATAATCGATGCTACATTCAACTTCACCCATTGCTACATATCTTTCTAAACTATTAGCTTCTTTTGCTAAATTATACAAAGCTATTTCCTCACTACTACAACCTGATAGAAACGATATTGTCATAGTTAATACTAATAACAATGAAAAAGCTTTTTTAAAATTCATATTTATTCCTCCATTCATAGATTTGAATTTATAAAATATTGCCATAATATAATAACATATCCAACTGTGCTAAACAAGGTAAAAACTATTAAGTCTTTGTTACATATTATTCTATAGCTGAACTTTTTAAATAATTAAGCATTTCTTCCTGAACTTTATGATTTTTTATTTGATGATTACTCCACTTCTCTATATATTCGTCCAGGTTATTTTCTTCTATTTTTATGAACTTAACCTTTTCCTCTAATCCTTTATTATTTGCAATACGTTTCATAGTATCAATATTTTTTTTAGAATTTTTAGAAGCCTCATCATATAAACAAATAACGTCCTTATCAGTAATTATTATATGATTAATAACTGTCATTCCTATTTGGTCTCCTAATAAGGCACTATTCCAAACAATAAAGTCTTCTGGTAGATTCCTAAGAGCAGTTGCAATAGCTTCATTACCATCTTTAAAATTAATAATTGAAAAAAACTGAACTCCATATTGGGCAATAACTAGAGTAAATAATGCTGCAATTACAGTAAATAAGTTTTTATTGGTCTTTGTAATCATTATCCCAATTAAAAAAATAATCATCATGATACTAAAGTAAATAATAGTATATTTAAAATACTTTTTCTTTCTTTTCTTAATATAATCTGCTTCTTGTATTACTTTTGCCATTACATTCTTCCTTTCGTAAAATCAGTCAAGTTAATAAATAAAAAGTCTTTATTAAGGAATATAGATTGATTATATAATTATCCTTTATTTTAGTTTATCAAAGAATCTCATAAAATAAAAGTGTGCATAAGCACACTTTTATTATTTAAAAACATCAATTGTTGAATCAAATAAATCTGAATTTTCTTTAATGACCTCTTTATTTCCCATTACGCATATTAAGTTTTCTGACACAACTTTATCTATCATTTCAGCATATTTCTTTAAATCTTCAACTTTAGTATTTAATATTTCATCTCTTTCTTTTTGAATATCTTCCTGAGATATTTGACTAATATAAAGAGATACAGCCTTTTCTCCCTTCATTGACGGAGTTAAAGGATAATCATACCTGCTAATTGTACCAATAATGTATTTTGTCATATCTCTTTTGCTTGCATCAAATTCTTGAATAAACTTTGCCGTATCATTATATACTTCCAAGGTTTTCTTTAAATTTGGGTCCCTATAAGAAGCAAAATATATATTTCCTGTCCTTGATACATTAAAAAATGATCCATAAGCTCCTCCTTGAACCCTTACTTTGTTCCATAGATAATCTAATCCTATAATTGTTTTGAGTACTTGCATACTTCCAGAATAAGAATATCCCAAAGGAAGAAAATTATAACCCATTGCCACATACTGAACATCACTTTGTGTCATTAATCCTTCATTTTTATTAGTAATGTCAAAAGAATACTTTTGTTTTGTAAGCTCTTTACTGTTTAATTTATCGGTTAATATATTAAGGTTACTTTGGAATTCCTTATAGTCTTTTTCTTCACTTGTTAAGCCTATTAATAAATTATTAATATTAAAAATTGAAGAAGCTGCTTTCTTTAAATTTGATATAATTTCATCCTTTTTAGTTTGAAAGTTTTCTTCTAAATCAACAATAAATTGATAAAAAGATAAGCCTTTTAGCAATTCATTATAAGCACCCTTTGGGGTAAAATATGATAAAAGACGTTCATAAGCCACAACATGCCCTTGAGAGTAAAGAGCCATTTCCATGCGAGATTTCATTTCTCTAATAATTTCTAATAAACGTTTTTCATCATCAAAATTAGTAAAACTAATAATTTCTGCAACAAGCTTAAAAAGTTCTGGAAGTTTTTTTGTTAGAGCTTTTGTTTTTAAGATAAATTTGCTTTCATAACCCTTGTCATTTCCATTTATACCAAAGCTATCCACATGAATAGTTATGCCTCCAGTATTAATATTAATTTCATTGGACAAGTCCCCATAATCATAATTTTTAGTGCTCATTTTACCAAGAATTCCCGCTAACATTCCTCCATATGGAATTAAATCTTGCTCGAGACATTTTAAATCAAAATAAAGATTTAAATAGCTAATTTTATTTGTAAAATGAGGATGAAAAAGTACCTTAATACCTTTTTCTTCTTTTTCAATTTGAACTAGTTTTTCAGCTTCTTTTTTTATGTCTTCTAAAGAAAGTATAGGTATTTTTTCAATATCTTTAGGGTCATCAGGTGTTATTTGCCTTTTTCTAAGATTTTCTGTTTCTTTAATCAAATTTGTTATTTCTTCCTTGGACAATTTAGCTTTATAAGCCGCTAATTTTTCTTTTGTTTTCCTTGTTTTTTCTTCTAAAAGACCTTTTTTAGGGCTTAAAATCAATAAAGAACTATGATTATTATTAAGTAAATATTTTTTAATTAAATCTTCAAAATATGGTAATTGGAAACTTTCTTTTATTTTATCAAGAGTTGATTCATAACTAAGATTAATAAGAGGATTATCATCATAAAGCCAACTACTCATAGTCTTAATGGCATAGATTAATCCCTTAGGATATCCTCTTGAATCTGCTTCTCTAAGACTAAACTCTTTTGAATTAACTGCAGCTTGAATAAGCTTTTTATCAATTCCTTCATTAACTAATTTATTTAAAGTATCATTTACAATCTTTATGAATTTATCTTTTTTATCAATATCAGTATTCTTTACTATTATGCTAAAAATAGGCTGTTGAATACTGGTATCAAAACTGCCAAAGACATCTTTTCCAACTTCTGCTTCTAACAAAGCTTTCTTTAATGGAGAAGCAGGAGTTTCTAAAAGTAAATACTCCAATATTTGAAAAGCTAGATAAATTTCCGGATTATTTGAGCGGTCTATGATGTAGTTTAAGCTCAAATAAGTCTTGCATTCTTGGCTTTCTTCATTTGAAATTGGATAGTCAATAGATAATTCTTTAATTTTTTCAAAGGGCTTTTGTATTACTATTGAAGAATCTATCTTTTGCTTATCAAAATTGCTTAGGTATTCAGCATCAATAAACTTAAGTTGCTCCTTTAAATCTCCATTCCCATATAAGTGAATATAAGAATTAGAGGGATGATAATATTTCTTATGAAAAGCAATAAAATCGTCATAAGTTAAATCAGGAATAAACTCAGGATCCCCTCCTGACTCTACGCCATAAGGAGTATCAGGAAGCAGGGATTCTTGAATCTTTCTAAATAAAATTGATTCAGGTGAAGAAAAAGCACCTTTCATCTCGTTGTATACAACGCCCTTATATGTTATCTCATCTTCTTCACTTTCTAACTCATAATGCCAGCCTTCTTGCATAAGTATTTCTGGATATTTATAAATATTTGGATAAAAAACAGCATCAAGATATACATCCATTAGATTCATAAAATCCTTTTCGTTTGTACTTGCTATTGGATACATAGTTTTATCTGGGAAAGTCATAGCATTAAGAAAGGTATTTAATGAACCCTTAGCTAATTCTACAAAAGGATCTTTAGTGGGAAATTTTCTTGAACCACACAGTACAGAATGCTCCATAATATGTGGAAGTCCTGTACTGTCATTAGGTGGGGTTCTAAAGGATATTGAAAAAACTTTATTCTCATCATCATTTTCTAGGCTTAATAATCTAGCACCACTTTTTTCATGTTCAAATAAGCGAGCAATGGAATTGATTTCTTTAATTTCTTTTTCTTCAATTAAAACAAATCCATGAATTATTGACCCTACTTTCATTAACAACATCTCTCTTTCTATTTTGTTTATTATTTAATATATGTTAGTTCCATTTGAAATACTTTAATATTAACTCATGGGGAATTATTTTTGAAGATATTTTAAGAAGTTTCATATAAAAACTATAAACCGATTCCATTTTATTTGACTGGGCATCATTTAATGCTTTTGCAACAACGTCCTTTGCATTGACCATAAATTTTGCTTTCCAGTCTAAAGGTTTTCCATCTGAAGAAGCTATCTCAAAAAATTCAGTCTTGACTGGTCCAGGACAAAGAGCTAATACTCCTATATTTCTACTTTTTAATTCGACACTTAATGCTTTACTAAAATGTAAGACATAAGCTTTTGTAGCTGCATATACATTAAATCCTGGTTGAGGTAAAAAAGCCGCCGAAGAAGCAACTTGTATTATCTTAGAGCCCTTTGATAAGTACGGTAAAACCTTATAGGTAATAGCTGTTAATGCTTTTATATTTACATCTATCATAGCCATTTGCTCTTCAAGTGACAATTCATGAAAAGAACCAATCTTACCAAAACCTGCACTATTAATTAAGAACATTACTTTAGCTTTTTCTTTTTTTAATTTATTAGATGTTTTATTAATATCATCAAGGTTGGATAAATCACATTTTATTAATATTGCTTTAGTTTTTTTAAGCTTACTAGCTATTTTTTTCATTTTATTTTCTCTTCGGGCTACCATCCAAATTTCATCTAAATTATATTTTAAATCTAATTGCCTTACAAAATGGCTTCCTAATCCTGAAGACGCACCTGTTACTATTGCAATTTTTTTCATATTGACCTCCAAATTATCTTTAGTTACTTAATATATTATGTTCAAAAAGCAGTCCTTTTTATTCGGACTGCTTTATATGCTCATTAATATATTTTTGACGACAATCCCAGCTGCAAAAATAAAATAACTTGTCATCATGATAGAGTTGATAGGATTTGCTTTTATTAATTAACTTGCCGCAAACTGCATCCTCTACCATTTCAACTTCCACGCTTTTTTCTGCTTTTATATCTAGCTCTTTATCTATTGGATTTATATTATTATTTGCTTCTTTGCTTCTTTCAAGAGCCTTTTGGTATTGCATAAATCTAATTGTTCGTACAATACTGGAGAAAAGCCACCAAATAGCAATAATCCAAAACAAACCTTGCATAACTTCCATAATAATCTCCTTTCGTATACAATAAAATTAAGAATATCCTCACGAAGCTGATAACTTAACTAACTTTAAACCTCCGTCTTTCTTAATTTCATATATTTCTAACACTCTGTCTTTTACAACTATTTCAATACTGCAATTAGGACAGTAATATCTTATCCTACCTACTATCCCCAAATTATCCTTATGACATACAGGACATTTCATCTACTCACATCCTATTCTATTTGAATAACTCATGATACATATATTATAATATATAAATATTAAATAATTGTGAACAAAATTTAAACAAGGGTTTTATTTTATATATTTATCAAGAATATTAATAATTTCTTCAATTTTTTGCTCACCTTCGCCATCTCTTAATGCTTGCTTAACACAGCCATGAATATGCTGTTTTAATACTGTAAGATTACTTTTTTTAAGCAATGCCTGTACAGCTAATATCTGTTTGGATATATCTATGCAATACCTGTCTTCCTCTGTCATACGGATAATGCCATCTAATTGTCCCTTAGCAGTCTTTAATAGATTTATTACTTCTTTTTTATCAGTTTCTTTCAAGCTTTTTTCACTCCTCCAATTCTATTTATACTAAATAACAATTAAAAGTCCCAATAAGGGACTTTCTTTTAGTTAACAATTAAGAGCTTTATCAAAATCAGCAATAATATCGTCAATGTTTTCAATTCCAACAGATACACGAATTAAGTCTTCTGTAACTCCTGAAGAAAGTTGCTCTTCTTTTGTTAATTGCCTATGAGTTGTACTTGCTGGATGAATAACAGAAGTTCTTACATCTGCAACATGAACTACTAAAGCAGCTAAATTTACATTATCTATAAATTTAATTCCTGCCTCTTTTCCTCCTTTAACTCCAAAAGTTAATACCCCACTACAACCCTTAGGTAAATATTTTTTAGCTAAAGAATAAGAACTATGACTTTCAATACCTGGATAATTAACCCATTCAACTTTAGGATGTTTTTGGAGAAATTGTGCTAATTTTAGTGCATTCTCACTGTGTCTTTCCATTCTAAGATGTAAAGTTTCCAATCCTAAGTTTATTAAAAAAGCATTAAAAGGACTTAAAGTAGAGCCTAAATCTCTTAGTAGTTGTACCCTAGCCTTTACAATATAGGCTTGCTTTCCAAATTGTTCTACATATTTTATTCCATGATAACTAGGGTCGGCTTCTGTAAATCCAGGATACTTCCCATTAGTCCAGTCAAAATTTCCTCCATCTACAATAACTCCTCCAACACTTGTAGCATGGCCATCAAAATATTTTGTAGCCGAATGTATTACTATATTAGCTCCATGTTCCAAAGGCTTACAAAGATAAGGGGTTGCAAAGGTATTATCTACAATAAAAGGTACCCCCATATCTTTTGCTATAGATGAAAACTTTTCAAAATCTAATATATTAAGACTTGGATTACCTATTGTTTCTCCAAATAAAGCTTTCGTATTAGGTCTAAAATGTTTTTTAATATCCTGTACTGAACTTTCTGGATCTACAAATGTAACTTCTATTCCAAACTTTTTAAAAGTAGTGGATAACAAAGAAAAAGTGCCTCCGTATAAATTACTTGCTGTAACTATGTGTTCTCCAGAGTTACAAATATTTAAAATAGCTAATGTAGTAGCTGCTTGTCCCGAAGATGTAGACAATGCACCTACCCCACCCTCTAATTGAGCTACTTTTTCTTCAAAGGCTGCTAATGTAGGATTGCTAATCCTTGTGTACATATGTCCTTCAACTTCTAAATCAAATAGCTTTGCAACATGTTCTGCACTGTCATACTTATAAGTAGTACTTTGATATATAGGCAATATTCTCGGTTCTGAATTTTTAGGAGAGTAGCCTCCTTGAACTGCCTTTGTTTCTATATTCCAATCTTGCATAGCCATTCCTCCAATTTTAAATCAGGAAAGCTCTCCATCTGGAGAGCTAAAACCTGATGTTATCTTTAAAGCAAATTAGAATTTATTAGACTATAAGTCAAGCATACAATACCATGAAATCTTATTTTATGTCAAGAAAAAAGTACAATTTATTATACTAATGGGGCAAGGAGTAGTAATTCTTCATTATCTTCATATATTTTATCAAATTGTGAAATTGGTAATGGATTTATCCCTCTTCCAACTTCTATGGTATATCCAGGTCTTCTAAATTCTTTAATAAACCAATCCTTATAGCCTGCATATAAAGCAGCTCCTACTGGTTCATCCAGCGTATATCCACTTACAGATGCAAATATTTCTCCAATTCTAAGAGCTTCAGGGGGCTGAAGATTTCTATAATTCCAAAATATTACTTCTCCTTGGGTATGATAAGCTAAAATAAGTCGGAAATTCCGATTCCTAGTAAAGTCTGCTATAGCTTTGCTTTCTGGCTCTGATTCAGGATTAGGGCCGCCATAAAGATAAGGTCCTGGCCCATTAATCCCCAAAAGAGATTCTACTTCTTTATATTCTTCCCATGAAGCATCATAATTTCTATTTAAATCTACTCCCCTAATATTGGCTTTCCAATCAGAAAAATCAGTATTTCCTCCATTCCATTCTAAAAGTTCATTATATCTTGGATTTTGGGGATTTACTCCGTTTATTACTAATTCAACTCCATCTGGGTTAACCATAGGAACGATGTAAATTGTAGCCTGTTCCCAAATTGTTCTTGCAGGATATCCTCTTATTGTACCATCTCTTGCAAAAGCCTTCGAAAACACTTCAATCCATTTCATAAGTACAGGTGTTGTAATCCATTCATTAGCATGATGAGATGCGTTAAAAAATACTTCTCTTTGACCACTGCCAAGCTTTATCATATATAGATTTCTACCTTCGACACTTTGACCTATTGTAGAGACTTCTAAAAAAGGATACCTCATTTCTAGACCACGGATATCTTTTTCCATAACATCATAATTATAAGGAATATTTGTTTGAACCACATCTATTCCAAAAGGAACAATTATTTCTTCTCCTATATTTAAGAAAAAGGGATTTATATCTGGATTTGCTGTAGTAATAGCATAAACAGTTGTATGATATCTTTGAGCTATATTAAATAATGTATCTCCCTTTTTAATTGTATATACATCATAGCCAAGCATTATAGGCTCTAATTTTTCATATGTTTTAGGACCCACTATTCCATCTGGACTTAATCCATTATTCCTTTGAAATGCTTTTACTGCTTCTTCTGTTCTAGTTCCAAATATACCGTCTATTTCTCCTGGATTATAGCCTATCAATTCAAGAATACTTTGTAACTGGGCTACATCGGACCCTCTCATGCCCTTCCTTAGAACTCTCAATTTTCTCACCTCTTATTATTATTCTATATTATTTTATAATTAGTCTTTAAAAAAGGTGTCTTAAAAGTCCATGAATAAACTTATCTCTTATAAGTTATTTTATTTCTATTTTTTATCACATAGAATTAAATAACTAAAGATTTTTATAATGTCAGATAGGAGGTAGAGATAGATGAACAGGCATTTAATAACAATGGTTTATAACTATTTTATTGCTTTGGGTGTTATATTAGGCGGCTCCCTATTTGGTTCCATGGCAGCTGTTTTTTGTAAAGAAAAGCCTGTAAAAATGATGTTAGTTTTTGGTGAGCAGCTAAAATTATGGGCTATCATTGTTGCTTTAGGAGGAACTTTTTCCTCTTTTGAAGTTTTAGAATTAGGAATTCTAAAAGGTGAGATAAAAAGCGTAATAAAGCAAGTCTTATATATATTAAGTGCATTTGCCGGAGCCCATACAGGCTATATCCTTCTTAATAATTTAGGAGTTAGTAAACTATGAAAAAAAGGCTATCTATTATATGGATTTTTATTTTAGGCTTTATCGTTGGTATGATGACAAATAATCTGATTTATATGCACGAATTAGAAAAACTAATAAATGAGAACGAAATTTTATCAGCAAGACTTGCGGACAATTTGATAAAAATTAATAAATTAGAAAACACTAATTCTAAAAAAGAAAAAGTTATATTAAATGAAATTTTGCCTATAAATATAAACAAAACTGATAGCATAATTCCTAAAAATGATATTGATCAATATATAAAAGTATTACTTAATAATCAAATTGGAAAAGAAGTAAAAAACATTGATATTAACCTAATATACAATGCATTAAACAATCGTATATTAAAATATCAAGATGGGAATTATCAATTAAAAATTAAAAGTATTCTTTCTACTGAAATAATGTATATTTATTATTCAGTAGAAAAAATTCAAATATAACTTAAGAAACAGAACATGAATTCTTGTATAAAATTTACGTAATTAAAAAATACTATTGGTGAAAGAATACAAAAATTATCATCTTAAGTTTTTTAAGAAAGGAGTACAATAATGAAAACAAAACCCTTGGATTTTTTATCTTTGTTATTAATGATAATTGGTGCATTAAATTGGGGGCTAATAGGTTTTTTTCAATTTGACCTGGTTGCAACTTTATTTGGAGGAATGAATAGTTGGTTAAGTCGGATTATTTATGCCCTTGTAGGATTGGCTGGTTTGTATGGATTAAGTCTTTTTGGTAGAATTGACGAAGAAAAACTTCCCGAAACAGAATAATATCATATAAAGCTACAAAAATTGACCTTTTTTTAAAAAAAGGTTTTTAAAAAAAGGTTTTTTAAGTCTTAGAACGAATATATTTAATATAGAAGTTGTACAATTATATTAAAGGGGGAGATTCCAATGATACAAATCATTTCAGGAGAAAAAGGAGAAGGTAAATCAAAACATTTAATTGATATGGCCAATAAAAAAGTAAAAGAAACTCTTGGCCATATCGTATATCTAAACAATGATCGTGAACATATGTATCAATTAAACTACAAGATCCGCTTTATTGTAGTTGATGAGTTTCCAATTAGAAACTGTAGGGAATTTTTAGGATTTATATGTGGCATTATTGCCCAAGATCATGATATTGATTATATTTATATCGATGGATTATTAAAATTTACCCGTCTTTCAGTTGAAGAAGCTCAAAATTTTATAGAGGAACTTCTACAAATTGGTGAAAAATATAATGTACACTTTGTAATCGGAATGAGTTGTAAAAATAAAGATATCCCCGAACCGTTAAAATCATATTTAATAGCGTAAAAAAATCCCCTAACTGGGGATTTTATTTTTTTCATCTTTCATTTCATTTTTTATTATTTCAACAAAAACATCTACTATCTTTGCATCAAACTGAATATTTTTATTGTTTATTAATTGCTCAAGGGCAACTTCTTTTGTATATGGAATAATCCTATATTTTCTTCCTGTTGTCATAGCATCAAAAGCATCTGCAACAGCTAAAATTTTTGAATACAAACTTATTTCTTCATCTACTAGCCCATCTGGATAGCCCTGTCCGTCTATTCTCTCATGATGTTGTAAAATAGCAATCTTAGCTTTGTTTAAAAAAGGCAAATTTTTCACAATCTCATAGCCAAGTCTTGGATGCATTTTTATTAATTCTGCTTCTTCCTCAGTTAATTCATGGTCTTTATTAAGAATAGTTGATGGAATCCCTATTTTTCCTATATCATGAAGAAGTGCAGCAAATTCTAATTCATGAATTTCATTCTCACTTAAATTTAAAGCTTTTCCTATTTTAACAACATACTCTTTTACCCTTTCACAATGACCTCTGGTATATACATCCTTAACCTCTAAAGAATTAGTTAAAGCATTAATAGTAGATAAACAAATTGTTTTATTCTGATAAAATAATTCTTCCAACTTTTCATTTAAAATACTTATTTTTTCATTTTGACTGTTAATTACGCATTTTTGAATTTCTATTTGATTATCTTTATACATTAACTCTTTTTCTTTATTTGATTTTTCATTAATAAGAACTTTCATCTTTTTAGACAAATTGTTGATACTTTTTCCTAACATATTAAATTCATCAGTAGTATTAATATCAATCATATAGTCATAATTACCATTAGATACCTCTTCAATACCAACCATCATTTTCTTTATAGGGTTTGAAATATAAAGAACAATTAAGATACCCAAAAGAATTGATGTAAAAAGAAAGAGAACAGCCATAATAAAGAGATAAAAATCAGGATCACTATAATTTGCATATGAATATAGTGAAGAATAACTAGATAAGTTCAATGAACCTTCAATATATTTTCTTGATTCATATTGTTTTTCCATTGAATGATTTGTGTTAATATATATATTAAAAGCAACTAAATTAATCGCAAAAAAAATCCAAAGGCTTATAATAATGCCCATTTTATATTTAAAAGGTATAACTATTGTTTTCTTCATAATAATACCCCTTTGTTAAACATATACTAATTTAAATCTTATTTTACTATATTTTTAACAATTTTAGAATATATAATTTTAATTAATTAATTTTAGCACTTAAACGTATGTTTTTTATGGATAAAATGTCATATACCAATGTAAAGGAGAATAAAAATGATGCCAGTAGCTGAAAAATTTTTAAAGTATATTAAATTTCCTACAACATCCAACGAATTATCTTCAACTTGTCCAAGTACAAAATCCCAATTAGATTTTGCTAAGTTTTTAGTATCAGAATGCAAATCAATAGGATTGGAGGATGTTAGTTTAGACGAAAATGGATATATAATGGCTAGTCTGCCCTCAAATATCAATAAGGATGTCGAAACCATAGGATTCATTGCTCATATGGACACAAGTCCTGATATGACTGGTGAAAATATTAATCCTAAAATAGTTAAAAATTATAATGGCGAAGATATCATATTAAATAAAGAAAAAAATATCGTTTTATCTCCTAAAATATTTCCTAATTTAAAAAACTATATTGGACATACAATTATTACAACTGATGGCAATACTCTATTAGGAGCTGATGATAAAGCAGGTATTGCACAAATTCTTACTGCAATGGAATATCTTATTGCCCATCCAGAAATTAAACACGGTAAAATCCGCATTGCTTTTACTCCTGATGAAGAAATAGGCAGAGGGGCCGACCGTTTCGATGTGCAAAAATTTGATGCAGATTTTGCCTATACTATCGATGGAGGTTTGCTAGGAGAATTACAATATGAAAATTTTAATGCAGCATATTGTAAAATAACTATTAACGGTCAGAATGTTCATCCTGGCACAGCCAAAGACAAAATGAAAAATGCAGTACGCATAGGGACCCAATTAGCTAATTTATTTCCCTTAGAGGAAACACCCGAAAAAACTGATGGATATGAAGGCTTTTACCATCTTAACAGTTTTAATGGAAATGTAGAAAAAGCTGAATTAACATACATTATCCGAGACTTTGATATGAATAATTTTAATAAACGCAAAGATTTTATCGAAAATATTGTTAAAAAAACGAATGAGCATTATGGAAAAGGCACTGTTAATTTAGAATTAAGAGATCAATATTATAATATGAAAGAAAGATTAGAAAACAAAATGGAAATTGTCCACAGAGCTTTTAATGCTATGAAAGCTGTAGGCGTAGAACCTATTGTAAGACCTATCCGAGGTGGAACTGATGGAGCCCGCTTATCCTTTATGGGCCTACCTTGTCCTAATATTTTTACTGGCGGTGATAATTTCCATGGTAAATATGAGTATATTTCAGTTGAAGCTATGCAAAAAGCTGTAGAGACAATAATTAAAATCGTGGAAATATAAATTTTATATTCATACCCTTGAGTTAATTTAATAATTATGATATTATATCTAACAATAATTAAGTTAAAAGTAATGAAGGAGTATTAATTAGTCGCCACGGTTACAAAATCAGAGAGCAAACCGGTAGCTGAAAGGTTTGTAGTACGTGATACGATGAAATACAACTCCTGAGCTTCGGTTAAACCGACGGTTCTCGCCGTTAAAGAGTAAAGGCATGGTTTTTCATGTGAATTAAGGTGGTACCACGGGCCCTCTCGTCCTTATAAATATTTTATACAGGAGAGAGGTTTTTTTAGTTAATAAATAATTTTTTAAACAAAAGATTGGAG
>JAAYRK010000006.1 GCA_012518815.1 Candidatus Epulonipiscium sp. | reverse complement strand
TTGTTCCTTTAAAACTCTCGGCAAAAAATACTTCATCAGCCTCAATAACACCCTCAACAGAGCCTATACCAAAAAATGCTCTTATACAGTCAAGGATTTTATGCCTCCAAAAGAAACTTGTTGCTATGTTAATACCGACTATTTCTGCACTCTTTCTAATAGAGTAACCATTTATCATACACTTTGCATATTTAAGCCACATATCTAATGTTTTCTTGCTCTTGTAAGTAGCAGAGTTAGTAAAGTCGGTAAAGGTTTTTCCACATGACTTACAGATATATCTTTGTTTATCACTATATTTTCCGTTTCTTGATACAGTTTCAGCACCACAATGAGGGCAGACTTTTCCCTTTGCAAATCTAAATTCTTTAACTTCCTGTGTAATCTGACTTACTTGTGAACCTAATACAAGGACTTCTTCTAAAAAAGAATATATATGTTGTTGTTGGTCTAACGACAATCTTTGTATTTGTTCTATTAAATCTTTTGAATTTGCCATAATAATGCCCCCCTCGATTGAATATAGCATAATTATAGCATATTCTCAAATTCATATCAAAATTCAACATTAACTTAAAACATAGCCTAATCTAAAAGCATTTTTTCTAAAGTTAAAGGCTCTATATACTCATTTCCTTTATAAGCCCTCATATTACCTCCTGATATTTCATCAATAAGAATTATTTCTCCTGTGTCTTTATGTCTTCCAAATTCAAACTTAATATCATAAAGCTCTATTCCTTTTTTCATTAGCTCTTCTTTTACCAGTTCAGCAATTTTTACTGTTAAATCTTTTATTGTTTTATACTCATCTCTGGTTAAAATACCTAACATCACCAAGGCATCCTCTGTAATAGGAGGATCTTGGCGTTTATCATCTTTTATTGTAAACTCTACAAAGGCATCTAAAGCTTGGCCTTCCTTAGCATACATACCATAACGTCTTAAAAAACTCCCAACTGCCCTATAGCGGCATATTACTTCTAAACCTTTTCCAAAAGGCTTTGCAGGAACCACAGTCATTGTTGAATCATTTATATTTGCATCAACATAATGAGTTGGAATATTTTTTTCCTTTAATATTTCAAAAAACATTTTTGTCAACTTTAAACAGGACTTCCCTGCACCTTCTATAGTCAAACCAACAGAATTGGCTCCAGGATTAAACACACCATTTTCACCAGTTACATCATCTTTAAACTTTAATAAATAATTACCGTCATCAAGGCTATATACATCTTTGGTTTTGCCTTTATAAATTAGTTTCATTATATCACTCCTTGCCATTGGCTATAATTTTATATGCTTAAAATAATTATAAAAAGCTTCTATCTTTATTTTTCAGCTACTAATTATCTATTTTAACATTTTAGAATAATATGTAACAAAGTATATTTTATCATTATTTGCAAAAAAAGAAAATATCATTTGTAAAAGCTATAATAATATCTTCCCACAGCTATAAGCTTTTAATAAATTAAATTGTAAGTATTATCTTTTGAATAATAAAATAGATACAGGATAAAATACCAATGATAAATATATCATTTTCAACTAAAGAGGAGGAGTAAAATGGATTACCATGAACCAGTAGAACTATTAGATAATAGGGCAAGAGATATTTCTAGAATGCTTCACAGCTTAAAAGAAGAAGTTGAGGCAGTAAATTGGTATCACCAAAGAGTTTCTGCCTCTAATAATCCAGAAGTCAAAGAAATACTGGCTCATAATCGAGACGAAGAAATTGAACACGCAGTTATGGCTATAGAATGGCTAAGAAGAAATGCACCGGGCTGGGATGAAGAACTTCGCAAATATTTGTTTACTAGTGATGCTATTGTTGGACTTGAAGAAGGTGAAAAAGACAGTTTTATAAATAATAATTTAAGACCATCCCGTTTAAGTATAGGCAGTATGAAGAATTAAAGGAGGCATTGTATGGATATTTTAAAAAGAGAATTAGCACCCTTAACTGATGAAGCATGGGATGAAATAGAATCAAAAGCCAAAGAAGTCCTTGAAAATCATTTGTCTGCAAGAAAAGCAGTCCATGTCAAAGGTCCTTTTGGTTTGGAATATACAGTCCTTTCAGAAGGTCGCTTAAAAAATCTTGAAGAGGAAGAAGAATTTTGTGCAGGTATTTATGAAGTTAAGCCTCTTATTGAAACAAGATTTAGTTTTCAACTTAACAAATGGGAAATGGATAATCTTAGCCGTAGAGCCAAAGATATTGACCTTTCTCCCCTTGAAAAAGCTGTTAAAAAATCTGCATTGTTTGAGGAAAATGTAATTTATAATGGCTATAAAGCAGCAAATATTCAAGGCTTATTAGAAGCTTCAACCAATAAAGTTCTCCCCTTTGGTGATAATGCAGCAGAAATTATGGCCTCACTTTCTCAAGCTATACTGTTTTTAAAAGATGCCTTTGTAAGTAAGCCTTATAGTTTAATAGTTGGAAAAGAAGCTTGGATAAAAATTAATATGGAAACAGAAGGCTATCCTTTAAAGAAACAAATTGAAAATCTAATTGGAAGTGAGATAATATACAGTGAACTTATAGATGGAGCATTAGTTCTTCCTTATGATAATGAAGATATAGAAATGACCATTGGTAATGATTTTTCCATTGGTTATGAAAATTCTGATGACAAAATAGTACAGCTTTTTATAACAGAATCCTTTACCTTTAGAATATTAGATCCTAAATTAATTGTAAGATTCACTATATAAGAAAGGCGGATATTTAATTTATAAGTTGATAAGTTAAATATCCGCTTAAACATCTAATAATATTAAAATTATTAATAATAAAGTCTGTCTTTATAAGCTCTAGCATCTTATCCTTCTAATAATAATTAATTCCAACTAAGGTAACGGTGCCAATTACAATTAAACCTATAGAAAGTATCAATAAAATCAATTCATTTCTTAACTTTCTAAAAATACCCTTCTTCTCACCAATAACAAGAAACTCACTAATATTAACTGGGTTATAATATATAGTTACTTTATCACCAATTTTATAAGGAAAAAGACTGCTTGTAAAAAAAATACCGTCATCACCAACAACTGTTCTATTATTTGCTATAAATTGTACAATGGGTGCATAAATTCGAGATCTCTTTCCCTGCTCTGTCATTCCTATCCTTGACATCTCTTCTTTTATGTCAATGACCTCTCCAATTGTTGAAGGCCATCTTTTTATTTTTGACCTTTTAATAGCAGCACGAATAATATATATAGCAAGCAAAAAAATCCCTAGCAAAATATATAACCAGTTGAATAAAGCTACAGAGTCCAAATTTTATTCCTCCTTCTACAAATAAAAAGCCTAGATAAATTAATAGATAATTAAATTTTACTATCTAAATAAAAACATTACGCCTACTATAATTAGTGAAATACCTGTTAATAATATTAATAATTCATTTATATACATTTGTCTTGAAAATCCTTCATGAATAACATAGAATTTATTATTATTTGTAGGACTGTAACGCAAAGATACTTTACTTCCAATTTCATAAGGAAAAGCATCCTCTATAATATAAATACCATCATCACCAATTACCGTTCCATTACTCCCGTTAAACTTCACAACAGGCACACGCTCATAATATTCGATAAACTTTGCCTTTCTTTTTCTTGTCTTAATGTCAACAACCTCTCCAACTGCAGGTTCCCATTTTTTCAGCCTTGAACTTTTCATAAAACAAAGAATAATTCCTATTAATAACATTATCAATCCAGAAGAAAAACAGATTTTTACTATTCTTATAAGCTCTTGTCCCATCATATTACCCTCCAAAAATAATTATAATAAGTGCTTTAATATTTATTAAACTAAATAATACTTATAATTTGATAGCTAATAAATTAATAAATCCAATTACAAAAATTAAAAAACCTAATGCTAAAACAGTTAACTCCATGCTATATACTCTACTTTTAGAACGTTTATTAACTACATAAAACTTTTGATAATTTGCTGGATCATATAGTATATTTACCTTATCCCCTATTTTATGTGGAAAGTGTACCTTTTTATCATATATACCATCATCACCAACTACGTATTGATTGTTTACGGTAAATTCAACAACAGCTGTATAAACAGAATAAGACCTACGTCTTGTATGCCTTCTTTTTCTTATAATATCTACAACAATACCAGAAGTAATTGGCCACTTTAATAATTTATTCCTCTTAATATAAATTAAAATTGAACACGAAACTATCATTACAATTCCTACTATAATAT
>JAAYRK010000063.1 GCA_012518815.1 Candidatus Epulonipiscium sp. | reverse complement strand
CTTATTTTTTACATTATTAGTAGTATTTCATTATTATCTTTTAAATCTGCTTCAGCTATAAAATTGTCTTTTAATTTAACACCATTTAAATATGTTTCTTTTACACCCTTTTCGCTCTTACTTTGATTTTTTACTGTTATATTTAATTTTTTACCTCTAAAATTCTTATAAATTGAAAGCTCAGCCCAATCTGAAGGTATACATGGATCAATAACTATTCCTTTTAGATTTGTTTTAATACCCAGTATTCCTTCAACTGATCCTACCATTACTGTAGAAGCAGTACCTGTGAGCCAGTGAACATGTGCCCGACCTTGATATGGACTGTCTTTTCCTTCTATAAATTGTCCATGAACATAAGGTTCAATTTTTCTTATTTCTGCCTTATCATTCATTTGAGCAGGATTACACTTCTTATAATATTCGTAAGCCCTGTTACCATTACCTAATAGAGTTTCAGCTAAAATAAGCCAGCCTTGAGGTTGAGAAAAGATTCCAGCATTCTCTTTAGTACAAGCATTAAACAGCAACATTAATGCCCCATCAAAGGCATGTTCTTTATAAGGTGGGTACATAACCATTGCACCATATTCTGTATTAAGCAAATTATAAACATTATCAAGGGCTAATTTGGCTTGTTCTTCATTAGCAAATCCACTTATTACTGACCAAGTTTGAGGATTAAGCCACATACTAGCTTCTTTATCATTTTTAGAACCTACTACTACTCCGTCTTCTCTAATTCCTCTAATAAATCTGTCGCTATCCCAGCAATATTTTTGAATAGCGTCAGCCAACTTATCCTTTACTTCATCTAAATACTTTATGTATTCCTTGTCTTCTTTTAACTCTGCAAAGTCTCTTAAAACTTTAATAGCATAGTATAATTGAAAAGCAACAAAAGTTGACTCGCCTTTTGCTCCCATTCTCAAACAGTCATTCCAATCTGCATGAAGGCCAGCAGGCATTCCATGAGCTCCCAATCTTTCCATGCTAAAGTTGATTGCTCTTTTTAAATGTTCATATACCGTGCCTTCCCCACCGTTAGCAAATACAATAACTTCATCAATAAAATCAATATTACCTGTTTCATTGATATATTTTAATATTGTCGGGAATAACCATAAAGCATCGTCTGCCCTATAAGAAGGATGCCCAGTTTCTTTTACATATTCATGATCATCAGGAGTATTTTCATGACCTGCATTATGATTAAATTTAACTAGAGGTAGACCTCCACCGTTATCAACTTGGGCAGATAACATAAATCGTATTTTATCAAGAGCCATCTCTGGATCTAGATGTATAATACCTTGTATATCCTGTACAGTGTCCCTATAACCATATCCATTTCTTAGGCCACAGTAAGTAAATGATGCTGCCCTGGACCATATAAAAGTAATAAAACATTGATATGAATTCCATGTATTAATCATATTATTAAAGTTTTCATCTGGAGTTTTTACTTGTAAATTATTTAATTTACTATGCCAGTAATTTTTTAACTCTTCTAATTCCTCATCTACAACTTTAAGGTTATTATATTTATTCATAATTTTGCTTGATTCTTCATCACCATAAGCTCCTAAAAGAAAAGCAAGTTCTTTGCTTTCTCCAGGCTGTAATTCAATGTCTATTTGTAAAGCTCCGCATGAATTTCCATTATAATTTAGGGAATTGCTACATTTACCGTTTACTACTTCTATGGGGTTAGAATAATTTCTATAATCGCCTACAAAAACATCTCTATCACCACAGTATCCTGTAATTGGCAAGCCAACTGCTCCAAAAAATCTTTCGCTGCCTGTATTACCATCCAGTTCAGCCTTGCTTTTTCTTACATATTCATTAATATACTGAATTATTTTATTGTTATTAAACTCTGTACGGGTAATAAACTGAGTATATTGCAAATTAACAGAATCCTGTTCATAATTGTCCTCATTAGTAAATTCTACAAAACCAAAAACTGAAAGGCTTCTAGGCTTTGTATCATTATTTGTAACTTTGAGTCTCCATACTTCATAAGTTTTATTAAGAGGAACGTAATATAATACATTAGTTTCAATATTATCATATCTTGCTAACATGTTTGTATAAGCTGTTCCATGACGACATTCACTTTCATATTTTTCTAAGTCTTTGCCCACTGGCTGCCAAGATGCACTCCAGTAATCACTTGTTTCCTTATCCCTAATATAAATATATCTTCCGGGCTGGTCCATATTAATTGCATTAAATCTATATCTTATAATACGGCCATTAGCTCCAGATTTAACAAAACTATAACCTCCTGCATTATTAGAAATAATTGCTCCATATTCAGGAGAACCCAAATAGTTTACCCATGGAGCAGGTGTATTTGGTTTTGTAATAACATATTCTTTATTTTTCTCATCAAAATATCCGTATCTCAACATTATCGCTCCTTACAAGTATTTTGTATTATCATTAGCTATTATAAGCTAAGAAAATATGCTATTCAACAAATTTTCTTAAATATCATTGTTTTTGCTTTCATTTAATAATTTTTTTAATTCATCCATAAAAGTATTAATATCTTTAAACTGTCTATAGACAGAAGCAAATCTTACATATGCCACCTCGTCAATTTCTTTTAATTTTTCCATAACTAGTTCACCTATTTGCGTACTTTTTATTTCTTTTTGAAGGGTATTTAATATGGTATTTTCAACATCGTCAACAATAGCTTCCATCTGCTTGACAGTAATATTTCTTTTATTACAAGATTTTACTATCCCATTCAAAATTTTGTTTCTATCAAACAATTCCCTTGTCCCATCTCTTTTAATAACCATCATTGGAATTGTTTCTACTTTTTCATAGGTAGTAAATCTTCTTTCACAATTTTCACATTGCCTTCTACGTCTTATTGAATTATTTTCTTCTGAGGGTCTGGAATCAATTACCCTGGTATTACCACCATTACAAAACGGACACCTCATTTTTCAACCTCCCTTCCACTAATTTTCAATAACAAAAAAAATAATATTTTGTGTTTATTAAAGTATAAAACACAAAATATTATCGGTCAAATGTTTATAAAATAATTATTTAATATTCTGATTCTACCAAAACATCCTTGCCAACAACATCGACTAAAATAATATCTTCACCAATTTTCCTTATTTTACTCCAAGGTATTTGATATTCCATCTCTTTTCCAAAAAATCCAAAAAGTTTTCCATGACCGGGAACTATAATTTTCTTAATCCTTCCTTCAATCAAATCTATTTCTATATCGCATATGTATCCTAAACGGCATCCATCTATAGTACTTATAACTTCTTTTTGTTTCATATCATATATTCTAACCAAAGTTATACCCCCTAATAGGATTTCAACCCCTCAATAAAATTATATTCAGCAATTTAATTTAGATTCAACGAATACTAAACGCACTAAAGAAAAAACTTTAGTGCGTATTATATATAAAATAATAAAATAAGTGCTTAAATATATTTTCTCATATGTTTTAGAGCTGTTTTTTCTAATCTGGAAACTTGTGCTTGGGATATCCCAATTTCCTCAGCCACTTCCATTTGAGTTTTTCCTTCAAAAAACCTAAGGGAGAGGATATGTTTTTCTCTTTCATTTAATCTTTTCATTGCTTCATTAAGAGCAATATTTTCAAGCCAAGTCTCATCTTGATTTTTGTCATCACTCACCTGATCCATAATTGAAAGAGCATCACCTCTTTCATGATATACTGGTTCAAACAAGGATATGGGATCTTGTATTGCATCTAAGGCAAATACTACTTCTTCTTTAGGCATCCCGAGCTCTTCAGCAATTTCAGTAATTGTGGGTTCTTTTGAATTTTTATTTATTAATTTTTCCTTTACTTGCAAAGCCTTATAGGCTGTATCTCTAAGAGACCTGCTTACTCTTATGGAATTATTATCCCTTAAATATCTTCTTATTTCTCCTATAATCATAGGCACTGCATAAGTGGAAAATTTAACATTTTGACTGATATCAAAATTATCTATTGCTTTAATAAGTCCAATACACCCCACTTGAAACAAATCATCCATGTGTTCCCCTCTATTATTAAATCTTTGTATAACACTAAGAACCAATCTGAGATTTCCTCTAATATATGATTCCCTTGCTTCTTTATCCCCCTGTAATATCTTTTTAAATAATTCTTCTTTTTCTTCATTATTAAGAACAGGTAATTTAGAAGTATTAACACCACATATTTCTACCTTGTTTATTGCCATACCGTTCCCTCCAGTAATAGAATTATTGCACCTAATAAAATGATTACCAGAGAAAACTAATTTATACATCTAGTTTAATTCATTCTATTTATTTCCTTTTTCAATCTTGATATTATTTTCTTTTCTAATCTTGAAATATAAGATTGGGAAATTCCCAACATGTCTGCGACTTCCTTTTGAGTTTTTTCTTTTCCTTCACTAGTAAGTCCAAATCTTAATTCTACTATTTCTTTTTCCCTACTAGAAAGTTTATCCATAGCCTTTTTTAGCAAATCTTTATCAACTTCATCTTCTATACTTCTATAAATTATATCAGAGTCTGTACCTAAAATATCTGAAAGAAGCAGCTCGTTTCCATCCCAGTCAACATTTAAAGGCTCATCTATAGATATTTCAGTTTTTAATTTATTTGTTCTTCTTAAATACATTAGAATTTCATTTTCAATACATCTAGAAGCATAGGTAGCTAACTTAATTTTTTTATCTGGTTTAAAAGTATTAATTGATTTTATAAGCCCTATTGTTCCAATTGAAATAAGGTCTTCTACTCCTATTCCTGTATTTTCAAATTTTCTTGCTATATATACTACTAGCCTTAGATTCCTTTCAATAAGAACGGACTTAACATATAAATCATCCTCTGTTCCTAATCTATTTATTAAAGATTCTTCTTCTTCTCTTTTTAATGGTGGTGGCAAAATTTCACTTCCGCCAATATAAAAAATAGATTCTTTAAATCCAAAAAAATTTAACAAACGACAGTAAATATATTTACATTTTATTTTAATCTTATATATAAAATTCACTTTTTCACCCCCAAACATTAATTATTAAGCTATTTCATGGAATATATCAGGATGTAGTAATGCTTGATACTTATTATCTCTTGAAAGCCTTTGATTATATATTCCTATGACAACATCTTGCAATACTTTTATAGTGTCATCTTTTTCAAGTATTTCTACTTGGTCAGGCTTAAAACCTAATAGCATTCCATTAGGTGTTCCAAGACTTGAAAAAGGTATCACTCTTATTTTAGATCGGATTTGACATCCAGTTATTTGTTTTATAAGAAGGCTTAAATCATTTTCCTTATTTTCGTTAAATAATTGTTGAATACTGTCTGGTAAAAATCTTTTTATAGAAGAAAATTCTACTACAATTACAGGACTTTGACTAAAAGGGTCATATAGAGAATTTCCAGTATCCATTAATGCACAAGCATCAATTATCATGCCCTCATAATATATTTTTATTTGATAAAGCATTCCTGCATTATTAGAAAACTTACGAATCCAAATTAAAATTAACTTAATAATAAAATAAGATACTAGGCTTGAAACTATTAGTAATAAAATTGGGAAATTATCTATATTAAATCTCAATGAATTCTTAATAAATTTGCCTATGTTTAAATAGTAAAATAAGGCTATACCTGCACCTCCAAGAGCAAAAGCTGTTATATGAAATAATATAAATACCTTAATTAATTTCCTAAAAGTCTTTGCCTTATATGTAATCATTAAAGGAATCATTGGAAGTATAATTAGGCCTATTATATTGTAAGTTTTTTTGAAAACAGGTATAAAAAAGATTAAACAATACAATAACGAAGCTAGGAATGCACCAAATATTAATCTTTTATTAGTTACTTTTTCTTTTATTATTTTACTTACAATCCACATAATAAAATAATCCATAATAAAATTAAGAAAAAAAACTATATCAATATATATTTCTATTTCAAATGATGGACTCATATCAATAATTCCCCCATTATAATACTGCTTATTAGATTTATATTCTTTCTAAAATATACATATTACCTGTGTCAAAGCAGTCTAATACTTTTTATAAATGCTTATAAGATAATTATATAAGAATTAGTATCCATTTTTTGTAAAAAAAACTGAATATAGAAAAAAAGATATAAAAAAAAGATATGACAATTGTCATATCTTTTTTTTATATAATAATTAAATTTTTAATTTATTTTCTTCTTCTTTGTAAAAAAACAGGAATATCAATAAAGGTTGAGTCATCTGGATTATTGCCTATAGTACTGGAGGGTTTTTCTTCTTCTTTAAAAGGGATATTTATATTATCCGTTATAGGAACCTTTACAGACTTAGAAAGCTTATTTTCAAATCCTGTAGCAATAACTGTTACAATTACATTGTCTCCTAAATCATCGTTTATTGTAGTTCCAAATATTATTTCAGCTTCAGGGTCAACAGATTCACGTATTAAATTTGCAGCTTCATTAGCTTCAAGTAAACCTAAATTCGAGCCACCACTTATATTAATTAATACGCCCTTAGCACCATCTATACTTGTATCCAATAATGGACTATGTATAGCAGCTTTAGCAGCTATTTCTGTCTTATTTTCTCCAGAAGCTTGTCCAATACCCATATGAGCAATACCCTTATCTGACATAATTGTTCTTACATCAGCAAAATCAAGATTAATAATACCAGGATTAGAAATTAAATCAGATATTCCTTGAACTCCTTGGCGTAGTACCTCATCAGCTTTCCTAAAAGCTTCAAGCATACTAGTTCTTTTATCTATTATTTGTAGCAACTTGTCATTGGGGATAATTACCAAGGTATCTACATTTTGCTTTAACTCATTTATACCTTTTTCGGCATTCATCATTCTTTTCTTTCCTTCAAAAGAAAATGGTTTTGTTACAACACCAACTGTAAGAATACCTTCTTCTTTTGCAATCTTGGCAACAACCGGAGCTGCACCAGTGCCAGTTCCACCACCCATACCTGCTGTAACAAATACCATGTCGGCACCTTTTAAAGCCTCTAATATATCTTCCCTACTTTCTTCAGCAGATTTACAACCAATTTCAGGATTAGCTCCTGCTCCAAGTCCTCTTGTAATCTTTTCCCCTATCTGAATTTTTGTAGTAGCTTTTGATCTTCCTAGAGCTTGTTTATCCGTGTTGATAGTAATAAATTCTACGCCCTTTAAATTTTCTTCTATCATACGATCTACAGCATTGTTGCCACCGCCACCTACGCCAACTACTTTTATTTGTGCTACATGGTCCTGTGTCATGTCGAATTCCAGCACAGTAAATCCCCCTTCACTAATCATTCAATAATTACTTTAATTATACACCAAACTATAAACTTTTTCTATTATAATTTATGCTTATTAACATTTTAATTAGCTATATTAATTTTTTGTCATTTTTGTATATAAATATTTACTAATTTAATAACTATGTAAGTGGAGAAAAAATTGCTTTTCCTTTATTAACATTCCTCAAATCTAATTTCCCCATATCATAAACATCAATAATTTGAACAAGCCATTGAATCTTTTTATCAAAATCTTCTAATCCACCTATAGAAACATCTAATTTTTTAACATATATGTGAATGTCATCAGGATTACTAACACTAATTTTAACTATGTCTTGCAGCATATCATATTTTATCATCATTTGTGACATAGCTGCAACCACATCTAAAGTAGCTTTATTTTTAACTGGAATAATTTCGCCAACTTGAAAATAATCAAATTCTAATCCTTCAACGATGGGCAAATTCTTTTGATATGTATTAGATGTTTCTAATACTCGTCCGTCTTTATCTATATAAAGATATGTTCCAAGGTAAGGAACATATCCTACAAGCTTTCTTTCATCAAGCTTTATTTCTATTGTATTTGGCCAAACTATTTTTATATCAGCGGATTCAATATATACATCTTCTCTAAGAATTTTTTCTCCTTTATTTTTTTTAAATAAAAAAATACTTTCTCCCTCATCAATATCTATCATATTAACAATCTCTTCTTTTGAATAATGATTATTTCCATATACTCTTATGTTTTGAATTGAAAAAAGTGGAGAGCTAAATAATAACAGTAATAATGCAACTATCATTACAATAAAAAGTAAGATTTTTATTGTTTTATGATTATTAGTATATTTGTAATCACCAATTTTTATTATTTTCCCCATTCTTTTCACCCTTGTAATTTAAATTCTATCTACGATTCCTTTTTGATAGAAGCACCAAGTGTATTCAAGTCTTTATCAATTTGTTCATAACCTCTTTCAATATGCTTAGAACCATCAACAATGGTTACTCCTTGAGCAGCTAGCCCTGCAATAATTAATGCTGCTCCACCTCGTAAATCTTTAGCATATACATTAGTCCCTGTCAAACTATCTACACCTTTTATGATTGCTGTACGACCTTCTAAGGTAATACTTGCTCCCATTCTAATTAATTCTTCAACATGTTTGTATCTAGACTCAAAAACTGTTTCGGTTATAATACTAGTTCCTGAGGCTACAGTCAACATTGCCATCATTTGAGCTTGCATATCAGTTGGAAAACCCGGATAAGGCTGTGTTCTTATAATATCAATATTTTTTAGCTTTTTAGGTGCTTTAAGATATATCTTATCTCTTTCTTCAAGAATTATACAGCCTGCTTCTCTTAACTTTGAAGTGATTGCCTGAATATGGTTTGGATTAACATTGCTTAATAGGACTTCTCCTCCTGTTATTGCTGCAGCCGAAAGATAAGTACCAGTAACAATTCTATCTGGCATGACCTTGTGCTCTATCTGATGAAGTGATTTAACGCCTTCAATAATTATTACATCTGTTGAGGCTCCTTTTATTTTTGCACCCATTCCATTTAGAAAATCTTGCAAATCTTTAATCTCTGGCTCTTTTGCAGCATTATAAATCACTGTAGTTCCTTCTGCCAATACTGCAGCTAACATAATATTTTCGGTTGCACCTACACTTGGAAAATCCAAATGAATTTTTGAGCCAACTAATTTTGAAGCTTCACAAATGATAAAACCATGGTCTTCTTTAATTGTTGCCCCTAATTGCTTTAATGCTTTAATATGCAAATCTATGGGCCTTGGACCCAAAGGACAACCTCCCGGATAAGAAATTACAACCTTTTTATGCCTTCCAAGAACAGAGCCTAACAGAATAATAGAAGACCTCATTTCTCTTACTAATTCTTCGGGGATCTCGTAAGAAAAAACCGAAGATGAGTCAATAATTAAAGTCTTTTCTTCCCATCTAACACTGCAGCCAATACTTTCAAGAATTCGAATCATCGTAAATACATCAAGTATTTGAGGACAATCATGGATATGGCTTATACCACCATTTAAAACAGTTGCTGCAAGTATTGGAAGAACTGCATTTTTCCCCCCCTGAATTTGCAGTGTTCCCTCAAGACACCTTCCTCCATCTATATAAAATCTGCCCATAAAACAAGACACCTCCTGAAACTGTCAGGTAAGCCTATATATAACTATAGTATGCATAATTATGGAAGTTGTGACTAAGGGTATATGCAATACTTTAGCTTCAGGAGAAAGGGCTATATTTTATTTGTCCTAGAATATCTAGATATATTAAGCAGTATCCCCATAGCTGTCATAGTAAATAATAAGGATGATCCACCATAACTAATAAAAGGAAGTGGCATCCCTGTAGTAGGTATAGTGTTGGTAATAACAGCTACATTAATAAGTACTTGTATTCCTATCATACATACAATTCCAGTTGAAACTAGTGAGCTAAATAAATCTGGTGCATTCATAGCAGTCTTTATACCTCTCCATATTAAAATGATAAACAATATTAGTAAAGCTGCTGCTCCCACCAGGCCTAATTCTTCGCAGACAATTGCAAAAATAATATCATTATGTGCCTCAGGAATAAATCCTAATTTTTGTCTGCTTTCACCTAAACCTAAACCAAATAAACCACCCGAGCCCACAGCATACAAGGATTGTATAGGCTGATAGCCTTTATTGGTAGGGTCTAGCCAAGGATTTTTCCATATTTGTATTCTTACCAGTCTATAGTTAAATTGAGGAAGTAAAACTGCCAATGCTCCTGCTGCTAAAACAGGTGCAGCTAATACGAAAAAGTGCCATATTTTAGGGCTTGCAACAAAAAGCATTGCTACTCCTATAAACATTACAACAATAGCAGTACTTAAATTGGCAACTCCAATCAAAGCAGCTGGTATACCAACAACAATAATAATATAGAAAAACAAATTGCTTAATTTATTTAACTTTTTTCTATTATAAGATATTAACAAGGCCAAGAAAAAAATCAAAGTTAATTTTGCCAATTCCGATGGTTGAAAGCCAATACTTCCTATTCCAAACCATCTTCTTGAATTGTTTACTTCTTTACCAAAAAACAAAACTAAAACAAGTAAAACTTGTGAAATAAAATATAAAGGAATTGCCCATATTTTTAACTTTTTATAATCATAATTCATGGCAAAAATCATTGTAGCAAAACCAACTAAAGACCATACTACTTGTCTTTTTAAAAAATAGTACATATCATTAAAATGTTCTAGGGCATAATGATAACTAGAACTAAAGATCATTACAACACCAAATAATGTCAACATTACTACAGTAAACAGTATTGTAAAATCACACTGACCTTTTACAACTTTAATATTTTCTTCTTTTTTTCTTCTTGCATTTTTTTGACGTTTTCCGGATACTGCTAAATCCACAAACTCACCCTCTCAATGCAAAAACTGCTCTCTTAAATAATTGACCTCTTTCCTCATAGCTTTTAAACATATCCCAACTTGCACAAGCAGGAGATAATAAAACACAATCGCCTTTTACAGCTGATTTCTTAGCCAAAATTACTGCTTCCTCAATTGAAGATGCCTTTTTTATATTAAAAAAGTCTTTTTTATTTGCAGTCTTAATAATTTTATCGGAAGTTTCACCTATTACAATTAAACTCTTTACTCTTCCTTTAAAAGCATCAATCCAATCTGAAAAATCAGCTCCCTTATCCATTCCACCACCAATTAAAACAATGGGAGCTTTCATGGATTTAATTCCGATAATAGCTGCATCTACATTAGTAGCTTTGGAATCATTGTAGTATTCAACTCCATCTATAATATCCACAAATTCTATCCTATGCTCAACTCCTCTAAAGTTGATAATGACATCTTTTATTATTTCAAGGTCTACTCCCATAGAAATAGAAATTGCTATTGCCGCTAAAATATTTTCAATATTATGATTTCCTGGTATCTTTAATTCATCAACCTGGCAAATACTCTCATCTATTTTTCCAAATCTAGCCCATAATTTATTACCTTTTAAAAAGATGCCTTCTGCTAATTCTTTTTTTCTACTAAAAGTTATTAGCTTTGCTCTTGTTTTATCCTTCATCTTTTTACAGATATCATCGTCTTCATTTAAAATGCAATAATCGCTTTCATCTTGATTTTCAAAAATTCTTTCTTTAGCAGCTATATAATTTTCAAAAGTTTTATGTCTATTTAAGTGATCTGGAGTAATATTTAACACGGCAGTTACTTTTGGCTTAAAAGTATTTATTGTTTCTAATTGAAAACTACTAATTTCTGCTACTACTAAGCTTTCTTTTTTTAATTCTTCTACTTTTTCTGTAAAAGGTATCCCTATATTCCCTACAACATGACTTCTTGGATTATGTTTTTTCATAATCTCTCCGACCAATGTTGTCGTTGTTGTTTTACCATTTGTTCCAGTAATAGCTATCAGTGGACAGGGACAAACAACAAAGGCCAATTCAATTTCAGACCAAATAGGAATATTATATTCCCTTGCTTTATTAATAAATTCTAAATCTGTTGGAACTCCTGGGCTTAAAACTATTAAATCAAAATTATTAATAATATCAGAGGGATCTTCCCCTAACATCATCTGAATACCCATAGATTCTAAAATATCAATTTCTTCCTTTATTGACTTTATTAATTCTTCCCTAGTCTTAATATCTTGTATAGTAACCTTTGATCCTAATCTGGAACATAACTTTGCAGAACTAATCCCACTTCTAGCCATACCAACGACTAAAACATTTTTCCTATGCCAGTCCATTTCATATTCCTCCAAATTTCAAAAAATCTATCTGCCTAATCCTAATAAGCCTATTAAACATGCAACTGCTGTGGCAATACAAAAAACTGATACTACCTTGCTCTCTGTCCAGCCTGATAATTCAAAATGATGATGAATTGGTGCCATTTTAAATATTCTTTTACCTGTTGCTTTAAAATAAGCCACTTGAATCATTACAGAAATTGATTCAATCAAATATATAATACCTACAATAGCAATAAAGATTGGCATTTTTAAAATAAAAGCTGTTGAAACAACAAAGCCCCCCAATGCCAAAGAACCCGTATCTCCCATAAATACTTTTGCTGGATAAGAATTAAATAGTAAAAAGGCTAACAAACTACCTACTACAGCAGCTCCAATAGGGAAAATACTACTGTTTTCTCCCCAGCTTACAATAGTAAAAAATGTAGCAATCAATACAGTTACACTTGAAACTAACCCGTCAAGGCCGTCTGTTAGATTTACTCCATTAACAGTTCCTAACATCACAATAAAGAAAAAGGGTAAAAACCATATTCCCAAATTAACTTCCTTACCTTGTGAGAAAGGTATAATTACACTTGTTCCTATATTAGCAATATTTAGTATGTAATATAGAAAACAGCCGCTAATGATAAATTGAGCAATAATTTTCTGGTAAGCTTTCAAACCCAAAGAACGTTTCATAGCAACTTTTATAAAATCATCAATAAATCCAATAATACCAAATCCTAATGTAACAAGCAAAACTGCTAAACCATCCTTATTATCCTTAAGAAATAATATGGAAGTAAGAAGAGTACTGCTAAGAATTATAATCCCTCCCATGGTAGGAGTTCCTGCCTTCTTTAAATGGCTTTTAGGCCCATCATCTCTTACAAATTGTCCAAGCTTAAGCTTACTTAAATAAGGAATTAATATTGGACTTAATATTAAATTTATGATAAATGAGATAAGTACGGCGTAGATTGCTACATTATACATTAACTACTTCACCTCTTCTATTTTCTCCACTGTCTTTTCTAAATACATTCCTCTAGATGCTTTAAATAATATCATATCTTTTGTATCAATAATTGTATTAAGCTTGTTAAATAATTCTTCTTGATCTAAGAAAGCAAAAACTTTTTCTTTATCCATACCTCCATCTATTGCAGCTTGGGAAATATTTTTAGCTTCTTCTCCTAATGTAAATAAGTAATCTAATGACTTTTTAGCAAGATAATATCCTACTTCTTCATGTGCCTGCTTGGAATAACTTCCTAGCTCTAACATATCTCCTAAAACAGCAATTTTTCTTTTTCCTTCTTTTAACTCAGATAACACGTCGAGGGCAGCCTTCATAGATTGAGGGCTGGCATTATAAGCATCATTAATAATGTAATTTCCTTTTTTTGTTTTGGAGATATTCATTCTCATTTTTGAAGCATGATATTTTTTGATGCCTTCTTTTATACTTTCTATCGTCATTCCTAATTCAAGACCTATAGCAACTGCAACTAAAGCATTATAAACCATATGCTTTCCTAGCGAAGGTATTTTTATCAATATTTCATTACTATCCCATACAATACTAGCATTAATCCCTTCTAAACCTTTTTGTTCGATATTTTTTGCATAAATATCATTATTATCTTCAAATCCAAAATAACATATAGGAAATGATAATTTATTTTTAAGAGTTTTTAATAAATCATCATCACCATTAAGAAATACCTTGCCTTCTTTATTCATATAATCAAATATTTCACTTTTTGCTTTTAGTATTCCTTCTTTGCTGCCTAGATTTTCAATATGAGATGTGCCAATATTGGTAATAACAGCCATATCTGGCTTTGCGATTTTACTTAAATTATGAATTTCTCCAAAATGGTTCATACCCATTTCAATAACAGCAATTTCATGTTCTTTAGATAAATTAAAAATTGTTAAGGGTACTCCTATTTCATTATTGAAATTCCCTTTTGTACTTAGCACTTTATATTCCTGCTTAAGAACTGAGGTAATCATATCCTTAGTACTCGTCTTTCCAACACTTCCAGTAACAGCAATTACAGGTATTGAAAAACAAGACCTGTAATATGAAGCTAAATCCATAAGGGCTTGTTTTGTATCAGCAACTATAATTAAGCCTTTTCCTTCTGGTACTTTAATATCCCTTCTTTGACTAAGACAAAAGCTTGCTCCTTTTTCAAAAGCTACTGGGATAAAATCATGACCGTCATATTTATCTCCTACAAGGGGTATAAATAAATCCCCTGCACCAATATTTCTACTGTCTGTTGAAAGATTTGTAATTATTATTTCATTATCATCAATATTATTCAAATTATTAATTAAAGTTCCTTTAACTGCAGAAATAAGTTCATTTATTTTAATTGCTTCCATTCATATCCTCCTGTAGGGCTGCTTTTACTACTTCTCCATCATCAAAATGAATGACTTTATCCTTAAGAACTTGATAGTTTTCGTGCCCTTTTCCTGCTATAAGAACTATATCATCCTTTTTTGCCCTTTTAATAGCCCTCTTAATAGCTTCTTTTCTATCTACAATTTTTTCATAAGAGCAATTAGTTTCTTTAATTCCTATTTCTATTTCTTCAATTATTTTTTCAGGTTCTTCTGACCTTGGATTATCAGAAGTTATAATGCAGTAATCAGAATAATCTCCAGCAATTTTTCCCATTATGGGTCTTTTGCTCTTATCTCTATCTCCACCGCAGCCAAAAACAGTTATTATTTCACCTTTAACAAATTCCTTTATTGTCTTTAAGACATTTTCCAATCCATCTGGAGCATGGGCATAATCCACTAGTACATCAAAATCTAAACTACTGCCAACATTTTGAACCCTGCCTGGAACTCCTCCCATATTTTCTAAAGCTTTTTTAATAATTTCTGTAGGTACTTTTAAATAATAAGCTGCTGCTATAGCTCCTAAAGCATTATAAACA
Organism: Candidatus Epulonipiscium sp.; assembly: GCA_012518815.1. GTDB lineage: Bacteria > Bacillota > Clostridia > Lachnospirales > Defluviitaleaceae > JAAYML01. The sequence goes on along the minus strand of JAAYRK010000063.1, from coordinate 10,898 downwards.
TTAAATCTACCAATAGTATTTAACTTAAATCTGACTTCTTCATTATCAATTTTTACTGAAAATTCTATTCCTTTAGAACTTATTTTAATATCATAAGCCCTAAAGTCAGCCTCGTTTTCTATAGCAAAAGTAATTATCTTACCTGAAGATTCCTTGATTATATCTTTTGCATTAGCATCGTCTATATTGACTATGGCATATTTACAATTTTTAAATAATTTTGCTTTTGCTCTTTTATAATTTTCCATGTTTTTATGAAAGTCTAAATGATCTAATGTAAGATTGGTAAATATAGCTATATCAAAAAAACAACCTGCAACCCTGCTCAGTTCTAAGGCATGGGAAGAAACCTCCATAATACAATGACTAACATCTTCCTTTAACATTTGAGAAAATAAAGCCTGTAACTCTAAAGACTCAGGTGTAGTTCTTTCTGTCTTCATAACAGTTTTACCTATACGGTTTTCAATAGTACCTAAAATACCTACTTTATAATTATATTCTTCGAGAATTCTTCCAATTAAGTATGTAGTAGTAGTTTTTCCATTTGTTCCAGTTATACCTGTAAGGGTAATTTTATTTGCTGGATATCCGTAAAAAGCTGATGCAATATATGCTAAGGCTTTCCTTGTATCTTCTACTTGAATAACAGTAATATCAGAATTTATATTTTTAACTTCTTTATTAACAATAAGACTTGTAGCTCCCTTAGTTAAGGCATCTGGAATATAATTATGCCCATCAGACACATAACCTTCAATACAGACAAAAAGTCCTTTTGACTTTATCTGTCTTGAATCATATGCTATAGAATCAACTTCTCTATTTAAATCTCCTTGAATAAGATTATATTCAATATCTTTAAGCAATTCCTTTAGTATCATCTTTCTCCTCCAAGCTCTAGTATTACTGAATCATTATACCATAAGCTTTACAAAAAACTATAATTTTTTGTATAAAAAAACTTATAAATTAAACTTTTATGGATTTGTATAAAGAATCACCTTGCTATTGGGATTCACTTCATCACCCGCTAAAGGAAATTGATCTAATATGGTATCTCCATTTCCTATTAATTCAACTCCTAAATTATTTTTTTTGAGCTCATTTTTTGCTTCTTGAACTTTTTTAGAAATTAAGTTAGGTACAATGACCTTTTCTACATTATTCATTTTAAGTTCTTTTTCCGAATAATGAGCTTTTATATTTAAATAAGGTAATATGTTATCAAATATTTCCTTCATAACAGGACCTGCTACAGTTCCTCCATAATAAATACCCTGAGGCTCATCAATAATTATTAATGCCATTACTTGTGGATCTTCTGCAGGGGCAAAAGCTAAGAAGGAAGCTATATATTTTTTGCTGCTTCTTGGAAGCTTTTCAGAAGTAGCCGTTTTCCCCCCTATCCTATATCCTGGTATATAGGCCTTATTGCCTGTTCCTTCCGCAACTACACTTTCTAATATTTTTTTCATAGTATCGGAAGTTTCTTTTGATATGACTTGTTTCCCTTTATCATATTCAAATGTCTTAATGACTTCTCCTTCATCATTAATAATCTTGGAGCCAAAGTGAGGTGTAATCAGATAGCCACCATTGACTGTTGCTGAAGCAGCCCTTAATAATTGTAGAGGAGTAATTTGAAACGATTGACCAAATGACATTGTAGCAAGCTCCACAGGACCAATATTTTTTAAATCATGCATAATCCCTACAGCTTCACCAGGAACATCTATACCTGCCTTTTCATTAAAACCGAACTTTTTCATATACTGATAATACTTTTTAGGTCCAACTCTTTCTGCCACTTCCATAAAAACAGGATTGCAAGAATTTTGAACTCCTTCTATAAAAGTTTCAGAACCATGAGCTCTTGGATATCTCCAACATTTTATCATCCTGCCCCCAACCATATGATAACCTCTACAATGGAAGGATGAATTAACATCTATTACTTTTTCTTCAAGACCTACCGCAGAAGTCACTATTTTAAATGTGGAACCCGGCTCATAAGTATCATTGATTGCAAAATTTCTCCACATTTTATTTAATTCTTTATGTTGTTCTTCAGGACTGAGACTATCCCATATTTCTTGCAATTCTGGCTTATTAATTCTAAAAGGTTGATTTAAATCATAATCTGGCTTGTTTGCCATAGCATATATCTCGCCATTTTGAGGGTTTAAAATTATAATGCTTCCCCTAGTTGCCCCTTTTGCTTTTACGGCCTTTTCTAAAGCCTGCTCTGCGTACTCCTGAATAGTTACATCTAAAGTCGTTACAAGATGATAACCTGCTACAGGCTCTATTCTCCTTTCAGGACTATCTTTTATTTTCCTTCCTTTCCCGTCTGTTTCCATTAATATTTTCCCCGGGCTTCCCTTTAAATACTCATCATACTTAACTTCCAAGCCAATAATTCCTTGATTATCTTTTCCTACAAAACCAATAACATGGGAGGCTAAATTACTGTAAGGATAATACCTTTTTGAATCCTCATCTATCTTGACACCGGGTAAGTTTAATTTTCTTATTTCATCTGCAACTTCTTTATCTACCTTTGACTGTATTCTTTCTAGAGCAACTACTTTATCTACTTTTTTCTTTACTAATTCATAATCTAAATCCAGCTTCTCGGAAAGTACTCTTGCTACCTTTTCACTATCTTCTACTTGTGCATGGACAACCCCTATAGTAGCCACTGTAGCACTTTTTGCAAGCTCAACACCATTTCTATCATATATAGTTCCCCTTTGAGGAGCAATTAGTCTGTCTCTTGTATGTTGTTCATAAGCTAATTCTTGTAAAAAATCTCCCCTAGCAATCTGCAAATATCCAATTCTAAATATTAAACCTACAATAGAAAAGGTAAATATAAATAAAAAAAATAACAGTTTTCGCTTCATTTTTATAGTGGGTCTATCCATAATATTATACCCCCATAATTGCATAAGCTATTAATATCATTTTATTGCAATTATGTGGGCATTATTCTACTTTTATTATAAGTTAAGCTTTTCTATAACATTATTCATTGACTTTTTCTTCATTCAGCTCTTCAGCTCTTGTTTCAACTTCTTCTGCATTTTCTGTAAGATATAATTTGATAGTTGTGCCTAAAGGCACTCTTGTCTCGGCTTTAGGAAACTGTTCTTTAATAATAGTTCCCATACCAATTGCTTCATATTTTAATCCCTTAACAGTTAAATCTATTGATGTTTCCATAAGACTCAAGCCTCTATAATCCGCAAGCTTAACGTCTGTTTTATTAGCAGTAGTTATTTGTCCTGAAGGCTCTACACCCATGTATGGTAGTACATTTTCTAAGACTTCACGTACCATGGGAGCCGCAGAAACACTTCCTTGGGAATAATGCTCAGTTTCATCTAAAATCCCAAGAATAATAATCTGAGGATCTTCTACAGGTGCAAAACCTATAAAAGAAAGAATATAATTTCCTCCTCCTCTAGGAAGTTTTTCAGCCGTTCCTGTTTTTCCACCAACAGTATAGCCTTCAACCATTGCATTTTTACCTGTTCCTTCGGATACAACAGACTCAAGATAATCCCTTAATATTTGAGATGTTTCTTGTGATATTACTTTTCTTTTTATAACAGGAGTTGTTGTTTTAACTTCTCTTCCGTCTTCAGTAACTATTTGTTTTACTACATAAGGCTGCATTAAATTGCCACCATTAATGATTGCAGAAAAACCTGTAATTAATTGAACAGGAGTCACATTAAAAGTTTGTCCAAAAGAACTTGTTGCTAATTCAACTGGTCTTAGAGCTTCTCTTTTATGAAGTATTCCTGTCTCTTCTCCAGGAAGGTCTATTCCTGTTAATTCTCCAAATCCAAATAATTTCTGATAGCGGTAAAAATTATCAGGTCCAACTTTCTCTGCTATATCCATCATGGCAACGTTACAGGAGTTAGCTAAGCTTTCTTCAACTGTTTGCACGCCATGTCCCCATGTTCTCCAGCAACGTATGGTCTCAGAATGGACCTTTTTATGTCCGATACATTCAAAAGTATCATTGGGTGAAATATCATTTTCTTCTAAGGCAGCAGCAATTAAAAAAGGTTTAAAAGTAGAACCTGGCTCATATGTAATACTTAGATTATAGTTTTTCCATACTTCATTTAGTTTTTCTAATTTTTCTTCATTGGATAAAGATTCCCAACTGTTATCAGCAAAGTATTCACTTAAATCATTATATTTATTTGGATTAAACGTTGGGTAAGCAGCCATAGCTAATATTTCTCCTGTTTTTGGATTCATAGCTATTATTGCTGCATTCTTTGGATTATGTTCTTCTACTGCATTTTTTAATGCTAGTTCCACAAAATGCTGAATAGTCTCATCTATAGTTAATACAACAGTATGTCCCTGTTGGGGTGGAATATTTTCTTCCATAATATATTTTCCTTCTTTTATCATAGGAAAAACCCTGCCAGAGACACCTCTTAAGTAATTATCATAATACTGTTCAACCCCATATTGGGCACGCTTATCTACATTAACAAAACCTAATAAGTGAGCAGCAAAATCATTCCTAACATAATTTCTATAGGAATCTTCTTCTAGCCACACACCCATTAAGTCTTTTTCTTTAATGATTTGTGCTGTATCAGCCTTAATATGCTTTTTAATTATTTGATACCTTGATTTTGGATTTTTAGATATTGCTTGATTAATACTTTCAGGACTAATATTTAATATACTTCCTAAACTACTAACAATTTTATTTCTTTCCTCTTTTGTTATATGTTCAGTTAAAATATTAGGATCCAAAATCACATTATACACAACTGTACTTATTGCTAAATCATGAAAATTTCTGTCAACAATAAATCCTCTATTAGGATATATTACTTGTTCTGTATTTAATCTTTGTAAAACTGCTTTTTCTTCATAAACTTCCCCATATTTATGCTTGATATATCCTATCCTATAGATTAAAAAAATAATAGAACCTATTAAAAATGTAAGTAATATAAAATTTCTTCTTTTAATATGACGGATTAATTCGTTCATTGCTTCACCTTTTCAATTTAAAAAAATCAAAAAAACTTGCCGCAACTACTTCTTCATCTGAGCTATTGCTTTGATTACGATAGTCCTTTTCATTTTGATTATAAGCCGTATAACTTACCTTTGGTATGTCAATATAAATAATTTGATGAGCTGCTGGCTCCATCATTCCTAATCTTTCTATAGCACATTCTTTAATATATGTAAGGTTTATAGTCTCTGCAATCTCAGATTTTAACAGCATATTTTCATTTTGAATATCTTTTAATTCAGTTTTTAATTTTTTTATCTCTTTTTGATTAAAGGTAATGGAGGCATATTGTAGCATAATAAACAAACAACCAGCAAAAAGAATTAGTACATTGCCTACCAATCTCAACTTATAAGATACGGTTTTCTTTGCTCTCTGCACTTTTTCCTTTTTTAAGTTATAATTAAGGAGCTCTTTTTCATCTTCCCGAATCAATACTTTATGCACATCATCAAATTTGGGAGCTGAAGAACCGTATTGATACTGTTGTCTTAACTTATCTCTCTTTGACATATTAACCTCCATTCCGCCTTAATGGCTCATAGTTAGTAATCCATAAGAAAAATGCTGTTATCTTTATAATTTTTCCAAAATTCTAAGCTTAGCACTTCTAGACCTAGGGTTTTCTTCTATTTCTTCAGAGCTTGGTAAAATTGGCTTCCTCGTAATAACTTTAGCTTTAGATTCATTACCACAGACACATATAGGAAAGTCTGGAGGGCAAGTGCAAGCTTTTTCTAAGCTTTTAAAGGTTTTCTTTACAATTCGGTCTTCTAAAGAATGAAAAGTAATAATACAAAGTCTTCCCTTAGTAGTTAATACATCTACAATATCTCTTATAGCTTGTTCTAATATTTTAAGTTCTCCATTTACTTCAATACGAATTGCTTGGAAAGTCCTTTTTGCAGGATGAGGTCCATCTTTCCTCGCTCCTTGTGGTATTGCCTTTTTTATAATATCTACTAGCTCATAAGTCGTATTTATAGGAGAATTTTTCCGTTCATTAATAATAAATTCTACAATTCGCTTAGCCCAACGCTCTTCACCGTAATCTTTTATTATCTCTTCTAATTTTTCCTTGCTATATTGATTAACTACTTCTTTAGCTGTCAATGACTGATTTCTATCCATTCTCATATCCAAATCTGCATTATGCATATATGAAAACCCTCTATCAGTAGTATCTAATTGGTAAGAAGATACACCTAAATCTAACAGCATACCATTAATTGAAGAGATTCCTAAATTTTTTAATATGTTTTTTATATTTGAAAAATTATCATGTACTAAATCTACATTATCAAATACACTTTTTAATTTTATTTCTGAAGCTTTAATGGCATCAATGTCCCTATCAATACCAATAAATCTCCCTTTATCATTTAAATGTTGACAAATAGCTTTAGAATGACCCGCTCCCCCCATAGTTCCATCAACATAAATTCCTGAAGGATTAATATTTAATCCCTTAATACACTCCTCTAATAGCACCGATATATGATGGAAATCCATAGAGTTCACCTCATTTTTATATTCCTAGTTCTTGCATATTTTCAGCTAACTCACTAGCATCAAAAGCTTCATTGTTATAATCATCCCAATTATCTTTGCTCCATATTTCTACCCTGTTAGTAACTCCTATTAAAATAACATCTTTATCTAAACCACTATATGTTCTTAAATTATTAGGAATTAATATTCTTCCCTGCTTGTCCACATTACATTCAACCGCACCTGCCAGGAAAAATCTAACAAACTTTCTAGCATTAGAATTAGTAATTGGGAGGGATCTTAGTTTTTCTTCAAAAATTCTCCATTCTGAGTTGGGGTACACAAATAAGCAGCTATCTAATCCTTTTGTAACAACAAAACTATCTCCTAGCTCTTCTCTAAATTTAGCTGGGATAATTAGCCGCCCTTTATTATCAATGGTATGTTGATATTCCCCCATAAACATATAAATCCCACCTTAGGGAGTCTGTCTCCCACTTTCCACCACAATCAACCACTTCCTACCTCATATTGTAGTATGATGAGCTTATTTTTTCAAGTATTTTTATGAAAAAAATAAAAAGAGATAGGAATAATTTCCTATCTCTTTTAAATATCTTATAGACTTATGCTTCTAATGAACGTTTGTTATAAGAATTGTTATCATAGTAGAGTAAGATTAGTCTATCCAACTCTGTGCTAAGCCTGTAAATTTCTTGAAAGTCATTTTCGCCTACGATCAGTTCATTTAACTTTTCTCGTAGAACATTAATTTCCCCGTAAATATTATTCATTTTTTCACCCCGTTTTTTAATCCCCATTTTTTTAAAAAAATGTTTTTTTCTTTAGATATTTTTTTATTATCTTACAAATATTATAATACTTTTCCAATGATAAATCAACATATTTTTACACATTTTTCCCATTTTTATATTTCTCTTGTATTTTTTCTATTTATGATTATTAGTAATATTGAACTAATGACTAAAATAATAGATAATACTTGAGATACAGCAATTCCTGTAGCCCCTATTTTCAGTTGATCAATCCTAAGTCCTTCAATCCAAACCCGCCCTAAACCATAGCCTATTAAATACATACAGAATACTTCACCATTAAATCTTTTTTTCTTCCTATACCACAAAAGAAAAGAAAAAACAATTAAATTCCACAATGATTCGTATAAAAAAGTTGGATGAACTTGAATATATTCAACACCTTCATATAAATAAATATTATTTAAGACATCTGCAGGAAGATATTGATTAATATTATCTTTCATTAAACGCATTGCAAAAAAAGAATCTGTATATCTTCCAAAGACCTCTTGGTTAATAAAATTGCCCCAACGTCCTATAGCTTGACCCAGTATTAAGCTAGGAGCAGCAGTATCTGCAAAAAGTCCAAAAGATAAATTCTTCTTTTTTGTAAAAATCAAAGCAACAATTATAGAAGCTAGTACTCCACCATAAATAGCTAATCCACCTTCTCTGAAAGCAAAAATTCTTATAAGATTATCTTTATAATCTTCCCAAGAAAAAATAACAAAATATAAGCGTGCACCAATAATTGCAGCAATCAAATCATACAATAAAAAGTCAATATAATTATTAGGGTCTTGATTTGTTCTTTTTGCTTCCCTAAGAGCAAGTAAAAGGCCACAAAGAACTGCACAACCAATAATAATACCGTACCAGTATATAGAAATTCCAAATATTTTAAAAGCTACAGGATTCAATTTATTTATTTTTATCCCCAAATAAGGAAACCAAACTTCAGGTGCTATCATATTTATCTCCTTTTTTTAAGTTAAACTAACTATATTATTACCATCAAAAATTTTACCTACTTAATTATACATTATAATTATAATTTTTTCATCTATCTTAGAAAAGAAAAAACATTTTAACGGTTGATTATATAAATTTTCATACCAAATAATATTTTAAATGAAAAGCTAATCTTATTCTTAAATTTTTGGAACTGTTTCTATAATAATTGAAGACAATTCATTTGCTAAGCCATTAACTGGCTCCATATTTTTTATACTATTAGATATCTTATTCATTCTAGTTATTATTTCTGATGAACTAGTAATACCTATATTTTTTAAAGATATATCCGATGAATAAACTTTATTTTCGATTTGTTTTTTTAATTTTTCAATTTCTTTTTCATTAAGTCCCTCAGTTGTCTCTATCCCTATTAAAGCAGTATTGCCTGTAATAATAATAGTGCTTTTTTTAACTTCTGGAAAATCATTAATCATCTTTGCAATTCTATTTGCCCTTTCACTATTATATCCAATATCAAAGTAATTGTTATTAACCCTTTCAACATAATCTGGTGCATTATGCTGGCTATGTCCTTTAAATTCTTTAATAGAACCTTTTGTTATACTATTATTTTCTAATTTTTTATAATTACTATTCAATCTGTCAATGCTATTTTCTATATTATTTCTACCAATATATCCAGTTATATTTTCACAAGCCGTCAATATTAAAACAAAAAGTAAAACGATGATAAAATAATTATTTTTCAATGGTCTTCACCTCCATTATTATTGTTTGAACTAATTAAGTTTTTTAAAGTAGAAAAGAATGTTCATTTCACCACTGTTTTCATTATATATATTTCTTTTATACGAATAAAAAGCGAGATTATTAAAATACTAATGTTAATCTGCTAAATAATAGAATGATTTTCTAATTTTCTTTTTTCATAGTGAAAACTATGGTAAAATATTATTAGATTATTGGAGCAAAATATATCTTATGATAATTTTGGTAAGAAATCTAATTCTATTTAAGGAGGTCAATAATATGAATTTAAAAACTAAACAACGTCATTACAGAGTAGCTCAAAAAGAAATAGAACAAGCTCCTAACAAAGGTGTATTTATTGAAAATGACAAAAAACAACTATATACTATTTTTGCAGGAGTAATTCTTGTATTCACTTTTATTCAAGGTCTAGTTATTGGATACTTTATCGGCAGAGATTAAGAATCCTTTTTAAGAGCACAATGTTTACATTGTGCTTTTTATTGTGAAATAAATTACTTACAAAAAAGTATCAATTATTTCTTTTAAATCTCATAAATTGCATACTTTTTATTTGTGATTGATTAATCTAAAATCTTTATGTATAATTTATATTTGGTTGTTTATTCAATGCTTTAATTCTTTAATGAAAGGAAGTAATATATATGAAACTTGGAATTGTTGGTCTTCCTAATGTAGGGAAAAGCACCTTGTTTAATTCTCTTACTAAAGGAGGAGCAGAATCGGCCAACTATCCCTTTTGTACAATTGATCCAAATATCGGTATTGTAACAGTTCCAGATGAAAGGCTAAAAGCTTTAGATAATATTTATAATGCAGAAAAAGTTACTCCTGCTATTATTGAATTTGTAGATATTGCAGGTCTTGTAAAAGGTGCCAGTAAAGGTGAAGGACTGGGCAATAAATTCTTATCCCATATTCGAGAAGTAGATGCAATTGTTCATGTGGTAAGATGCTTTGAAGATACAAATATTGTCCATGTAGAAGGTTCTGTTGACCCCGTTAGAGATATTGAAACTATTAATTTAGAATTAATTTTTTCCGATATTGAAATACTTGACAGAAGAATTCAAAAAACCGAAAAAGCTGCTAAAGCCGATAAAGGACTGTTAAAAGAATTAGAAATTCTAGAAAAACTAAAAAAAGAATTAGAAGATGGAAAATGTGCAAGAAACATTTCTTTAGACTCAGATGAAGAAAAAGAATTTGTTTATTCTTTAGATCTTTTAACATACAAACCTGTTTTGTATGCTGCTAATGTAAACGAAGAAGATTTAATATCAAAAGGTGAAAATAACTCTTACGTAAAAACAGTAAAAGAATATGCTAAGGCTGAAAATTCTGAGGTCTTTGTAATTTGTGCAAAAATTGAAGAAGAAATTGCCGAATTAGACGATGAAGAAAAGAAAATGTTCTTAGAAGACTTAGGAATTAGTGATACAGGCTTAGAACGACTAATTGCTGCCAGTTATAAATTATTAGGATTAATTAGTTTCTTAACTGCAGGACCTAAAGAAGTCCGTGCTTGGACCATTGTAAAAGGTACCAAAGCACCCCAGGCAGCAGGAAAAATCCATAGTGATTTTGAAAAAGGCTTTATCCGTGCTGAAGTAGTATCTTACGACGATCTGATAGAATGTGGTAACTATACCATAGCAAAAGAAAAAGGGCTTGTAAGGCTAGAAGGAAAAGAATATATTGTACAAGATGGTGATGTTATTTTATTTAGATTTAATGTTTAAATAACAATAGTTTAAATTATCTCCAAGAAT
>JAAYRK010000062.1 GCA_012518815.1 Candidatus Epulonipiscium sp. | reverse complement strand
CCTCTCTATTTTTAATTTTCGATATAAAAAGACAAAGAATCTTATAATTCTACACATTTACAATTTATTTATTTGCACAAATAATGTATAATATATATAGATAATAATTTATAAAGGAGGGAAGCAATCATGTCCAAGATTCTATTCTCAAATTCTTATATTAAATTAATAGAAGCTGATGATGGATTTTATATAGAATCTTATAAAAATGGCTATACCTTAGAAGAGTTTAATGAGGTATTATTGAATTTCCCACAAATAAAAATCACGAATTTCATTGCATTAAGAAATGCAATTTTAAATGCACCAAGATTTATAAGTAAATTTGCAGAAAAAAGAGAAAGAGTTGAAATTACAGTTAGCAAAGACCATTTGAAAGCTTTTGCTACTTTATACATTCCTCAGTCTGAGTTAACTGAAGCCAACAGAGAAAAAATATCCCTTGAAATCTTGGAAGCCTTACAAGATAAAGGTGTAGTTTACGGAATTATTCAAGATGCCTTGTTAAAAGAATTCAAAGCTAAGACTAAATTTTTAATTGCACAAGGTAAACTTCCCATTGACGGTAAACCCTCCGAAATTAAAATGTATGAAATTAAAGAGCCAAAGCCTAAAATTACTGAAGACGGTAAGGTCGATCATTATGAACTAAATTTAATCAATAAAGTTGAAAAAGGCGGCTGGCTTGGAGAAAGAATAGATGCTACACCAGGAGAACCAGGCAAGTCTGTTTTTGGGGAAGAAATTCCTGCAAAGCATGGAAAACAACTTCCTCTACTATATGATAAAAGTTCTATAGAAGAAGTATATGATAAAGAAAAAGGGATCACTGTATTAGTAGCAAAAAAGCCAGGAGCTGTATTTTATAAAAATGACATAATATATGTATATGATTATCTTGAAATTGAAGGAGACGTATCCTTTGAAACAGGAAATATTAACTTTGATGGCTTTGTAAACATAAAAGGCTCAATTGATGATAATTTTTCAGTTGAAGCAAAAAATGATATTGAAGTTTTAGGTCCTATGGGCATTGGTGGCATTAATAAGGTTCATAGCAAGGACGGATGTATATATATCCGCGGTGGGATAGCCGGTAAAAATAAAGCCAGAATCTTTTGTAAGCAAAATTTATATACAAAGTTTGCTTCTGACTGTATCATTGAGTGTGACGGAACTGTACATATCGGCTTTTATGCTATTAATTGTTATATCAGGGCAAAACAAGTTATATTTGAATCAAAAAACAGCAGAATTATAGGCGGAAGAATTGATGCTGAAATTAAAGTAGTAGCCAATGAAGTAGGAAACCGTACTGAAATTCCTACAGTAATAAATGTAAAAGGTTTTAACCGAAAAAAATTTAAAGATACTTTTGATAATATAAATAGTTCTATTAAAGAATTAAATGAAGAATTAGCCCAATTAAGACACCGAGCTGCTATATATAGAGGAAGTACAAATCTTTCTGAAAAACACCAATATGAATTTAAAAGAATAGTAAGAGATATCTCAAACTTAAGAGACGAATTAAAAAAACTACAAGCTGAAAGGAAAAATTATTTATCTTACCTTCGTGCCAAAGGAGAAGGAGAAATATCTATTTTTGGCAGAATTCACGGCAACACAACCTTTGAAATCAAAAATATTCAAAAAAGTTTTATGGATCAAACAAGAGGACCTATCACATATTATGTTCTTGAAAATGAATTAAAAACTGTTTAAAAATACTAGTATTTAGGGGGGAAAAAATATGAGCTATGAAGATGTCCTAAATAAACTAAAAGATGACAAGCAAAAAGAAAATATAACTAGTAAATTATACAGATACACCGGCTTAATTCATGCTATAGAGTTCTTTTCACAAAAATTTAGTATCGAACAAATTCTAGAATATGCTTACGACTTTGTAAATGAGCTTATCATTGTAGATCAGATTGCAGTATTCTATAAAGTTAACAATCAATATATTATGTTTAAATCTAAAGGATATAATATAGAACAATATTCAATAGACTATACTACTGACTACGACAATATTGCATTATTTCATGGCCATATTATGAATACCCAAGACTTAAATCAATTTCTTCCCTCAAAACTTTTGAATGACTTTCCTGCAAAATTAGGAATACCTCTTATAATTGAAAGCGAATTATACGGATTTATATTAACAAACCGCTTTGAAGAAAAGTCAGATTTTGAGCAAGAAGATTTCATTGTTGCAGAAGCTTTAATGCAGCTTTTTAATACTTCCCTAAATAATTATAGAAGCTATAAAAGCTTGCAAAATGCAAAATCAGAATTAGATGAAAAAGTCTTTAATCTTTTTGCAATCAATCAATCCTCTAAAGTACTTCTTAGCGAATTAGATTTGTCTGTACTCTATAATCTTTCTATTGATGTATTTTCAGAACTTACTCAAAGTGCTCTTACGTCATTCTTCTTATATGATGAAAAAGGAGAAAACTATGTCCTTAGAGGAATGAGAGATACCCTTAATCCTTCAAATAAACTTAAAATTACAGTATATTTAAAAGATAACGTTTCTCTTGATTTCTCAAAATCTATTTTAGATATGAGCAACGAAGAAGATTATAATCTTTTTATTGATTCTTTCCAAAATAGCGAAGCCGTTATTACAAATTTAAAACCTTTATACATTGTTTTGCTTATAAAAAATAAGGTTCTTTTAGGCTTTGTAACTCTTGGGAAAAAGGTAACGGACAAGCCCTATAATAAAGGAATCTTTGAATTAATTGAAAGCCTTGCATCTTCTACTTATATTGCAGTTTCTAATGCTAATTATTTCAAAGAAACTAATGAACAAAAGTTACTTTTACAAAATAAGTTTAATAGGCTTGTCTCTTTAAATAAATTAATGAAAAATATTAATAGTGCTTCAACAACAGAAGAACTGGCTGATTTAACCTTGGAAACCTTAAATATTTCATTTGGTATGAAAACAGGAATCTTTGCCTTATATAATAAGGATAAATTTAAAGTTATAAGGTCAATAAATCTTGATAACTGTCCTTGTTCTTTTAGATTATCAAATGAATTTTCATGTCTTTTTGAAGGAGAATACTTTATTATTAACAGCAATGAAAAAATTCCAAAGCTTCTCGAAAAAGATCTTGCAAAATGTATAAAAGACGGAGCTGGTGCTTTGTTTGTTCCTATACATATAGAAGATGCTGACACTAAATTATTAGGGCTTATTTGTATTTTTGAACTTTCTGATACAATTCTTTCGGATCAGGAAAATTTATTAACAGTAGATTCAATAGCAAATCATATTGCTCCTGTATTGCATCATCTATTAAGGATTAAAAATCAAAATGAGCTTTTAGCACCAAACTATGAAAAAATATTTATAAATGCTTTAGAAAACCACATCAAGGAAGCTGATGATTTGTTTTTGGATTTAACAATTATCCATCTTCATAATCCTAACTTTTCATTTGAGGATGTAAATATACCTGATATAATTAAAAATAATTATAAGGATATTTACTCTCTTACAAAAAGTGATGTATTTGTTGCAGCCTTTGAAAAAGTTGATGAAAAAAGCATAAAGGATTTTGTAGATAAAAAATATGATTTATCCTTGTATCAATATAAAAAAGACTTTTCAACTTTAGATGAGTTTATAAATCTATTTAAATAGTTTTTTAAAGAAATTATAATCATAAGCACCCGTAAAGCGGGTGCTTATCACTAATACAAAAATAAAATGAAAAAACCTGCACATTAAGTGCAGGTTTTTCTAATAAACTTGTTACCCAAAATGCCGTTTCCCTGATTTTTGACGCCCTAGCTCACGCCAGGTGGGTGTTCTCACTAGAATTTTTGTCTTCCTCTGCCCATAAGGATTATAAATGAGGCCTGACATCTACCCTAGGATATGGAACTCCCAATTAATCAGTGTAGGTTCAAAATACCAGGTTTTCGCACATCTCAGGAAACAAATCCATTCTGGTTAACTCTATTATAACATATTTTTATTAAAAATCAAGTACCTAAAAAATGTATTTTAGTAATAACTTGTATTTTTTTATAAGGCTTTTATATAAGTTCTTCTATGGTTAAATCCTTTTCATTACTTAAGTCCACTAAAACATTATCAATAGAAACTATAGGTCGTGAAAGATTATTTTGATTAATAAAGACTATTTCCCCTTCTTCTCCAGAAGATAATCTTACCCAGCAATTCAAATAGTTATAGGCTATGTTTTTTAAGAAGATAAGAAGAAATTCTGTATCTAATTTACCGTAACACTCCTGCTCAAAAGTTTGAATTACTTTAAATGGACAAAATCTATCCCTGTAAGACCTATTAGAAGTCATTGCATCATATATATCAGCTATAGCTACAATTTTTGCAAACTCATTTATTTGATTAGATTTTGCACCTGTAGGATATCCTGTACCGTCATATTTTTCATGATGCATAAGAACTGCAAGCTTTATATCTCTATGGATATCTTGGTTTTGTACCATCCTATATCCATAAACAGGATGCTTTTTTATTTCTTCGAATTCTTCAGGGGTAAGTTTCCCTGGTTTATTAAGTATATTAGGATCTATTTTGACCTTTCCAATATCGTGAATTAAACCAGCTACAGTAATATTTTTTAGCTTTTCTTTATCAAAGCCTAACCATTGACCAAAAATATTACACAATAAAGATACATTTACAGAATGAGTATATGTATGATCATCAAAAAGTTTAAGATTATGCATAAAAGCTAAAATGTCACTTTTTGTCTGTACTTCTGATACTATTTCTTGACTAATTGAAAATAAGTCCGTAATACTTACATTCTTCCCTTCACCTATATGAGTAATGTAATCTTGAAGAGTATTCACATTTTTTGTATAGGAACTTTTAAAAGCTTTAAATTCTTGCATTTTTCTAATGCTTTTACTTTCTACTTCTGTCTCTTTTACTTTAACATAATCAATGTTTACATCTTCGTAAATTAAGACATAGTCAATATCGTATAGTCTTATCTTTGCTATACTCTTATCGTCAAGCTCAGTTCCTTGTTTAAAAAGCCTTAAACCTACAGAACTAAATACATCCTCTGCAAGAACCATTCCCGGCATTAAGTCATCTGAAGATATTGTCTGGGTAACTGCTTGTGACATTTTTATCCCTCACTTTACCTTCCATCCTATTGGATTATTTTTAAAAATGAGCGTCAGTTGTAAAATTATAGTCCCAAGTATAATAAAAATATCGGCAATATTAAAAATAGGAGAGTTTTTGATGTTAAATGCAAAAAAATCTACCACATAACCCTTTTTACTTCTATCAATAATATTACCTATTCCACCTCCTATAATAAAACTTAAACTAAGTTTTGTCAAAAAAAGTCCTTTATTTTTAATAATTTTAAATAAATAATAAGCAAGCAAGAAAATAGCAATTACAGTAGTTCTGTATACAAATTTAGGATGGTTTTCAAATAAATTTAAGGCTGCACCTTTGTTTTTTGAAAGAGTCAAATTAACCTTGTTTTTTAAAGCAGGACGCCAGTCGTCACTATTTAATTTTTTAACTGCCCAAGCTTTAGTTGTTTGGTCAATAATAACGATTATAAGAATAATAAGAATAAAAATCATAAAATCTAACCTTTCTTTAGACGTTTTAATCTAAAAAATTCTTCTCTTTCTTTTTCTTCTAATACTTCTTCTATATATTTAACTTGTGCCTTGTATTTAGGTATTTGAATATTATCTAATGCATTAGCACGCTTTGTAGTTTTTTCAATTTCTTTTGCAAGCTTATAAATAGAATTTTCAACTTCTGCAAGCTCATATATTAAATACTTAACTTCTTGAAATTGCAAAACAGCTATATCAAGGGCAGAGTTAGTTCTATGAAATGAATAAGTTGGCTGGACTTCTTTCCTTTCATATATTATTGTTGGAATATCTACACCCATTACGCTTTTTACTAATACTTTAAATTCTTCATCCCTTGGAATAGAAAAAGCAATCTCATGAACATTTTGAATTCCTAAAGTAATATTGGCTATCATTAAGGCCTTGTATGCCTCTTTGAAGATATTATCCATTTTTTCATGTAAATCTTTAGCTCTATCAATAAGTGCCATCATTTCACGAATTAATACATTTCTTTTTTTATCTAAGAGTTCAAAACCTTTTTGAGAAAGTATCAAGGCATTTTGAGCCTTCATTAAATTGGATTTGGTCGGTGCAACATTAACAGCCATTTAATCACCTTCCATAATATTTTTCCGCAATTTTTGGATCGACTCTATCTAACTCTTCTATAGGTAAAATAGAAAGAAGCTTCCAAGCTAAATTTAGGCTTTCTTCTATGGAACGGTTTTCATCCTTTCTTTGGCTTAAAAAGTCCTCTTCAAATTTTCGGCCAAATTCCATATATTTTTTATCCGTCTCAGATAAATCATCTTCTCCAATAATCTGAGCTAAATCTCTAATCTCTTGTACCTTTGAATAAGATGAAAAAATCTGATTGGCTAAATCTTCATGGTCTTCTCTTGTATACTTTTCTCCAATTCCGTCTTTCATAAGTCTTGAAAGAGAAGGAAGAACTGAAATAGGAGGATAAATATTATGCTGATACAATTCTCTTCCCAAGACAATTTGTCCTTCAGTAATAAAGCCTGTTAAGTCTGGAATGGGATGAGTAATATCGTCATTAGGCATTGTTAAAATAGGCAAAAGAGTAATCGAACCGGCTTTTCCTTTTAATTGACCAGCTCTTTCATAAATTCCTGCCAAATCACTATACATATAACCAGGATATCCTTTTCTGCTGGGTACTTCTTCTCTTGCAGCCGATAATTCCCTTAAGGCCTCGCAATAACTAGTCATATCCGTTAATATAACAAGTATATGCATATCATGTTCAAAAGCCAAATATTCTGCAGCAGTTAAGGCACATCTTGGAGTAGAAATTCTCTCTATTACAGGATCATCTGCCAGATTTAAATACATTACTACTCTTTCTAATACGCCTGATTCTTTAAAACTTTTTATAAAATAATCTGCATCATCATGCCTTACACCCATTGCTCCAAAAACTATGGCAAAATTACCGCCTTCCGCTCCCCTTATTTTAGCTTGTTTAACAATCTGAACTGCTAATTCATTATGAGGCAGGCCGTTCCCTGAAAATATAGGTAACTTTTGCCCTCTTATTAAGGTCATAAGACAATCTATGGCTGATACTCCTGTATTTATATAATCTCTGGGATATACTCTTGCAACAGGATTAATTGGTCTCCCATTAATATTGTATTTTTCTTTAGAAATAATTGGAGAATCCAGATCTATAGCTTTACCTATTCCATTAAAGGTTCTACCTAATATTCCTTTTGATAAGGGAATTTTTAGAGGACTTCCTGTAAATCTAACCCTAGTATTTTTAGTAGATAAGCCTGAAGTCCCTTCAAATACTTCAGCAAGCACTTTATCTTTTTCAATCTTTACTACTTTACCTTTTCTTATAATATTGTCTTCAACAATTATATCAATAATTTCACCATAAGAAACATCTTCTACTTCCGAAAGAATAATAAGAGGACCTTCTATTTTATCAATTTGAAGAACTTCTTTCCTCAACTATATCACATCCTGTTTTAGTTATTGCTTATATTTTTCTTCTAATTCATCAAAATACAAATCTATATCTTCAATTACTTTGTCAATTAATTCTATCTTATTGTTTTCTACCGTATATTTTATCTTAATAATTTCATTATAAAGCTTTTCATCTTTAACTTGTGATATAGGTATACCAAGTTTTATACACTTATGGGCTCTTTCATAAAGATGATATATTGTTTTTATCATCTTATATTGTTTTTGTAAGCTAACAAAACTATCTGTCATATGGAGTGCATTTTGTTGAAGAAAACCAATTTTAATGACTTTTGCAATTTCTAATATAAGCCTTTGATCATTAGGAAGTACATCTTCTCCTACTAATTGTACAATTTCCATAAGCTTATTTTCTTCTTGCAATATACTAAGAAGCTTTGTTCTTAATTCTAAAATATCTTCTCCAACATTTTCTTGATACCACTTGGCTAGCATGTTTGCATAGCCACTATAGCTTATCAAATAATTAATTGCAGGATAATGTCTTGCGTATGCTAAACTTTTATCAAGAGCCAAAAAAGCATTTACAAAACGTTTTGTACTTTCTGTAACAGGTTCAGAAAAATCACCACCAGGGGGCGACACGGCACCAATAATTGTAATAGAACCTAGCTCACCAGTTAGAGATTTGGCCAGTCCTGCTCTTTCATAAAATTCTGCTAATCTCGAAGGCAGATAGGCAGGGTAACCTTCTTCTGCAGGCATTTCTTCAAGTCTTCCTGAAATTTCTCTAAGAGCTTCAGCCCACCTTGAAGTCGAATCTGCCATAATAGCAACATCATAGCCCATATCTCTATAATATTCTGCCATGGTTATGCCTGTATAAATACTTGCCTCTCTGGCTGCAACAGGCATATTGGAAGTATTGGCTATTAAAATGGTCCTTTCCATAATAGGCCTTTTGCTTCTTGGATCTATTAGCTTTGGAAATTCTTCTAATACTGCAGTCATTTCATTTCCCCGCTCACCACAGCCAATATAAATAATAATATCTGCGTTGGACCATTTAGCAAGCTGGTGTTGGATTACAGTTTTGCCTGTACCAAAACCTCCTGGAACAGCTGCGGTACCTCCTTTTGCTATGGGGAAAAAAATATCAAGAACTCTTTGACCAGTTACAAGTAATTCTTTAATAGCCATTCTTTTTGATACTGGTCTTGGAGTTCTAACAGGCCATTCTTGGATCATATTTAAGTCATGAACCTTTCCGTATTTATCTTCTAGTTTTATCAAAACTTCTTTAATCGAATACTTGCCATTTTCCTTTTTAAAAATTACCTTTCCTTCAATCCCCAGTGGAACCATGATTTTATGCTTGATAACAAGGCTTTCAGGAACTTCTGCAAAAATTTGTCCTTGATTTAAATATTGTCCTTCTTCTACTAAGATATTAACATCCCACTTCTTTTCTTCATCTAAGGAAATAAGTCCGATACCTTCGGGAATAAAATTGGGGGATAATTCTTCTATAGTTTTTAAGGGCCTTTGAATACCATCAAACATGTTTCCAATCATGCCAGGAGCTAGTTTTACACTAAGGGGGTTTCCTGTAGAGCTTACTATTTCTCCTGTCTTTAAACCTTCTGTTTCTTCATAAACCTGTATGGTTGCCTCATTATTATTTATAGAAATTACTTCCCCTATAAGCCGCTGCTTACCTATTGTAACCATTTCTCTAACCTTAAAAAAAGACATGTTTTCTGCTTTTACAACAGGCCCATTTATAAAAGTTACTATTCCTTCTTTATGCATCAATGAAATCACCAGCTTTTTTAAATTCTTCGTATAATCTGTTCATAATAAATTCTTTCTTGTCTTCTATCAGTGCAATAAGCGTTGCATCATAACTGATTGTAGCTTCTTTATCTGATACAATCAGTCCTCCAATAATACTGTCTCTTGCATCTATATAACTAATGTTATTAGGAGAAATTCCTTTTTTGTTTGATAACTCTTCTATAAGGACTTGAAATCTTTGACGGTCTTTATTTAATAATTCAATCTGTATTATTTTTTTGTCCCAAAGCTTATCCAATATGGTTGTATAAGATTTTTTAAAGTAATCATAATAATTACTTGTATTTGTAAAATCATAAGCTTTTGTTATTAGCTCATTTATTAAAATGTCCACAAATTCCTGCTTTTTTAAAAGAATCTTGTGTTTGACTTCTAAATTTGCCTTACTTATCATTTCATTTTTCTTTTGAATTATTTTATTATTAATATCAAAATTGATGTCATCTACTCTTTTTTCCAGTTCGTTTTTAAAGTTTTCTATGTATTGATTGTTTTCTTGTTCAATCATTTTTAATTCCTTGTATTGGCTATCAACAAGATCTTGATAGACTAATTTTGAAAACAAGTTTAATTTTTCTTGTATGGTTACCATATAAAGCACCTCATTTGCCTATTCCTACGGCTTCATTAATATAATCCAGTAAGTTTTCTTTTTTTCTAAAGCCGTGGCGATCTGGTATTTCAATAATAAGAGGGTATCTTCTTTTCATCTTTAATTCCATAAGCTCACTTTTAGCCTTTTCCATAATTAGCTCTGTCACTATAAGAATTCCAATTTCTTTATCCTTAAGAACTTCATCTATTTGACTCAATATTTCATCTTTTTCACTCACAACAATGCCTTTAATCCCAGCTAATTGCATACCCACCAAAGTATCTTTATTATCAGTTATTAAAAATGATTTCATATTATAACCTTCCTAAAATCATAATAGATATTATAAGCCCATAAATTGCAATCCCTTCTGCTAATCCAACAAAAATAAGGGTTTTCCCTAATATTTTAGGATCTTCGGAAACTGCTCCTAAAGCAGAAGAACCAACCGCTCCTACTGCGTAACCTGCACCAATTGTAGCTAGTCCAGTACTTAGAGCCGCTGCAATAAATCCTATACCAGACACTGAAGATGCCTCTTGTGCTGCTGTTTCTGCCGCCATAACCATATCTGGTATAAGTATAGTAATTGCCCCAAGTAAAGTTATAACAAATGAGCTTACACTAAAACCTAAACTTTTCTTAAGACCAGATTTTGATACTTTCTTTTTCATAATGAAACAATATATTCCTAAAATAACAGTTAAACTTGCAATTATGCCTGCAATAATTAAAAATGTTTTCATATTACTCCTCCTCATTATAAACGAATAGGATTAAACTCTATTCCTTCACCTTTAAAATATTTACCGAAAAGCTCATAATACTGAAGTCGTAAGCCTTGAATAAAAACAATAAGACCCTCTAAGCATATGACTACAATATTACCCAATATCAAAATCAAAAAGCCTTTTATTCCTCCGTTAGCCATTTGTGCCATGGTTTTAAAAGCCAAAAACAAACCAACATGGTTTAATGAAAAAGCACCAACCCTAATAAATGAAATAGTGTTGCTGGCTAAACTTAAAATAGTCTCTATAATATTAAATCCGCTTTCTACATAATAAGCAGATACTTCTCCCTCATATAAAGGTGACTTTTTCTCAATTATATTGGCTAAAGGTTCTTTTAGGACCATGATAATTATTGCCACAATCATTAAGGCTATAACAAGCTTCTTAGGAATTATAAATATACCAAAAGCAATGTCAACTATTAAAAGCAATAAGCCAATGTAAAATATTAAGCCTGCTATTCCATTCCTTCCAAATAGCCCTTCTTGTATATCATGAGTTCTAAGAGAATTAGCAATCCCATATACAAAACTAATTAAAATAAAAATTACTCCTAATACAATAGATAGTATAAGAATTAAATTCATATTTTCCATAGGATTAATTATTATCTTTGAAATCAAGCTTTTTTCTCCAAAGATACTTTTAATACCCCAAGGTATTAATTCTTCATTTCCAAAAACACTACCATATATTATCCCAAAGAAAATTGAACTAACACCTAATCTGTTTAAAAGCTGAGCAAAAAAAAGACCTATTTTTCTTTTTTCTAAAATAGCTCCAAATATCAAAAAAACCAGCCCTTGACCTATATCTCCAAACATAGCACCAAACATAATAAGGTATGATATGCTCAAAAACATTGTAGGATCAAGCTCATTATAGCTTGGAATACCGTACATCTTTACTAAATTTTCAAAGGGCTTAAACCATTTTGGATTTTTTAATTTTGTAGGCGGTGTTATATCTTCACCTATTTCATGCACTTCTTTAAAGCTTATTATAAAGTTCTTACTGACTTTTGATAGCTGTTTTGATAATTTATCCTTTTGATTTTTAGGAAGCCAACCAGATAAAATAAAGGCATTGTTATTTCTTATAATTTTTTCTTTTATGCTTTCTATTTTTTCTAAAACATTAAATTCAGATAATAATTGCTGAATAATAACATAATATTTTCTTCTGGCCATATCTAATTTTTGAAAAAGAATGGCTAATTCAATATTTTCTTGATGAAGAACTTTTTCTATTTGTTCTTTTATTTCTCCTAGATTCCCTTGTAACTCTTCAGGCATAAATATTTCTTCAAAGTTAAGGGATTTTAGTATTCTTTCTGTTTCTAGTTCATATTCTTTAGGATAAATAATAAAGAAAACTTCCAAGCCATTTCTTGTCCCAATGTCTTTAATGACCGCTGTAATATTCTCGATATTTTTTATAATTTTCATTTTATTTTCATGAGATAATAAACCTATTTTATAGTTGAAAAAATGTAACTCTTTTAACTTATTAAAATTTATGTCCGAATAAGGTATATACTTAATATTTTCTTTGTAGCCTTTATAGTGCTTGATTTTTTCTTGTTTTTGTAAAATTTCTTCGTACAGGGGTTGAATATGATTATGTATTTCATCGATTTTACTTTTACATTGATTATAATCAAAGTTCTCATTAATATAGGAAGAAACTATACTAGAATTTATATCTAATGCTTGAGCTATATACTTAAGCTTTTGGGATAAAGTATAATAATCATCTTTGTCTTTTTCTAGTATTGCTTTTTCATCTTTATTATTGCTTAAACCGTTAAGTTTTTCTTCTAAAACGTGCAGAGCAAAATAATTTTCATATACATCACTTAAATTAGTTTGTAAATGAACATTACCCATCAATATGATTTGTTTTAATAACTTGTCTTCATCTTCAAGTGCACCCACCAAGTTCATGGTTACCATTTCTTCTACTGCCATAAAAAGACCTCCATACCTTAAATCATTCCCGAATTAAATATCTTTTTAAAAGTTTCTTATCAAAATTGTATCTTATTGACTCCATAACGCTTATAATATCATCAACTTCACATTTTAATAAATGAATATATGAAATTGCTTCCATAATATTCATATTATTTTCTTTTTGTTTGCTTAAATATGATTTATAAATATATCTATTAATCCTTCTTTCTATATATACGTCTTCATCATTTGGAAAAACAAAAGCATACTTTGAGGTCTTAATCTTTGATATGAAATTTTCTACAGTTTGAGAGTATACAAGGTTTTTTAATTTATTATAGTTAAGCCTGTAACCTCCAGGAATACAATATATCAATATTTCTTCTGGCAAGATATTATAATATTTCATTCCTCTATAAATCCATTGAATATTGTTTAAATCTATTATTGTCCCTAAGGATTTTTTAATAATTTCTTCGTCCTCTCTTGATAATCCAACTGCTCTTTCCATTAATGTTTTATAAAAAAGAATTTCAATCTGCATTTCAATGTGAAATTCTCTTTTTAATATATCTTCATTATCAGTATTTTTTATAGGAATATAAAAAACTGTTCCTTTTAGCTTTTCGAAAAATTCTTCAATACTCTTTGAATTTAGCAAGTTTTCATAGTCTAGACTACTATACTTCTTAGAATGTATTAACAAATCTTTTAATTGAGAAGTATCTTCATTTCTACTAATGGTTCTTAGGATTAATTTTAAGTCTTCAATTTCATATTCATACAAGGTCGCTATAAAATACTTTTTATAATTACCTTTTAAATAAGGTAACAAATCTTCTATCTGTTTAACTATATTTTTGTATAATTCTAGCTCAATTTGTCCCCTATGAGCAACTAAAGGATTAATATCCTTAAATACTTTACGATAGCCAGTATCCTTTTTTAAATATTCAACTATTTCAGATACATTTTTTTTGGATAAAAGAACCCTATAATCTTCTTCATTAAGTAATTTACTTTTCTTTGCTTTAATCTTAGTACTAATTGCCGCAAAGTTGCTTATACTTCCCATTTATAAAATCTCCTAATCAATTTCAAATATATCTTTAAATATAGAATCAGAAAAATTTTTATGAATTTTTTCATAAAAATCAGTTGAAGATTTAACTTTATTATCTCCTTCTTCCATAATAGACTTCACTAATATATTGCATTTTTCTATTTCTTCTTTATACTTTTTTTCAGCATTTGTTTTTGCTTCTTCTATAATGTCTTTTTCCATCTGTTTGCAAATTTCTTTTAGCTTTTTTTCATTATCCTTTTTTCTTTTTTCAAACTCTTGTTGGCTTTTTTGAGCCTTTGTATCAATTTCAGTTATTTGGTTTATTATTTCTTCCAAACTGATATTGTCCATATTTTTTTACTCCTTATGCCTATAAAACAATGTATTTATAGGAAATCTTTTAATAATGATTATCTTTAAATAATTAGATATATTTTACTCCTATTATTTTATTAATTCAACAAAAATATTTTAAATAGAAATAAAAATTTTAAATAATATAAGGCTGACTATTCCGGCAATTGTTGGTGTTCCAAACCAGCCAAAAATTATATTACGAATGGTTTTAAAACTAATAGTATTAACACCTTTTACAAGTCCAATACCAATAACAGAACCTACTATTGCTTGTGATGCTGATACTGGAATACCTATTTTGGCATAAATAAATACTACAATTGCAGAAGTAAAAACTGATATTAAACCTGACATAGGAGAAAGGGTAACTAAGTTTTCCCCTACTGTTTTCATTACTCCCTTACTAAATGTAAGAACCCCTATAGCTATAGAGATACCACCTATTAAAACAGCTGCTCTTATACTTAATACATCAAGTATACCAACATAAATACCCGTTACATTAGCAACATTATTTCCTCCTAAAGAATATGCAGCAAAAATACCAGCAATGTAGTATCCAAAAATAATTGATTTATCATATATTTCATAGTTACTAATTCTTTTTTCTATATATAATTCAAAAACTTTATATAAAACAAAAGAAATTGCAATTGCACCAAAAGGGGTTGCAAACCAGGCAACAAAAAACTTAATCCCTTCATTAAAATCAGGATTTCCTCCAAGTATAGCCCCACCAATTATTGCACCTATAACTGCTTGTGATGTAGATACAGGCAGATGTAAAAAAGTCATCAAAGTAACAGTTAATGCTGCAGAAAGCATAACAAAAAATGCTTTTGTAGATGTATCTATCCCACTGTTATAAGCATATTCTCCTATTTTATATATACCTTTTGAGCCTTCAGCATAGGCACCTAATATTACAAAAATTGCAGTTAAAATAACGGCATTCCTATATTTTACGATTCTTGTGGATACTGCAGCAGCAAAGCAATTGGAAGCTCCATTGCTGCCCAGAGCCCATCCTAAAATTGCCCCGGATATTACTGACGGCCAACCCATATCATCATACCTTTCTTAGTACCATTATCATTTCTATCATATCGGATATGTCTTCAGCTAAATCGGAAATATCTGCTATATCAGCTATTATTGATTTAATTTGATTTTTCTTAGCTAATTCTATATCCATTCTAAAGAGTATATATATTGCATTATATTCTGCATCATCTACTTCTGATTCTAATCTTTCTATTTCAATAAGTTCATTTTGAAGGCTATGGGCCTTATTAATGTTACTAAAAACCATATTGATTACGTCTTTTATTTTGATAAGCTGAACTCTTGTTTTTTCTGTAATACTTTTTATATGTGGCTTTATTTCTTCAAAAAATTCAATTTGTTGAAGAGTTATTTGTCTTATGATTTCTTCGCATTTATTAGCTATTTCATCTGTTAGTTCAATTAATTTTAAAAGTTCTCTTCTTGATTCAGGCAGAAGAATACCTTTTAAAAGAGATTGGATTATCTCATGGCGAATAGCATCAGCTTTTGACTCTTCATCTCCTACTTGTTTAGATAATATTTCAACCTTTTCGTTTAAACCATTATCATGTAACTCCTCTAAACCCTCAACAAATAATTCATAGCACTTTAATACTGCCTCTAAATGCTCATTAACAAGACTAAGCATTTCTCTTTCTTTTTTAAACAATAACATATATTTTCACCTTCTTTACTTTAATAACTAATTATATTTTTACTATATCACAAAAAAATATCAAAGTAACTATTTTATATACAGTTTAAATTATTGTAAAAATACATTTTATATGTTATAATATTCCATAATAGTATTTATGTTCAAATATAATTAATATTAAAAATGTTGTAATTAATTTAATGTACTATTATAATAGGGAAGGGATAATAGGTAAATCACTTCCTAATTATGTATTATTTTTGAAAGGTGGAATTTATAATGGCATTAGTAACAACAAAAGAGATGTTTAATAAAGCATTCGAAGGTAAATATGCAATCGGTGCTTTTAACATCAATAACATGGAAATTATTCAAGCGATTACCCGTGCAGCAAGCAGACTAAAATCTCCTGTAATTCTTCAAGTATCAAAAAGTGCTCTAAAATATGCAGGCCCTGAATACTTAAAAAGAATGGTTGATGCTGCAATTGCAGAAACAGGAATAGATATTGCTCTTCATTTAGACCATGGTCCTGATTTAGAAACTGTTAAAGAAGTAATTGATGCAGGATTTACTTCTGTTATGTTTGATGGTTCTCATTATGACTATGAAATAAATGTAGCAAAAACAAAAGAAGTTGTTGACTATGCTCATGCAAGAGGTGTAGTTGTAGAAGCTGAATTAGGTAAACTTGCAGGAGTTGAAGATGACGTAAAAGTAGATGCTGCTGATGCTACATATACTGATCCAGATCAAG
This sequence comes from Candidatus Epulonipiscium sp., assembly GCA_012518815.1. Lineage (GTDB taxonomy): Bacteria > Bacillota > Clostridia > Lachnospirales > Defluviitaleaceae > JAAYML01. Next base: position 7,696 of record JAAYRK010000062.1, on the reverse strand, counting down.
CAGTTGACTTTGTAAAAAGAACTGGTGTTGATTCCTTAGCAATTGCTATTGGTACTAGCCACGGTGCATACAAATTTAAAGGAGAAGCTAAATTAGACTTTGATCGTTTAGCAACAATTACTGAAAAATTAGAAGCAGCAGGAATTCATAACTTCCCTATAGTTCTTCATGGTGCATCTTCTGTTGATCCTGTATCTGTTGAAACTTGCAATAAATATGGTGGAAAAATTGAAGGAGCTGCTGGAGTTCCTAATGAAATGTTAAGAAAAGCCGCTTCCATGGCTGTATGTAAAATCAATATGGATACAGATATAAGACTTGCTATGACTGCAGCTATTAGAGAAGTTTTTGGAGAACAACCATCTGAGTTTGACCCAAGAAAATATCTTGGTGTAGCAAGAGAAAGAATTGAAAAATTAGTAGAAGATAAAATTAAAAATGTTTTAGGTTCTGCTAATAGCTTATAAAATATAGCCTAAAAACCAATACTATAAAATAAAGACACCCGCTTTTTAGCGGGTGTCTTTATTTATGCAACATTTCTTATATTTTTTACCGCTGCCGCATGGACAGGGTTCATTTCTTCCAATCTTTTTAGGCTTTACAATAATTTTTGAGCGATTGTATTCTTTTTTAATTTCTGCTCTTCTTTCCTGGCTTAAGATATCATCCCATGCAGGAATAGTATAAAGCCATTCTGCTTGAGAATCTAGCATGTTCCAATACAATTTTTCATAATCAATATTTAATTTTACATCTGAATCCTCTGTTAATTCTTCTAAATTAACTTCTTGAGTGATACTAGTATTTATCCCATCAATAAATCCAGTAAACTCAACAGGAGTCATACCATACTCTTTTGCCAAATCTTTAAGCTTTCCTTCTATATTTTGTGTTTTGTTTTCTAGAATTTTTTCGTAAACTTCTTTTTCTTTTTCTAAATAGTTTTGTATATATTTATTTCTTTCTTCTTTTGTGCCTATAGTTTCAATAGAATTTTCCCAGTCTTTGTATAAACTCATTAAAACTACTCCTTTTCTAACTTTGTTTAATATAGCTTGCTACAATCTCACCATAGTATATCACATGATAATCATGATTGGAATAGTAATTTTTATTAATATTTTCATCTAAGAGCCCTGGCTCCATAGCTTGCTTATATACTACTTTACACTCATAATGAAGATCACATTCATCAATAATAGGAGTATCTATTACTTTACCTGCTATTGCAGTCAAATTGCATTCTTTAAACTTGTCAAAGTCCCTACCTGATTTAGTTCCACAAAATCCTAATTCTTTTTTAAGTTGACCATTTAAAGGAATACTTACAGTAAATTCATTAGCTTCTTCCATAAGATTATATGTATGTCTTGAATATCTAACCATGACCATAAGTATGGGTTTACCCCAAATAACTCCTATATTGCCCCAGCCAATTGTCATGGTATTTATGGAATCTTTGCCTTTTACATTTAAAAAAGCTCCCTTTGCTAATTGGCTAACAAACTCCTTACTATATTCTTCAAAACTAATATCTTTATACATATTATTGCCCCCTTTAATTAATACTTATCTTATTAAATCTCCAACTTATATAATAATATATCATACTCATATATTATGTGTAAAATACCTATTTTATTGACCAACAAAAGAATTAGTGATATGATTGTGTTAGGTAGAGTGCGGCTCTATGTTTAATCAATACACACTCTTTACACGAGGAGGCGGACTATGGAAATATTGTTAAAGGGAAAAAATATTTCTAAGGATTATAAAATGGGAGAAGTTACAGTCCATGCTCTTAAAAATGCCAATTTTGAAATATATGATGGAGAATTTATTGTTGTTTTAGGACCTAGTGGTTCAGGTAAAAGTACCCTTTTAAATATAATAGGCGGAATGGATAAGCCTACATCTGGAGAATTATTTTATGAAAATATGCCTCTGCATAATGCCGATGAAAGAAGCTTAACGCAATATAGAAGAGATGCTGTAGGCTTTGTTTTTCAATTTTATAACCTTATTCCAAATCTTACGGCACAGGAAAATATCAATCTTTCAGTAGAAATTGCAAAAAATCCACTAAAAGTTGAAGATGTATTAAAAGAAATCGATTTGTATGATAGAAAAAACCATTTTCCTTCACAACTTTCAGGTGGTCAGCAGCAAAGAGTTGCTATTGCAAGAGCTATTGCAAAAAATCCTAAAATTTTATTATGTGATGAACCCACAGGGGCTTTGGATTTGGCTACAGGAATACAAGTCTTAAAGCTTCTTAAAAGATTTAATGAAGTTCATAAAAAAACAGTTATTATTATTACTCATAATACTGAAATTTCTCAGATTGCCCATAGAGTCTTTTATATCATAGACGGGAAGATTGAAAAAATCAAAGAAAATCCAACACCTGTTTCACCGGAGGAGGTGAACTGGTAATGCTTTTTAGAAAAATGCTTAGGGACTTAAAGGAAAACAAAACTGCCTATGCTGCATGTATTATTGTCATTGCCATTGGTCTTATGGTTTTTACCTCTATGTCTATGGTTATTGAAGATTTTGAAAGGGCAATTAATGATTTTTATACTAATCAAAATTTTGGTGAAGGCTTTGCTAATATTATAGGAATGCCCTTATCAGAAATAAAAAGACTTGAAAAAATCGAAGGAATAGAAGCTATTCAAGGAAGGCTTATTAAGGATGTAAGACTTTATGCACCTGATAAAGAAGAAAATATATATCTAAGATTAGTATCTGTTTTTCCTAATGAAGCCTATCCTATAAATGATGTATATCTTATGGAAGGTAAACCTCTTAATGATAACGAAAATAATCTTTGGTTAGATGTAAGATTTTTTGATACTAACAATATTAATATTGGAGACTTAATAGAAATAATTGCAGAAGGCAAAAGAGTGCCTTTTACTGTAATGGGAAAAGGACAAAGCCCCGACTTTGCCTATGCCCTTAGAACCCCTCAGGATTTTTACCCTTCTCCAGAAACCTTTGGAATTGCTTATGTACCCTATGATATAATGACTTCTTTGTTTAGCGAAAAAAATATAGTTAATGAAATTTCTTTTACTTTAAAAGCAAATGCAAATTATGAAGATGTTGAAAATATTTTAGAAGCAAAATTAAAGCCATATGGTCTTCAAAGTATCTACCCCAGAGAAGATCAAACCAGTCATCTTCTTTTAAATTCTGAGTTAGATGGCTTAAAAAGTGTATCAGATTCTATTCCTTTCTTATTTTTATTAATTTCAAGTATTATATTATACATTATGATTAAACGTCTTGTAGAGCAGCAAAGAGGCCAAATAGGAACTCTAAAAGCTTTTGGTTATACTAACCTTGAAATACTCTTTCACTATTCATCATATGCCCTAATTATTGGTTTTTTAGGAGGGCTTATAGGATCTGTATCAGGCATTTTGCTGACTTCTCCAATGCTTGATATATATAATGAGTTTTTTAATCTTCCAAATCTTGTTCCTAGTTTTTCTTTTAAATACTTATTCTACGGGATAGTTCTTACTATGGTTTTTAGTTTAGTTGCCGGATACCAAGGTGCTAAAGGGATACTTAAACTTCATCCTGCACAAGCTATGCGGCCTCCTACCCCACCTATCGGTAAAAATATTGTGTTAGAAAAAGCAAAACTTATTTGGTCCTCCCTAAATACACAAGGCCGCATGGCTGCAAGAAATATAGCAAGAAATAAATCCAGGAGCTTTTTTACCTTCCTAGGAATTATGTTTACCTTTAGTATGATGGCTTTTATAGGTTCATTTCAAGATTTAATTGACTTGATGATATACGACCAGTTTGAAAAAATTCAAACAGCTGATTTAAAAATGACTTTTTCTGCTCCTGTTTCTTCAAAAGAAGTTTACAGGCTTTTAGCCCATGAAGAAGGTATAAAAAAGGTTGAACCAATGCTAGAAGCTCCTGCTACACTTAAAAACAACTGGCATAAAAAAGATTTAGTTGTATTAGGTCTTGAAAAAAATTCTATCCTTTATAATATAATTGACAGTAAGGGAGTAAAAATTTATCCGCCAGACGAAGGAATTATTCTTTCTGAACCAGCAGCAAAAGCCCTTGATGCATCTATTGGAAGCAGTATAATCTTAGAAAGTATTTGGCTTGAAGATAATAATAATCCTATTACAGTCCAAGTAGTAGATATTATCCCCCAATACTTTGGAATGAACGCTTATATGAACAATAAACAATTAAGCAAAATATTTAAACAACAGCCTATGGCTACATCTGTTTTATTATCCTTAGATGAAGATAAATTTGAGTCTATAAAAGATAAATATAACAATTCACCAATTATTTCTTCTATGGAAGAAAAACAAAAGATTATTGATAAATATAATAATTTGCTGGGTTCATATTCAGCAATTATATGGATACTTGGGGTTTTTGTAATTATCACAGGCTTTGCCATTGTCTATAATTCTAGTATTATCTCTTTATCAGAAAGAAAAAGAGAGCTAGCTTCACTAAGAGTGCTTGGCATGACACTAAATGAAGTATTAGAAGTTATTAGCTTTGAGCAGTGGACAATAAGCTTTTTTGGTATTATAGCAGGGATACCTATGGCATATTCTATGATGAAAACTATCTCAAAAAGCATGTCTACAGACTTATTTACTATTCCTGCATCCCTTGAAAAATCTGCTCTTATTATAGCTTTTGTTGGTACAGTAATATCAGTATTGATTGCACAAATTTCGACCTCAAAAAGAATAAAAAACTTGGATTTAGTTGATGTTTTAAAAGAACGAGAAACTTAGGAGGTGCAAAATGAAAAAGACAGTAAAGTGGATACTTTGGACAATTATAATATTTATTCTTCTTCTTTACACCTTGTACTCTTTAACAAAAGCTATAGATGTTGTTTCTATGGAAATCATGCCTAAAACTGTTAGCAAAAGCATCAATGAAAAAGGAAAAGTGATTGCTACTGATGAAAAAACAATTTTTAGTCCTTTAGCAGCCGAAATTAGTGAAGTAAAGATAAAAGAAAATCAAGCCGTAAAAAAAGGAGATACATTAGTAATTTATAATACAAAAGAAATGCACTATCAACTTGAACAGTTAAAAGCTCAGCTTGAAAGTATAAGGGGGCAAGAACAACAAAGCTACCAAGGACCTTCTGCTTCTCAAATAAAACAGCAAGAATTAATGATAGAACAAGCTAAGCTTCAAAAACAAGCAGCAGATGAAGAATTAAGAAAAGCCCAGTTACTCTATGAAGAAAAAGCAATTAGCAAAAACTCTTATGAGGAAGCAAAAAGGGCTGCAGAAACTGCAAATAATCTCTTACTTCAGCAAAAGCAGGCCTTAGAGGTCTTAAAAGATCAATATAAGGCTCCTCAAGGAACAGCCCAATACTTTAAAGGACAAAAAGAAGTGATAAGCTCACAAATTGATTTGCTTGAATACCAGCTTAGTAAATCAGAAATTCTTGCACCCATGGATGGAATCATAATTCAATTAGATGCTAAAGAAAAAATGATAACAAGCCCAGGTATTCCTCTGGTTACTATCATTGATCCTAATAAATTAGAAGTTGAAGTTTTAATATTAACAGATGATATACTAGATATTAAAGAAAGCATGCCTGTTGAAATGACTTTAGAAAACAGTAATGAAGAATTAATTACTAAGGGTAAGGTTAAAGAAATAGCAGCTTATGCTCAAGAAAATATATCTGCCTTAGGTTTAGAAGAACAAAGAATAAAAGTAACCATAACACCAGAAAGTTCAAAAATCCCACTGAAACCTGGCTATGCTCTGGAAGTTATATTTACAACTTATAAGGAAGAAAATTGTATTAGCGTTCCTAAAACTTCCCTGTTCACTTATAAAGGAAAAGATGCCCTTTGGATAGTTAAAAACGGGCGGGCTTTTATCCAAGAAGTAGAAAAAGGATTAGAAACAGATCAAGAAGTTATCATCAAAAAAGGGCTTAATCCAGGAGATACTATTATAATAGACCCTCAAACAAAAGGCTTAAAAGAAAATAAAAAAGTTTATTCGGTAGTTGCTACCAAATAAACTTTTTTTCTTGCTTATTTTATTAATATTTTTTCTACTGCACTTTTCATTTCATCTTTTTTACAAACTGTTTTGTGTCGAATAGGTCTTTTATCAATATCTTTTATTCCAACAGGTATGTCAACTTTAGTCAAGGCATTCATTTTTTCAATTAGCTCAAAGTCTGAATAAGCTTCATAACTGCTATCTATAGCTTTCATTACACTATTTGTAAATTTATAAGGACTAGCTGTAGATGCAATAATAGCCTTGTTATCGTCTCCTGTTTTTTCAAGATAAGCTTTATAAACAGAATAAGCCACTGCTGTATGGGTATCAATTAGATAAGCTGTTTTATCAAATAATTCTTTTATCTTTTTAATTGTTTCTTCTTGACTTGCATAGCCCCCATAAAAGCTTGTTAACTTTTCTTTCATTTCTTGAGTAATTTCATAATTGCCATCTGTCTTTAGGCTTTCCATCAATTCTTTTGTTTTATTAGTATCTCCATTAGAAATATGATAAAGTAATCTTTCTAAGTTACTAGAAATCAAAATATCCATAGATGGAGAAATAGTAAGAATAAATTCTCTATCTTTATCATATTTTCCTGTATTAAAGAAATCATATAAAACTTTATTATCATTGGACGCACATATTAGTTTTCCTATAGGAAGTCCCATTTGCTTAGCATAAAAAGCAGCTAAAATATTACCAAAATTACCTGTTGGAACTACTACATTTGCTATATCCCCTAAAGAAATCTCTCCTTCTTGTACCATTTGAAAATAAGCATAAAAGTAATATACGATCTGTGGTACCAAACGGCCAATATTTATAGAGTTTGCAGAGGAAAGCATATAGTTGTTTTCAGCCAGGTAGTTATTAAACTCAACATCTCCAAATATCTGCTTTACACCGTTTTGTGCATCGTCAAAGTTTCCTTCAATGCCAATTACATAAGTATTATCTCCTGTTTGGGTAGTCATTTGCCTTTTTTGAATTTCACTTACACCATCTTGTGGGAAAAAGACAATAATCTTTGTTCCTTCTACATCAGCAAAACCTTCAAGTGCTGCCTTTCCTGTATCACCAGAAGTAGCAGTCAAAATAACAATTTCCTTTTTTATATCAAGTTTTTTTGCAGCAGTCTTTAATAAATAGGGCAAAATAGAAAGAGCCATATCTTTAAAAGCCAATGTAGGCCCATGGAAAAGTTCTAAAAAATAAACCCCATCTTTTTTTACTAAAGGAGCTATCTTTTTATCATCGAATTTTTTATCGTAAGCTTTATTAATACAATCTCTTAACTCCTCTTCAGTAAAATCTGATAAGTAATTTTTCATAATATGATAAGCTAATTCTTGATAAGTCATATCTTTTAATTCTTCTAAACTACAATCTAGTTTAGGTATTTCTTGAGGTACAAATAAACCTCCATCCTTAGCAATCCCTTGAACTATTGCATAGGAAGGAGAAATATCAACTTGTCCTCCTCTGGTACTTTTATATTTAATCTGGCTCATTAGACTTCCTCCTTAATGTTGATAAAAAAAGTTTCTTAAATTATAACATAATAATTTAAAAAAGTTGCATAAATTATAACATAAATATCATAAATGTTTAACTCTTTTAAAAT
>JAAYRK010000061.1 GCA_012518815.1 Candidatus Epulonipiscium sp. | reverse complement strand
GAATGTTGATAGCTTTCTTAGAAAATAATTTAAATGAAGATGGTTCAATAAATATTCCTAAAGTATTGCAAGCCTACATGGGCAATAAAACAAAACTAATACCAAGCAAATAAAAAAATCCGCATAATTGCGGATTTTTTTATTAGTTACTTTATTAATGATAATTCTAAACTACATACTTCTTGTCCTGTAAGCTCTTTGCTTCTTTTATCTGGTTGACTTGTTCCAACATATATTATTACTTTATCACCATCAAATATCCTATTTCCATCATTATCAACAACTTTTAAATTTTCTGCCTTAACATCTAAAGTAACTATCCTTTTTTCAGCTTTATTCAACTTTATTCTTTTAAAAGCGCATAGCTTATGATTTAACACCTCATATTCAGTTCCTTTTACTTTTGCATAGACCTGGATAACCTCTTCAAGCTCCCAGTTTGATTGATTTTCTATTTCTACTGATATTTTTATGCTATCGCTCTCTCTTATTTGATTTTTATCTACTTTAACATTGGAAAGTTGAACTTTTCCATAGGTAAGTCCATAACCAAATGGATAAAGGGGCTCTTCTTCAATATATCTATAAGTTCTATTTTTCATAGAATAATCTGTAAAGTCAGGTAACTTATTTTTCTTGCTATAAAAAGTGATTGGAAGTTTTCCAGATGGAGAATAATCACCAAATAATAATTCCGCTACTGCCTGTCCTCCATGAGCTCCAGGATACCATGTTTGTAAAATAGCACTGCAGTTTTCATGGGCATAGTCAATAGCCATAGCACTACCTGTGCTTAAAAGCAAGATAACTGGTTTACCAACCTTTACTATTTCTTCTAAAAGGTTCTGCTGCAATCCTGGTAAATTTAAATCTGGCTTATCTCCTGCAGCATAACTATTGCCAGTATCTCCTTCTTCTCCCTCTAAATCTGCATCTAATCCTAAACATAAAATAATCAAATCTGATAAACTAGCAATAGCTTTTGCTTCACTTATTCTATCATTTGGAAGCGCCAAAGGCTCTACTCTATCTTTAAATAAGTGGCAACCTTCTGAGTAAAGTACTCGTGTTTCTTCAGATACGCTATTTTGTATGCCTTCTAAAAGTGTTATATATTTTGAAGCTGTACCACAGTAGTTTGCTTTAAGTATTTCACGACTATTGGCATTAGGTCCTATAACAGCAATAGTCTTAAGTTTATTTCTATCAAGGGGCAATATACCATCATTTTTTAAGAGAACTACTGATTTTCTAGCAGCCTCAACTGCAAGCTCATGATGCTCTTTGCAATCATTTACTAAATAAGAAATATTATCATACTCACACTCATCAAACATACCTAGCTTAATTCTTGTTGTCATCAAACGCTCACAGCTTCTTGTAATCTCTTCTTCAGTTACAAGTCCCTCTTTGTGAGCTTGTAAAACATGAAGATAAGTATTTCCACAGTTAAGGTCGCATCCATTTTTTAATGCTAGAGCAGCTGACTGGGCTGGTGTCTTTGCTACCATATAATTCGTATGAAAGTCTCTAATTGCCCAACAATCCGATACTACATGCCCTTTAAATCCCCACTTTTCTCTTAAAATATCTATAAGTAGAGTTTTACTTCCACAGCAAGGTTCTCCCCGTACTGCGTTATAGGCTCCCATTACTGATTCCACATTGGCTTCTTTAACTAATGCCTCAAAAGCAGGTAAATAGGTTTCCCATAAATCTTTATCCGATACTTCTGCATTAAAGTTATGTCTTTCTCCTTCTGGTCCACTATGCACTGCAAAATGTTTTGCACAAGCCGAAGTTTTTAAATATTCCCCTTCTCCTTGTAAACCTTTTACAAAAGCAACACCAAGGCGGGATGTCAAATAGGGATCTTCTCCATAGGTTTCATGACCTCTACCCCATCTAGGATCTCTAAAGATATTAATATTGGGGCTCCAAAGAGTAATTCCCTTATAAATATCTCTATCTTCATTTTCTCTTTGCATGTTGTATTTTGCTCTAGCTTCTGTAGCAATAACATCCGCAATTTTCTTTAAGAATTCATCGTCAAACATAGCAGCAAGAGCAATAGCTTGAGGAAATACAGTTGCAGTCCCTCCTCTGGCTACTCCATGCAATCCTTCATTCCACCAGTTATAAAACGGGATATTAAGCCTTTTTATTGCTGGTGCATCATACTTTAGCTGAGAAGCTTTTTCTTCTAAAGTCATGTGACTTACTAAATCTTTAGCTCTCTCTTCTGCTGGTAAATTCTTGTCTAAATATTTTGGGGTGATTGCCATTTTGATTCTCCTTTTATCATTAATAATTAATTCTTAATGTATTTACTTTAGTTTTTATCCTTTAAGAGCTCCTACTACAAGACTGTCTTGTACTTTTTTACTCATGAAAATATAAACAATTAGCGTTGGAATCGTTGCTACAACTAAGCCTGCTCCAATTGCTCCCCAATCTATTGTATATTGTCCTGCTAGGGATTGAATTCCTACTGTAAGAGTCTTATATCTTGTATCACTAATAAAAACTACAGCAAACATTAATTCATTCCATGCCTGAAGGAAGGTAAATATAGATACCGTCGCAACTGCTGGTTTCATCAGCGGAGCAATTATTCTAAAAAACACACCATATATGGAACAACCATCTAAGCAAGCTGATTCTTCAAGCTCTCTAGGTATTGAAGATATAAATCCTGTAAAAATCATAACTGCCATTGGAATAGCAAAAGCAACATATGGTAAAATAAGTGCTATATATGAGTTAACTAGCTTCATACTTCTTAACATAATAAATACAGGTAATAATGCTGAATGTATAGGTACAGTAAGCCCTAACATATAAAAAGCATTCATTGGCCTTTTTAACTTAAAATTCATCCTTGTTAAGGCATAGGATGCCATAAGAGATACAACTATTGTAATTAGGATAGTTGCTCCTGTCACTATAATGCTATTAAAAAAATATAAACCTACCTTACCTGTTACAAGTGCTTTCTCGTAATTTTGCCACATCCATTCTTTAGGAAGCCCCAAAGCATTTCCACCAAAAATTTCACTATTGCTCTTTAGGGAAAAGGTAAATAGCCAATAGATTGGAAATATTTGAATTGCTGCCCAGATAAATAATAAGCTATACACTATCCCTGATGTTCCAATTTTTTTAACTTTATCTAACTCCTTTTTACTCTTTCCCATTATACCACCTCATCTGTTTTGAACATTTTTCCTATAAGCCAATACAAAAGAAAGCACTCAATAATAACAAATATAGCCATTGCACTTCCATATCCATATTTATTACTCTTAAATATAGTCTCTACCATAAGTGTACTTGTAACTTCACTTGCCCTTGCTGGGCCTCCACGGGTAAGTACGTATACTAAGTCAAATACTTTTAGAGAACCTACTACTGCAAAAGTTAAAGAAACCTTAAGTATAGGCCTTAATAGTGGTATTGTAATATATCTTGAAGTCTTTAACCAGGATGCTCCATCTATTTTGGCTGCTTCAAATACATCAGCTGAAATGGACTTAATTCCAGCATACATAAGTAGCATATGATAACCAATATATTGCCATAATACCGGTACTACACTTGCTCCTAATGCAGTTTCCTTGCTTCCAAGCCATTCTTTAGCCAGATTACCTAAGCCTACTGCTCTAAGGAATAAATTCAAAACACCATATTCTGGGTGATATATTTTCATCCAAAGTTGACCTATAACAACAGTAGAAATAATAACTGGAATAAAAAATACAGTTACAAAAAATCTTTCAAATTTAACGCCTTTAGATATCACAAGTGCTAATAATAAAGAAAATGGAAGTTGTATAAACACAGAAGATACTGCAAATATCAATGAATTTTTAACTGACATCAAAAACGCTTTATCACTAAATAAATCAATATAATTTTTAAGTCCGATAAATTCACCTTTCCCAAATCCGTCCCACTTAAGCAAACTATAGTAAGATGACATTATAATTGGAACAATAATAATCAATGTCAATATCACAAATGAAGGAAAGAGGAAAAATATTATTGCTTTCTTATTTGACCATACCTTTTCCAATGTTTTTCTCCTCCTCAAATAATAAGTTTAGAAGCAATTTTACAGCTTTCATATTTTAAAGGATAGTAATAAGTCTTAGACTAAACTGATATAAAACGACCACTTTGAATTTAAAGTGGTCGTACTTTATAGAATTGTATTATTCAATCATTTATTCATACATACTTTGTAATTTGTCAATAAATTCTTCTGGAGTAATTGAACCTAAGAATAATTCTTGAAGTGAATTTAAGTAAATTTGTGTATCTTCACCTTCAAGTAAAGTATCCCACCATAAAGTAAATCCTGTAGCTTCGCTTGTAAGTTTTGCAAGCTCAACTGTTACTGGATTAATATTAGATTCGTCTACTTCAACCTTCCATGCTGGTAAATATGCTCCTGCAAGATAAGTTTCACGTGCCATGTTTTCACAGAAGTATTGTTGGAATAAAGTTGCTGCTTCTTTATGTTTAGTATTTGCATTAACCATGATACAGTCAACTGCTCCACCTGTGAAATCATTTTTACCGCCTTTACCATCTGCAAATACAGGGAAACCAACAACAGTTACTTTATCTTTAATCTTAGAATCATCTCTGTATACTGTACCAGCTGTCCAGCTTCCGTTAAAGAGCATTGGTATTTTACCTTCTAAGAAAGGAATGTCAGATTCGTCTTTTGAAAGTCCAGCTGCTCCTTCTGGGAATGCTCCAAGTTCAACAAGCTCAGCAAATTTTTCTGCTGCATTTAAGAACTCAGGATCTTTAAAGCTTCCTTGTTTTAAAAGTGTACTTGTTACTTTATCGCCACCTGCAGACTTTAATGCCATAGCATCAAAATACATTGCTATTGTCCATATGTCTTTTCCTGAAACAGTCATTGGTGTAACGCCTTTTGCTTTAAATGCTTTTACTACTTCTACTAATTCATCATATGTTTCTGGAATTTCTAAATTATGTTCTTCGAAAAGTTCTTTATTACAGAAAAGTGCTCCACAAGAAAGTCCAAATGTTAAACCATAAACTTTACCATCATATGTTACGTTTGTTAATGCACCATTTACCATTCTAGATTTAGTTGCATCATCTAAATAATCATCAATTGCAAGAACTCTTCCTGAATCAATAAATGGTTTTGAGAAGCCACCGCCCCAAGATGAAAATATATCTGGAAGTTCATTTGCAGCAGCTGATGCTTTAATCTTAGTTTTGTAAGCTTCATTTTCTGTTGTATCTTCTTTTATCTTTATATGAGGATATTCTTTTTGGAAATCAGCGATAACTTTTTTAACTGCTCCATAAGATGCGTCAGTTTCTGCTCCCCAAATATGCCAAAAAGTAAGCTCAACTTCTTCTTGAGGAGTATCAGTTTCAGAAACTTGTGGAGTTTGAGTATCTCCTTGTGGTTCTACATTATTTCCACTATTTCCTCCTGAACAACCTATGCTACTAATGATCATGGTTAAGCCCAAAATAGCACAAAGCAACTTGGATGCCTTAAACTTCATATAATCATCTCCTTTTTTTATTCTTGTCACTATTATTTTATTGTTGTTTTTCCACAAAATCAAGGTACGATATTGACTTATTTTATGCACATTTTTTACTTTTTATTCTTTTTATATGTTAATAATTATCAACTATGCTATAATTACAATAAATATAATTCTATGATATAATTAAAACAAGCATAATACTAATCATACATTGTTGAGAAATTTCTGATGAATTTAGGTGTAACTATGTTAACTAATAATAAATTTATTTCAACACTCAAATACAAATTTATGAATTTTCCTATCAAATATAAAATCATTACTATATTTATGTTCTTTTTAGTTATTTATTTTTTTACAACAACTATTTTGTATAAGCAAATACTTAATCAAGAAAAAGAAAAGCAACTTAATGTAAGTTCAAGTCAATCCATTCACCTTATGAAATCAAATATAGAATCCAATATAGAAAATATAAACAACATATCTAAACTCATAATATCAAATAACGATGTACGTGCTTATTTAAATAATGAAGATAATGCCCTTAACTATAGAAGATCTATACAGCAAATATTTTCCCAACTTTTTGTTACCTTCCCTTTTATTGATTCAATCTATTTATATCGCTTTAATGGAACGTATGTAAGTGTTTCGAAATCAGTAACCTTTTGCATAAATGATGATATTTACTCTTCTAACTGGTATAATGACGTAATTAATCTTAAAGGAAGGTATCTTATTAATATTAATGCTGGGGGTAATTTAGTTCCAAACACGGGAAAAAACAACGTATCAATGATTCGTGTTGTTTATGATTTTGATAAGCTCGTTCCAATAGGCATATTAATTATTAATATTACTGAAGATTTCTTCTCACCTATAATTGAAGAAACCAAACAAAAATATAATACTTCTTTTATTCTTCTTGATGATAATGAAAATCCTATAATTATTGGTAATAAAAAAGACCCTATTATCTCCTCTCTTAAAGAAGAATATAAGCATGGTATTATCGAAACTATAGATGGCGTTGAATATTATGTACTTTCTTCATCACTTGATGACTATAATTGGAAACTTGTAAGCTATACACCCATTGAAACTATCAATCAAAATATTAACCCATTTAACTCTTTTTTAATATTACTTATTAGCGTCACGGTTATTGTTTATCTTATAGCTTCTCTTTTTACAGCTCATTATGTGACTCAGCCTATAAGCAAACTTATTACAGCTATGCAAGGAGTTAAAAAAGGGCATTTTAAACCTGTGACAATTTTAACTGGACAAGATGAAATTGGTGAACTTAAAGATACCTATAATTTAATGATAGAAGAAATTGAGAAAATGATTATTAAAGAAGTGTCTACTGAAAAGCAAAAGCGAAAGCTTGCACTTAGTATATTAAACGAGCAAATAAAGCCTCATTTTTTATATAATACCTTAGACAGCATTTCTTATTTAGCTCTTTCTCATAACAATAAAGAAGTTTACGATGCGATTCATGCACTAGGCCAGTTTTACAAAGAAAGCCTTAATAAAGGTAATGCTATGACTACCTTTGAAGCAGAAATTACAATGATTAAAAACTATCTTACTCTACAAAAACTAAGATATCACACATTAATTAACGACACTTATCAGCTAGAAGAAGAAACTCTTAAAATTCCTATTCTTAAAAATACACTACAACCACTTGTAGAAAATTGTATATACCACGGAATTAAACCTAGTGGTGAACCTGGAAATATTAATATTTCTTCAAGATTAGAAAATAACAGGCTATATATATACATTGAAGATGATGGTCTGGGAATGACAAAAGAGACATTGCTTAGCTTACAAACAGATTCCATTGATGATAATATTAAAAGTTTTGGCTTAAGGGGCACCATTGCACGTCTTAGAATCCATTATGGAGTAGATGATATCTATGAAGTAAAAAGTGAACGCTTTAAAGGTACCCAAATTATTTTAAAGCTACCAGTTCAGGAGGTAACTTATGAATCAAAATCTTCTTAAAGTACTTATTGTAGATGATGAGCAAAACACTAGGAAGCTCTTAAGATTATGTATTGATTGGGAGTCTCTTGGTATGTCTATCATTGGTGATGCAGATTCTGGTATAGAGGCTCTAGATATCATGCAAGAAACTAAGCCAGATATTGTATTAACTGATATTGAAATGCCATATATGGATGGCTTAATGCTTAGCAAACAGATTAAGTCTCAATTTATTGATGTTTATATTGTAATACTTACTGCTCATGAACAATTTTCATATGCCCAACAAGCAATCACTATAGGTGTTTCTGATTTTATTTTAAAACCTATTAATGCAGAAGTTATTACAAATACGTTAATAAAATTAAGAGATAAAATTATCAAACAAAGAGAAAAACTAACTAAGCTTGAAACTTCCTATGAGTATATTAAAAGTAACAGCTCTCAGCTAAAAAACCAATACTTAAATGCTTTAATTACTGGAGATAGTGCAACTATAGAACTTATAAATAAACTTGATATAGAAAAAACGATTCCAACTACTTTAACTAATCAGATACAAATTGCAGTCATTAATATTATATTTGATACCTATTATAATAATAAGCAATCAAGACAAAGTATTACCCAAAACTGTATTAACTATATTGAAGAATCATTTTCTGATAATGGAAGCCTTTATGTTTTTAATGACCCAGATGATTATATTGTAATTTTATCTGACGATACTACTATCAATTTACCAAAACTTTGCGAACAAATTGTTAACTATTTTAAGATGAGTCTTAATATGGCTGTTTACTGTGGTATTGGAGCCATAATATCTTCTATTAATCATATACCATTTTCATATCAGGAAGCTAAAAATGCATTAAAACTATGCTACATTTTAGATGAGCCTGTTATTTACAATCATAACTTAGATACCCCAAAAGCAACAGATTATATGCCTACTAAAGATAATCCCCTTGAATATCTTATTCTACTTGTAAAGTCAGCTTTATCCACTCAGTCCACAGAATTAGCTGTTAATTTACTTCACGAATCTCTTGAAAAAGGACTCACTGATATAAATGATATAAGACATTTTGCTATTGACTTGCTCACTCAAGTTACAAATGCTCTTAGGCAAGTTGGAGTCCCAAACTCAGAACTTCAATCAAATGAAATATATTATTCTGAAATTATTAACATGCATATATACGCAGATATAGAAAAATACGTGACCAATGTTATTTCTGATCTGTGTGATAAAATGTCTGTCATCAATAATGACAAACAAAATAATACTGTTTTACAAGTCATTCATCATCTTGAAAACAACTTTTCAGACACAACATTATCTTTAACTGGATTAGCTAATCAATTTTATATTAATCCAAGTTACTTAAGCAGAATATTTAAGCAGTTTACTAATAGTTCATTTACTGATTATCTTTTAGAGCTTAGAATAAAAAAAGCAATTGAATTTCTTCATTTAGGTAATTATAAAGCATATCAACTTGCTCAAATGGTTGGCATTCCTGATCCTAATTATTTTACTAAATGCTTTAAAAAAGTAACAGGACTAAGTTTAAAGGAATATAAAAACAAAAATAATCTTATATAAACACAAATAAGCTAGAAGAATAAACTTCTAGCTTATTTATGTTTTAATTAATAAAATATTTAAAATACAAATTTCTATATAGAACTTTATATTACCTTAAATTCTTGAATGGTGTGATTAAGCATCTCTACAGAACGAGCTAATTTATCTGATAGATCATATAAGTTTTCAACAACTGTTTTTTGTTCCTCACTAATCATATTTGCTTCTTGTGTGCAGGCTGCAAACTCTTCTGAAACAGTTGCAATATTGCCTATCTTATTAGTGGTTTCTTCCCTTAAACCTTCCATCTGTCGCATCTTCAAGTTAATTTCTTCAATATCAACACTCATATTCTTTAGATTATTAATAACATATGCAAATGCTTCCTGAGCCTTTTTTACACATAGTTCTTGTTTATTAAAAATATCATCTGATTCTTCTACTAACCGAACAACGTCTGATGTCTTATCTTTAATAATTTCTAATGTTCTTCTTACATTAGCAGTTGATGCTTTTGATTGCTCTGCTAAACGCCTAACTTCTTGTGCTACAACAGCAAAACCTTTTCCAACTTCTCCTGCCCTCGCCGCTTCAATAGCTGCATTAAGAGCTAATAGGTCTGTTTGCTCGCTAATACTATCAACTAACATTATAATATCTTCAATTGTATTATTTAATGCACTAAGTTCTAATATCCTGTCATTAATTACATGAGAGAAATTAATAGAAGAACTTACAGAAGAATTGAGCAAGTCCATACTTTCTGTAGCATTTTCTATTATTTCTTCTGCTCCTTTGTTTTTATTAAATATAAGCTGTGTTCTTTCTAACACATTTTGTATACTATCAGATAAATTAGACATAACATAGGCACCTTGAGTTGCATCTTCTGCTTGTTGTCTTGTTCCTTCTGCAATCTCTTCCATAGATATGGAAAGCTGCTGAAAGGTTGTCGCAGAATGTTCAGTTGAAGTACGTAGTATCTTACTGCTATCTAGGATTACGCTGATAACTTCTTTGTTTTTCTTAATTAAATTCGAAATATTTCTTATCATATTATTGAAACTTTTACAAAGCATTCCTATTTCATCATTAGTTTTTTCTTCTATATAAACAGTAAGGTCTCCTTGCTCTGCTTGTTTCATAAGCTTCATTAATTTTATGACAGGATTTAAAAATCCACGAGATACTAATATACCTATAATAATAGAAAGCAATGCTGTTATAGCTACAAGAGAAATAACTAAAATCAACGCAGTATTTAACTGACTTGTTAATGATACTTGGGGAATTTCAGTAATTAACAGCCATCCATTTGAAAGTGTAGTATAAGTAATAAGTTTTCCTGAAGCAGTTGTAAAACCAAAATCTACTTGAGGGTCTATCACATTCTGTATGTATTCATCTAAAGTTGTTTTATTTTCATCATCATTAAAGAGCAAATTTCCTTTGCTATCTGTTATGTATACATTAGAGTTTTCTAATAGCTCAATTTCTGTTAGCAAATTTCTTACCTCATCTGGTTTTATTATTGCTACAACATTGGCTACGGTTTCATTTTTACTATTATTAGCTGAACGTATTAATAAAATATTTCCATCTGTCTCTTCTAAATCAGTTTTCCAGTAACAAGCATCTTTAGCCAATTCATAATCATATGAATTTAATATTTCACGAGATAGTTCAGTAATAGTTCCAAATACAGTTTTATCATTAAATACAATAGATATATTTCCAATGCTACTATCCATAGTATGTAAATAAATCATTTGTTCTTCTATTCTTTTAGTTGCTTTTACCTTTTCTACTAGATCATTTGAAAAATACTGATCTAAAAATCGTTGTTGCATTATGTCTACCACAACTAATTTAGAAATACTATTTTCCTTCTCTTTAATAAATGAATTTAGATTTAATGCTGTTTGTTTCACAAGCTCAGAAGAAAGCTGTTGACTGGTTGTATATAATGCTTTTTTAGAAACTGAAAAAGATATAGCACTAACAATAAATAATGGTATTAGCGCAAACAATGCTAGAATGATAATTAGTTTAATCTTTATCGAGATAGTAATTGGTTTTTTGTTTTGTCCCTTATTTGCCCCTTTAAGTTCAATATTATTGGAATTATTAAATAAAAAAGAAAACTTTTCTCTAAAAAAGGTACTATCCTTCTTTTTATTTTTTTCTCCCATAACTGCCTCCAAGTACAATATTTTATCAATACAACTTTATCAATATTATATATTATTTCTTATATTCTGACATCCGTTGCTATAAAAAATTCTAATTATTTATATGCATATGATATAATAATTAGATTTTTAAATATTAAGCTATTATAATTTTGCCAAATCTAATGCCTACTCTTTCTCATAAAATACATCTTGATGCACTTAAATTTATAATATAAGCCATCAAGATGTATTCTTATATAGAATTATTTCTATAAAATGGATAGTTCCTGATAAAGATTCTTTAATTGAGAGTATCCTTTTTTAAAGATAGAATAGTACTTATCGTATACTTTCGCATCATCTGTTAAGGGTTTAACTGTCTTAGTAACCTTAATTAGTTCACTACATGCTGCTTCCACCGATGGAAATTGACCACATCCCACCATCGCTAAGATAGCAGCTCCATAAGCAGGTCCTTCTGAAGCTTCAACAATGTGTAATTCTTGATTAAAGACAGATGCTAGAATTTGAGCCCAAAGCTCATTTCTAATGCCCCCTCCAGTTATGCGAATTTCATTAATAGGGATTTGCATATCTTTAACTATTTCGAGTGAATCTCTAAGTCCATAACTTACACCTTCTAAGATAGCACGCGTCATATGTCCTCTTGTATGGATAGGTTTTAAACCAATAAATACTCCTGTTGCATTAACATCTGCATGAGGTGTTCTTTCTCCTGTTAAGTAAGGAAGGAATATAAGCCCCTCACTTCCTGCAGGAATCTTTGCTGCTTCATCTGTAAGTATCTTATATACTTTGTCAGTTTCAATGTCTTTATTAACTTCTTCAGCCCACCATTGCAAACAGTATGCTGCTGAAAGCATAACCCCCATTTGAGTAAAGCCTCCATTTGCATGATTAAATGAATGGAGTCTATTTTGTTTGTCAACTTCATATTTTGCCGATGAAGCAAAAACAACACCTGATGTGCCTAAAGCCACGCTAACAATTCCATCAGATACAGTTCCTGTTCCAACAGCACCAACTGCTTGATCGCCACCTCCTCCAATTATTTTTACATTTTCATTTAAGCCTAGTTCTTTTGCTATCTCTGTTTTAATAACACCTGTTAGTTCATAACATTCATAAACCTCTGGAAGCCAACTTGGCTGAATATTTAAAATTTCAAGCATTTCTTTAGACCATGCTTTATTCTTAACATCAAAAAATAGTGTTCCTGATGCATCAGCTACATCAATCTTATAATCTCCTGTTAATTTATATCTTATATAATCTTTAGGAAGAAGGATATGGGCAATTTTACTAAATATTTCTGGCTCATTTTCTTTAACCCACAACACCTTAGGTCCAGTAAAACCTGACAAGGCAATATTGCCAGTATATTGTGATAGTTTTTCTCTGCCAATAACATTATTTAAATAATCACACTGCTTTTGTGTTCTTCCATCATTCCATAAAATTGCGGGTCTTAGTACATCCCCATTTTCATCTAAAAGGACTAACCCATGCATTTGTCCACTAAAACTAATTCCTTTTATCTGCTCACCAATAGTTTTGTTTTTCTCTATAATCCTTTTTATAGCATCCTTTGTTCCTTCCCACCAATCCTCTGGGTTTTGTTCGCTCCATAATGGTTTTGGATAGCTAATAGGATATTTACTTGAAGCACTATCAATAATTGTACCTTTTTCATCTACTACGATAACTTTTACTGAACTAGTCCCCAAATCTATTCCCAAATACATGCTTATTTACCCCCTAATATTTCCTTTAAATTAGTTATATTAGCCTACTAATATTATTAAATTGTATCTTAAACTTTGTTTTATACTATGAAAATTATAGTTATTGATAAAAAGCGACAAGTATGTAGAGTACTGTCGCTATAATAATGCTTATTTACTTACTAAAAATATATTGGTTAAGAATACTTTCTAGCATTTCTTGACGTCCTGATTTTACTTTAACTTGATCATTTTCTAATGCATATTTTTCTAGGGCTTCAAAATCTACATTTCCTGAAACAATTTCTTTACCAATTCCTTCTTTAAATGAACTGTAACGTTCATCTAAAAATTTCTCAAGTACGCCATCTTCTATAAGCTTAAGAGCAACTTTAAATCCTTTTGCAAATGTATCCATTCCAGCAATATAGCTTAAGAAAATATCTTCTGGTTCAAAAGAAGCTCTTCTTGGTTTAGCATCAAAGTTAAGTCCTCCCTTATGGAGACCTCCATTTTTAATAACTTCATACATTACCAGTGTCGTATCATAAATATTAGTTGGGAATTGGTCTGTATCCCATCCTAGATTTGGATCACCTATGTTTGCATCAATGCTTCCTAATGCATCATTAATACGTGCTAAATGAATCTCATGTTGGAATGTGTGTCCTGCTAGAGTTGCATGGTTTGCTTCAATATTTAACTTAAATTCTTTTTCTAAACCATATTTTCTTAAAAATCCAAGTACTGTAGCTGCATCAGTATCATATTGATGTTTTGTAGGCTCTTTTGGCTTAGGCTCAATTAAAAGTTCTCCTGTAAAACCTATTTTTTTCTTATAGTCAACTGCCATCTTTAAGAAGCGTGCAAAGTTTTCTTCTTCTAATTTCATATCTGTATTAAGAAGTGTCTCATATCCTTCACGGCCACCCCAAAATACATAGTTTTCTCCACCAAGTCTTTTTGTAACATCCATAGCCTTTTTAACTTGTGCTGCAGCATATGCAAAAACATCTGCTTCGCATGATGTAGCTGCTCCATGCATAAAGCGTGGATGTTTAAACAAACATGCTGTTCCCCACAATAATTTCTTTCCAGTTTCTTGCATACGTTTTTCAATGTAATCTACAACTTCATCTAACATTGCATTAGTCTCGGCTAATGTCTTACCTTCAGGTGAAATATCCCTATCATGGAAAGCAAAATAATCAATATTTAACTTTTCCATAATTTCAAAGCAAGCATCTACCTTTGCTTTAGCAAGCTCTATAGGATCTGTTATGTCAGACCAAGCTCTTTGCATTGTAGCATCGCCAAATGGGTCACCACCTGTTCCACACAAAGTATGCCAATAAGAAAGTGTAAATCTAAGGTGTTCTTTCATTGTCTTTCCGTTAATCACTTCATCTGGATTGTAATACTTAAATGAAAAAGGATTAGTCGATAAGGGGCCTTCATAATTAATTTTGCTTATGTTTTCAAAATATTGTTTCATAACACCTTTCCTCCTATTATTGTTTTATATTATTATTATAATCTCATATAATTAACTTTTCAATTACTTTTTAAATATTTTTTAAAAGTATTTTTAAATATACTTTAATAATGTTGTATAAAATATTTTATGTTAATTGCGTAATATCTTCTAAACCTCTAAGGGCAGCTCCAAATTTTGATGCCTTGTAACCTAGTACTGAAAACTCTATTTTTCTATCTGTTTTTAACATACCACAAGCATATTCTGTCATTATTTCTTTCAAAAATCCTTCTATCTTTTCTTGATACTCACTCATTTTCCCGCCAATAATTACACAATCTGGGTCAAATATTAAAAATGCATTATTAATAAGAACGGCTAAGTATTCTAAGTACTCTTTAATAACTAACCTTTGCTCTAAAATACTTTCATCATATATTTCAAATAATTCATCAAGATTATTAACCTTCTGAGTGCTTACTGCGTTAAAACTTTCAATAAGACTTTTAATTGAAAGATAAGCTTCAACACAGCCTCTATTCCCACAGTTACATAATTTACCGTCTTTTGTTACAACCATATGACCGATTTCTCCAGCTGCTTCACTAGTTCCTATATAATATTTTTTATCAAGTATTATACCTGCTCCTATGCCTTCTTTTATGGAAATATAAATAGAATTCAAATATTCTTTAGATACCCCAATAATACTTTCTGCAAATGCTGCCAGTCTTGCTTCATTACCTACATAAATTTCAATGCCTAATTCTTTTCTTAAATTTTCTAAACTTAAGTTAGAAATATTAATATTAGGACCCTTTTTTAATAGTAGTTTTTCCTCCTCTACAAATCCTGGATATGAAATACTAATACTTATTATATTTTCACGTTTAAGATTATTTTTATCTAATAAGATTTTTACGATATTTTTGAGATCTTCACAAAGTCCCTTTTTTGTATGCTCCATCCTTTCTTCTGTGACCATCTCTAATTTTAAATTCATAAGGCAATAATAAATTGAATGTTCTTGAATATCAATACCTATACTAAAATATCGATTATAATTTATATCTATAAGTATTGGTTTTCGTCCATACTCAACATCTGCAACACCTATTTCTTCTATTACACCTTCCTCTAATAAACGATTAACATTTGTTGTAACTGTTGGTATACTAATATTCATTTTGTCTGCTAAATCATATTTTGTCATAGAACCATTTTCTCTTAGCATTCCTAATATTATTCGTTCGTGATTATTTCTTTTTTTACTTTTTAACATATTTTGTCTCACCTGCTTCTAATCTATCTTAAATCTAATAACTACTTTTTTATTATAGAAATTCTTATAGAAAAATCAAAAATAATGATGTGGATTTTCTCAATTTTGATTCTATCAAAAATATTCCGATTTCACAATGATTATTAAAACTAATTATTGTATTATTATATCACTTTTTTAATTGGCCATCCAAAATATCTGTAGAATTCTCAAATAAAAATCGGCATAGTCAGTAATACATACCAAACTATACCGATATTTACCCTAGATTAAAAATCCCCAAAACACTGCTTTAAAATTATATTTTTTATCTACTTTTTAAAGGAATATATTCTTTTCTTTCTGCTACACTCTTAAATGCTGGACGAACTATTTTACCTGCATTAACTAATTCCTCAACTCGGTGAGCACACCATCCTACTACCCTTGATACTGCAAAAAGAGGTGTAAACAATTCTCCTGGAATTCCCAACATATTATAAACTAAGCCAGAATAATAATCTACATTAGCACAAACTCCTTTGTACATTTTACGTTCCTTAGCAATAATTTCTGGTGCCAGCTTTTCAACTCTTTCATATAAATTAAACTCTTTTTCATAACCTTTTTCTTTTGCTAATTGTTGTGCATATCCTTTTAAAATTTCAGATCTGGGATCAGAAATCGAATAAACAGCATGTCCAATACCATAAATTAAACCAGAACGGTCAAAAGCTTCTTTTCTTAAAATCTTAAGAAGATAATCTTTAATTTCATCCTCATCTTCCCAATCTTTAAGAGTTGCTTTTATATTTTTAAACATTTGTCTTACTTTGATATTTGCTCCTCCATGTCTAGGCCCCTTTAAGGAAGCGATTGCAGCTGAAATGGCAGAATATGTATCAGTTCCTGTTGAAGTAACCACATGAGTAGTAAAAGTAGAATTATTCCCTCCTCCATGCTCTGCATGAAGCACTAATAACAAATCTAATATTGTTGCTTCTAGCTTTGTATACTTAGAATCTGGACGAAGCATATGCAAAATATTTTCTGCAATGCTTAATCCTTCTTTTGGACTGTGAAGTACTAAGCTTTGATTTAAATATTTATGAACATAAGCCTGATATCCATATACTGCTATCAAAGGTACCTTTGCAATTAACTCAAGACTTTGTCTTATTACATTTTCAATAGAAATATCATCCGGATTGTCATCATAATTATATAATGTTAATACTCCTCTTGCTAAAGTATTCATAATATCTCTACTAGGTATTTCTAAAATGGTATTTCTTACAAAAGCATCATCCATTACCTGAGAGTCTGCCAGATATTCTTTAAACTCTTTTAAAATACCTTCATTAGGTAATACCCCACACAATAATAAATATGCAACTTCTTCAAAACCAAATCTATCTTCTCTTAAAAAACCTGTTGTCAAATCATAAATATCTATACCACGATATATTAATCGCCCAGGAACAGGAATTAATTCATTTTCATCAAGCACATAAGCATGTACTTCTCCAACCTCAGTTAGACCTGCTAAGACTCCTTTTCCACTAATATCACGAAGACCTCTTTTAACTTCATACTTAGTATATAATTCTGGATTAATATAGTTACTATCTTTTGCGTGTGTGCTTAATTTCCTAATAAATACTTCTTTTTCCTTGTTCAATCCTTTAACATAACTTGCCATATTATCGCCTCCTTTTTTTAATCTATTGAGCTATATAATATCATGACAGAAATTATAATAGCAAGTTTATTTTTATATAATCTAAAATTATTTAAATAAGAAAAAATATCCCATGATTATAAGGCCTAAAACAATCCTATACCAACCAAAAGCTTTAAAATCATTCTTTTTAATATATCCTAATAAAAACTTAATAGCTATTACTGATACTATAAATGCTACAATCATTCCAGTTAATAATAAAGCAACTTCCATGCCTGTAAAATTAAAACCAAATTTTATAAGTTTTAATGCACTAGCACCAAACATTACTGGAATAGATAAGAAAAATGAATATTCCGCTGCTATATAACGGGATGTGCCAAGAATAATCCCTCCAAGAATTGTAGCTCCAGAGCGAGAAGTTCCGGGAATCAAAGCAAGTACTTGGAATAAACCAATTGAAAATGCTGTCCCATAGCTTAAACTATTAAAATCATTAACTTTAGGCTTTTTATCCTTATTTTTGTTTTCAATAATAATAAATAAAATTCCATATAAAACTAACATAATAGCAACTGTTATATAATTATAAAAATGTTCATCAAGCCAATCTTCAAATAACACACCAATAACAGCAGCAGGAATTACTCCAACTACTACCTTATACCAAATAGACATAGTTTCTTTCTTTTCTTGTTTCGTCTTTTTAGTTGAAAAAGGATTTAGTTTTTGAAAATATAATAATACAACAGCTAATATAGCTCCTAATTGAATTACTACTAAAAACATTTCTTTAAATTCAGCAGTAGCCTTAAGATTTATAAACTCATCAACTAAAATCATATGCCCAGTGCTACTTATAGGTAGCCATTCCGTAATTCCTTCAACAATCCCTAAAATAATTACTTTTATCAATTCTATAAACATATTTATCCTCCCACTTTTAGACAATTAATAAACTAATAATAATCAAATAAAATAGCTATCAAAATATCTATTCATTAATATTTAATAGAATATCACTCACTAATTAATAATTCAAGAGACTTTTCAATAAAACATATTCTCGCTAAAATAAAATCTTATAATTCCCCATTTGTTTATTAAAATAAAATACTTTAACAATACTATTTTAATAAAAATATGCTCAAATTAAATTATATATTACTAATCTAATTAAGAAAATTTCTTTTGTTCACCTTTAATAAAAGGCTTAAATTCCAATTTCAAACTATCATTGATATTTTTTAAATCTAAAGTTAATTCTTGACTAATTTAAAATATACTATATAATCAAAATAGAAATAAAATTAGGAGTGATTCTATGAGTTGTAAGAAAAAACTTATCTCGCTATTATCCTTAATGATTATCGCAACCTTTATGTTGTCTGCTTGCGACCCTGATAAAATGCAATTATACATAAATGCTAAAGCTGGAGATAAATATCATTATAACGTTACTATGAAACAAATTTCTAAAACAAGTGTTAGTGAATACGAAACTAGTATTAGTCAAAAAGTTGCTTTTGATTTTTCTATTCGTGTTGATGATGTCAAATCCAATGGCGACTTAGACTTAACTTACACATATGACAGAATTAGGCTTAAAATGGATCTTGACGACTTGGAATACTACTTTGATTCCGACTCTAACAATTACGATGATATTGGTGAGCTATACGAAAATATTGTTGGTAAGCAGTTTAATATAAGGATGACCAAATCTGGTAAAATAAAAGAAGTAAAAGGATTGGATGAATTCCTTGGTTCATTAACAGGTCCGCTTAAAGCTAATGGAAATGAAGATATTTTCGGTCTAGACTTTTTAAATCAATTAGAAAACACCCTCTTAGAAGGCTTTGGTGAAAATACTATTAAAAATGACATAGGTCAATTAACAAATTATTTGCCTGATAAAAAAGTAAATGTAGGAGACACTTGGACCGTTAAAGAAAAAATTGATCAATTAAATATGAAAATAGAAACTGAAACAACTTATAGTTTTGATAGACTTGAAAATGGAATTGCTTATATTAGTGTTACTGGTACTTATAAAACTAAAGACCCTTTATCAGCTAGTAATAACGGACTTAAAATGAATACTTATATGGAAGGAAACATAGAAGGAAACATTCAAGCAAATACTGAAAATGGATTTATTGTTAATGGTGAAATGCGTCAAAATATAAAAGGTCATATGAAATTTGAAGGTATTGACATAGACCTAAGTGCTCTAGGATTAGATATGGGAAATTTAGAATTCCCTATTGAATCAACTTCAGTTATAACATTTTCTTCAGAAAAAGTTAATTAAAATAAAATATTCATTTACATTTATAGTATATCTATGATATACTATAGACAGGAAGTAGGTATTATTACTTCCTGTCTTTTATACCCTATTCACTTATTACAGATTTATCAAGTAGTTTGATATTCGGTAGTATGTTTTGAAGTTAGGGTTTTTTATTTTTTAAAGTTTTTTGTGTAAACTAGATTTAGCCTTTTTGTTTTTGTATCGCTTCCAAAACAATAGTTAATGTTAGTATTATCTTTGATTTTTGGTATTTGATAGAAACATTTTTTAGTCTTACAAGATAGCTATCTTTGAAAGGAATGAAACAAATTAGTTGGTCTTTGGTTTAAAGGTGAATAGGGTATAAACAGCCGGTTAGTCAGTATTATTAGCTAACCGGCTTTATTGTGTCCATTTTTCAATATAAAATCATAGATATTGGTTCTTTTTAAATAGTAAACATTGATAAAGTATCCTTTAGATTATCTACAACCTTTGTTAATTCTTCTGCTAAAACTGCCAGCTGCTCAGCTGAACTAGTTTGTTCTTGGCTTGTTGCAGTTACTTCTTCTATAGATGCTGCAGATTCTTCTATTATTGCTGCTATATGCTCCGTAGCTTCAATGGTTTGACTTTTCTGGTCTTCAATTTCCACTATATTTTTATTTATATCCTCAATTTGTTCAATTATTCTCTTAATTAATAATGCCATTTCCTTAAAAGCTTCTTGAGCTTTTAAAACAATAGCTTTTTCTTCATCAAAAATCTTATCAGAATCTTTTACTGTTGAGACAGCACTGTCAGTTTTATCCCTAATATTTGATATAATTTTTTTAATCATTTCTGTAGAATCTTTAGTTTCAATAGATAGTTTTCTTATTTCTTCTGCTACTACAGAAAATCCTTTACCTGCTTCTCCTGCTCTTGCCGCTTCTATAGCTGCATTTAATGCTAGCAGATTTGTTTGTTCACTAATTGATTCGATAACTTGTACCACTTGGATTACTTCTTTTGTCTCTTCACTAAGGGCATCAATCTTTTCACTAATAATATTTGATGATTCTATAACAATTTTTGTCTTATCATTTAACTGAACTATAGTGTTATTAAGATAGTCTCTTGATCTTTCTATTTCTTGAATAGTATCCATAATATCATTAATTCTATTTATCGAAAGATTAATATTATTTGCTAGCTTCTCCATTAATATGTTTGTATTATCTGCTTGTTTTGCTTGCTCACTTGAACCTTGTGCAATCTCGTTAACTGCACTGGCTACCTGAGCTGCTGCCTGGGCAGACTGGCTTGAAGTGTTTCTTATTATACTTGCATTTTGTTCTACCTCATTTACAACATCCTCTGTTTTTACAATTAGATTTCTAACATTTTCAATCATTCTATTAAAACTATAAGATAATTTACCAATTTCATTGTTTGATTTAATAGAGGCACTTACTGTTAAATCCCCTTGTTCCACTTTCCCCATTAATTTCATGAGGCTTTTTAACTGCCTTGAGATATCTATAGAAATAATCATACCAGCCAAGACAGCAATTATAATACAAATGCTAACAATGATTATGATTCCATTTTTAACCACTTTCATTTCACTCATTAAAGAATCTTTTGATTCCTTAGAAATAATCTTCCATCCATTTCTAATTGTACCATAACTTATTAAATAATCATCTTCATTAATATTGCCTACTAATACGTCCTTAATTACTTCATCTACAAATTCTTCGGTTAACTCCGAACCAATCATTTCCCTGTCAATATGAGATATTACTTTCTTATTATCATTAATAATACTAATATCCATAGTACCTTCTGTATTTACTTCCCCTAATAATAAGTTGAATTCTTCAGTATTAATAGAAATAACTATAAGCCCAATATCTTTAAAACTTCTGTGACTTTTTAATGATCTTATTAAAAAAACATAATCATATGATTCATTTAATCCACTTAACCATATAGGCTTACCGTTGGACTCTATAGATAATTCTTTATATCGACTTTTAAAATTTTCTATATTTTCTTTGTTTTTTCCTGTGATATTAGATAGTGAACTAAATATATCACCATTTTCTTTAATAATAGTGATTGAATTAACTGCATCATTAGCTAAGGCAATAGAAAACAACTGGCTTTCTACTTCTTTATTAGTATTTGTTTCATCTAGAATATCTTTAAAAGTATCTTTCTCGATTGATTTTAATAAGTTATCATCTGATACAATTAAACTTGAAACACTTTCTATTTCATTAAGTTTTGAATTAAAGTTAATTACTAACTGCTCAATCATCTTTTTCGAATAAAATCCTACTTTGTTATTGATTGTTTTTTCAGCATTAAGATATGAAAATACATTTGAAAACAATAAAGGTATAATAATCAATAATAGAAAAGAAAGAATTAACTTTTGACCAATAGTAAAATTTTTTAAAAGCTTGTAATCTCTTTTCTTTTTGTTGCTATTGATTTTTCTTGTAAGCTTGAGTCTTACTTTTTTCTTGTGCATAAAATCCCCCCGCATTAAATGTTATATACATTATATACGAAATTTAGTTTGAATTCTATACCTTTGATATTCATATAATAAAAAAATTATAAATAATATTCATAATGCCTTCTACAAAAAAGACCGTATACCAAAAAAATGATATACGGTCCTTTTGTCTTTTTTATTTAGAAAACTTTTTTCTTAAAGTTACAAATCCAAATAACAATATAATAATTAATATTATTATTATAACTACCATACTATAGGCATCAATATAAGAAACTGCTGTTTCCCATGTATCCCCTGCAAATCTTCCTAAGTAAACAAGAACTATATTCCAAATAAATGTTCCTACTAAGGTTAATACCATAAAAGAGCCTAATTCCATTTTTGCCATTCCAGCAGGTATAGAAATTAAGCTGCGGACAATGGGAACAAATCTACAAAGAAAAACTGCTTTTGACCCATGTTTACCAAACCAGCTTTCTGCTTTTTTAACGTCCTCTTTTTTAAGGTGAAGCATTTTTCCTAGCCTGCTATCAAATAATCTTTCTAATTTATCTGCATTAAGAAGTCGTCCAAGGGAATATAAAATTATTGAACCAATTATAGAGCCTATTGTAGCAGCAATGATTACTCCCCAAATATTCATTGTGCTGTACTTTGTCATAAAACCTCCAAAAGTTAAAATAATTTCAGAAGGTATAGGGGGAAAAATATTTTCTATAGCTATAAGCAAACAAACTCCTATATATCCATAATTATTAATAACTTCAATAATAAAACTCTCCATATAGTCCTCCATTAAAAAATCTTTAAGCAATATATTTATCTATTATTAATATATTAGTATTTCAAATGTTTATTTATTCCTTGATTAAGAAGAATTTCGCATAGTTATATCATAATCGAAAACAACTAAAGAGTAAACCTTAAAAAATAAATCCACCTGCTAACAGGTGGACTTTGTTTATAATTATTTTATATATCTATTCCTAAAAAATATTTAACTAGTATACCTACAACAAATGAAAGAGCTGCTACGGATAAACTAATACCCGCCATCTCAAAAAATCTCTTTTTAAAGGGCAAATCTTTTGCAACTGATATATAATATGTAAAGGCAAATATAATAAGCACAACTATTATCAACATACTAATTAAGGCATAAAGATACTGATCACTTGGTAATAAAAGATATGGCAACACCAATAAAATTACTGCAAAAATATACATTATTCCCGTGTAAAGAGCTGATTTTTTGGCATTTTGATTTCCTTCGGAACGGGCAGACAAATATTCTGATGATGCCATAGATAAAGTAGCAGAAATACCTGTAATTAATCCTGAAAGGGCTACTAGTCTATTATCTTGTAAAGCAAAACTTAAGCCTGCTAAAGTTCCTGTTAGTTCTACCAGAGCATCATTTAATCCCAATACCATTGAGCCTACATATTGTAATCTTTCTTCATCTAACAAACTAATTAAGGCTTGTTCATGTCTTTGCTCATCCTCATAAACTTTTTGAGCTTCTGGCACTTCTTCTGCTAGTTGCGAATACATACCTTGTGCATCTTCTTCGCCTTTTTCCATAATTTTTATTACAAAAGTATAACCTAAGATAATATTTAGTAATAAATAGAAATACACTTTGATTTTTTGAGGTCTCAACTTTTTATTGGTATATTTAAACCATATTTCACTATGAGCACCCTCTTCGTCTCCTATTCTTTTTAGTATTTTTTTCTCTGAATCTTTCTTAACTCTTTTTGATAAATTATAATAAATAGCTTGTTCAGTAACTTCATTTTGTTGAAGCTTAAGAATAATCTTTTTTGTTTCATTAGATATATTTTGTTTTCCCATGAATACCCTCCTTACTTTAATATCTTTT
>JAAYRK010000060.1 GCA_012518815.1 Candidatus Epulonipiscium sp. | reverse complement strand
TGCTTAGGTTTATTATAGTTCTTTAAAACAGGTGAAAATCTAGGCTAATTTATGTTTTGATTATCAAGGTAGCAAGTGAAAAATAAAAAGCCTAAATTATTGTCCAAAGTATTGACATAGATCCAGTTAATGCAATATCAAAATACTTATCTTCTAATTCTTCACAAATATATTGTCCTTCTCCTTTTGGAGTAATTAAAAACACATTTCCTCCACCACTATAAATTTTACATTCATCTATTAAGTGTTTTTGAACTATATCATTCGTAACTTGAATATTTAAATAATAATAATAGTACTCCCACCACGAATGTCCTTTAGTTTATCATTTTCAAGAAAATATCTCTTAATTTTATAAATAGAACCTTTTATTATATCAATTTCAATTTCTTTAAATAAATTAATCTTCTTTTTTGATAAAAATGAATTAATCAGGTTAACTAGCTCTGAACTATTATCTGCGTCAAAAAATGATTGATAAGATTTAATTTTATTAAAAGATATATTTTTTGATTTAGAAATAATATAATCAAAGGCAACATACAATCTTACAACATCATAAAGTGATGCTTCTGCCCTAAATCTTTTAGCATTATCATCATAAAATAAATATGGTATATCCTTATACTCTTCTATAATATTGATATTTCCTTCATATATGTTTTATCTAGCCTTTTGATATGCTTGGTTTAAAGATTTTTCTTCATATGTACTAGGGTACAGACATTTCAATGACTCCATTTCATCCCTCCTAAACTGTTAAAAATTTTTATTATATTCTAAATATTCTATTATACATATCATATAATAAAAATATACAATTTTCAATTAATTATCAGAAAAATTAACAAAAAATTATGTCATTTTATCAAAAAATATAAAAAACTATCATATTTCTTATAAAAAATTTTTATGTTTTTGTTATCTTTTTCTAAAATTTTAATATCTAGAAATTAAGCTGTGCATTTTTTTGTATTTAAAAAAGCGAGGATTTCTCCTCGCTTTTACACTGTATCTTGCCTATATCTATGAATCCATTTGTTTATTAATCCTTTTAATGACAATCTATACTCTTTTTCTTTACCTTGTTCTTTTTGTGTTTTTGCTTCTTCTATTTTTGCTTCTTCATTTTCTGCATCTATTCTTAGGGCTTCGTTGATTGCTTTTTGTGCTTCTTCTAGGTTTTTATTTCTTCGGTGGAATCTTGCCAGGGCAATCCATGAGTAAATATAATTTTTATTTCTAGCTATACTGTTTTGAACGGCTTCTAAGGCTAGATCTTTTTTGCCCCATGCTTCATAAAGATTTGAATATTCCATCCAGTAGACTTCATTTCTTAGGGATGGCTGTATTTTTTCAAGATAATCTTGTGCTTTTTCAAATTCTTCTTCTTTTGTATATATCCTTGCTAATTTTATATAGCTGTCAAATTTATCTCCTTTATTGATAGCCTTTAGGTATGAGCCTATAGCCTTTTCTTTGTTGCCTATACTATTATAGAGTTCTCCGTAGTAGTACCAAATTATTTTTGAATCATCTAATTTGGCTGCTTGAGTTAAATATTTTCCCGCTTCTTTAAAGTTTTCTTTTAATATATATACATCTGCAAGATTTAATAAAATTGGGATGTTTTGAGGTTCTTTTTGATAAGCTTTTTGAAAATAATATGATGCATCTTCATACCAACCCATATTCATAGAGGCAACTCCCATATTGTTGTAGACTTTTGCATTTTCTTCGAATACAATGGCTTTTTTATACCATTTCATAGCCTCTTCAGGCTTATCTTGTGCCATAAAGTAATCGGCTTTTTCTTTGCACTTTTCCCATTCAGCTTTGTTTTCCCATTTATATAGTTCTTTTTTAAGACTTTCTAATTCGAAGTCATAAAAATAATCAATAAGGCCCAAAAATCTTATATACTGCTCTGTTATAGAGGGAAATTCATCTTTTATCTTTGCAATTTGTCCACTGATATGGGAAAGTCCAAGCTCAACTCTAATCCAATCTTCTAGTTTACCCATTAAAAAATCGTCAATAGACTGCTTCCAATAATGATAGCAGTGATAATATAATTCTTCTATGGAATAAACTCTGACCTTGG
Source organism: Candidatus Epulonipiscium sp. (assembly GCA_012518815.1). Taxonomy (GTDB): domain Bacteria; phylum Bacillota; class Clostridia; order Lachnospirales; family Defluviitaleaceae; genus JAAYML01. Next base: position 14,418 of record JAAYRK010000060.1, on the reverse strand, counting down.
TCATATAAAAATAGTAGGGTCTCTCCACTATTTCAGGAGAGACACTAAGTATTAGGGAGGACATAGTTTTCACCTCTTATAGACGGACTAATTCTGTGATACTTATTGCTATATTGTCAAGGATATCAGTAAATTTATCTTGTAGATCGTAATATTTTCCATCAGGTTTGGTTAGAGGATCAAAACTTTCTATGCTGTTTTTATCTTTTCTTGCCACAACATAGGTTGTAATATTGTTTTCTTTTAAGATATCAACGATTTCAGGAACATGTTTGCCATTTTCTGTGGGCACATGAGGTGGTGCATCAGTTATTAAGATAAATATATTCTTTCCGCTTTTGTCTACTTTTGATGTTTGAAGTAATTCTACTCCTGTTAATACCGCATCTAAAGAAGACTCAGGGATATCTCCTCCGTAGGTTCTAGGTATGTTTTTAACCTGTCTTTGGAATTTTTCTACTTCATCTGTAAAGTTATATACGCTTGGGTTTTCTCTTTCTCTTAAATCCCCAAAACCTATAAGGCCTAATTGGAATTGTATTCCCTTGCTTCTTATGATATTTGAAAATTCTATTGCCCTGTCTTTTACTCCGTTTATATAAGTGTCCATACTGCCTGTAGTATCTATAATAAAGACTATATTCATATTTTGAGCTGTGGCTGGAGTATCTTTTTTAGGTGGTGGCAATACTTTTGTTCTGTCAAATTCAGCCTTTTCAGTTTTTCCTGTAGATAGGTCTTTTACATATACTTCAAATAGGTTGTTTTTATCAATGGCATAAGTTATTTCTAATTGAGTTGTTCCAGAAAGACCTGAAAGCATTACGCTTCCTACATATTTCTTTTCGTCCTCGTTTCCTTGTTCCCATTGATAAACATCTACTTGTACTGAAGATGCACCTGTCATACTTGCAAAATTACTATCGGAAAGTCTTACAGGAATAGGACTTCCCATAGGTATAATAGGAATAAGTTTCTTTTCCATAGTTGCAAGATTTACGATAGCTTCAGTACCAAATATTTGCCTGGTTATTTGTCCAACCTTAACAGCACTATTTGGTAAGTGAATTAAATAGTTATATATTGAAGCTCCCATAGCTACACTTTTTGCAGGATCTGTTGCCCTATAGGGTTCTTTTATATAGCCTCCTACCATTCTTTTAACCATGGGAATAAGGGTAGAGCCTCCCACTAAAATAACCTTTGATATTTCATCAGGTTCTTTACCTGCTCTTTTTAGAGCCTCTTCAATTATTTCACGGCTTCTGTCAACGTATTTTCTAATTAATGCTTCAAATTCTTCTCTTGTTAATTCCATAGATAAATTCTTTGGAACACCTTCATGAATTAACAAAGGATTTATTCTTATAGCAACTTTGTTGGTTCCTGATAATTTCTTTTTAGCTTGTTCTGCTTCTTGCTTTAATTTTTGAAGAACTCTTTTTCTTTCTATAGTTTCAAGTTTATCAATATCAATTCCGCTTTCGGCAATAAACTTTTCTTTCATTAAGCGGATAAGTTCACTATCAAAATCGTCTCCTCCAAGATTCATATCCCCAACGTCAGATAGTTCTTGGAATACTTCTTGGCCACTTTCGTCTTGAGATACCTTTAATACACAAGCATCAAAGGTTCCGCCGCCTAAGTCATATACCAAAAGGGTTTGAGCATAACCTTGCCTATAACCGTATTCAATAGCAGCAGCCAAAGGTTCTGATAAAAGATGAACATTTTTAAAACCTGCTAGTTCCCCTGCTTTTTTTGTTGCAAAGATTTGTCTATCATTAAAATATGCAGGATGGGTAATTACTACTTCATCAAAACTTTCTCCGCTTTGAGCTTCTGCAGCCTTCTTTAATTTTTTAAGGATTTCGGCACTAATTTCTTCAGGAAGCTTTTCCATGTTTCCTACTTTTATTTTTTCAGATTGTCCCATAAATCTTTTAACAGAAATAACGGTGTTTTCAGGATAGATAATTGCTCCAGCTTTTGCTTCAGCACCTACTATAACACCTTCTTCACCATAGCAAACAACTGAAGGCAGGATTTCATCTAGCCCATCAACTTTAACAACTTCCATTTCATCAGTTTTGTCTTTATATATCACTGCTGCTGAATTTGTAGTTCCTAAATCAATTCCTAGATAACTCATTCTTCTCCCTCCAATACTGTCTTATTAAACCTGCTTGGGTCAAAGGATTGCTTATAACCACTAGGAGGATATTCCTCTCCAAAACCTAAGTCCTCCACCATTCCTTTAACAAGACCTCCCTCTTCCTCAACAGAAAGGGTTACTTGCAGCTTTGTTTTACCTGAAGGTCTTTCAGGTAAACCTTGAATTTCTACTTCACCAATTAATTTACAGTTTTCTATAGTATCTTCTTTATCGATACGTTCTAAGATTCTAAGATCTAAGGTCGTCATGTCTTGAGGGTTTTTACCAGTTAAGGTAAACACATGACTCTTTTTAGCTAGTGTATATGGTGTACCCCTTCTTATCATAGTAAAGAAAGACTTTCTAGTTCCATGGTCTACTTCTAAGCCAATATCATGAGGTACTGTAACTTCAAATTCTACTTCCATCTTTTCTGCTTCTAAATCAGGATGGGTTAAAAGTCCCATCTTCATTGCAGCATAGTAGGTTGCTCCTAAAGAAATATCAAGAGCAGGTCTTTCCGATGTATAAATCTTATTATCGTCATTAAAAATACCTATTAACATATCTTTAACCCAGGGCATTTGTGAGGAGCCACCTTCAAGAAGAACCCTGTTTATATCATCTGGAGTCAGTGCCCCTGTATAAGCTTCTCTTAAAGACTTTAACACCAATTTTCTTGTTTTTTCTATAAAATTATGGATAAGTTCCTCAAATTGATCCCTGCTTATTTGCTCCACAAAGGGTGGTATGCAAAAGGTAAATGGTATTCTAAAGCTTTTTACCCCTGATAGCCTCTCCTTTGTTTCTCTAGACCTCATAACAAGTTCTGCTTGATTTTCTAAAGCCATGCCTTCTTTTGTTTGCCCCGTTTTATCTTCAATAAATTTGTAACACTTCTCAAGGATTGCTTCATCAATATTGTCTCCCCCGTGATAAGCTTCTCCACCTTCACTTATAACTTGAAGCTTAATGCGGTAGTCATCTTTTTCTACTACATGGAATAAAGTAATATCTAAGGTTCCTCCCCCAAAGTCAAATACCATTATTTTTTCATCTTGTGAAAGGTTATGCCTAAAGTTATAAGCTAAGGCTGCTGCTTTAGGCTCTTCTATTAAGCATATAAACTTATCTTTAAGTCCTGCTAACTCACAAGCTCTCATTGTAGCTTTTTTTGCTGCATCATCAAAATCATAGGGAACAGAAACAACACATGCAGCAATTTCTGCATTAGGATTTATATTATTGCAGTGAGAAATAAGCTCTTTTAAAATCATGGCAGATATTTCTTCAGGTAAGTATTCTTTTCCAGCAATATTAATTTTTTCATTGGTTCCCATTTTTCTTTTTATAGATCTTATAGTGGTCTCAGGATAAATCTTCATGGATCTGTAAGCTTCTTCACCTATCACCCATTCCCCTTCTGGTCCTTCTCCTTCTCTATACTGTACAACAGAAGGAAGAGGAATTTTGCCAAAGCCATTACTAATATCTATGGGTTCTGGTTTTTTGTTAGTATTATCCCAGTAGCTTATTACTGAATTAGTCGTTCCTAAATCTATACCTAAGATGTACCACTCCTCAGGCAAACTACCTTTTTCTTCAATTTGCCTTTTATACTCTTCCCAATTCACTATCTCACTCCTTCTTTTGCAAAAATTTATGCTTTTTATACTAATATCTATAGCTTTATATTAAAAGTTTCAAAGTAATCCGAAGGGGGAATTATTTCTCCAAAGCCGCAATCTTTTACACTAAGTTCAATACTATCATATTGGTTAAACTTTAAATCAAATTTAAGCCTTAAGGTTCTAGAAGGATTTCTTGGTAGATTATCAAGTTTTATTACATCTAAAGTCTTAGTTTCTCCCTGATCGTTTTTTGCGTATAATGGTATTTCTAAAAAATTATCCCTACCTAGATCCAAAATAAAAATCTTAGCTTTGGATTCTTGCCACCAAAAAGTATTTCTTTCCATAAGGGGTATAAACCTTGTTTTTTTCTCAAATAAACCTTTAACCCCTATATCAAAGGTTAATTTATGGCAGTCTTTAATATCTATCATAAATTCAGGAATAACTCCCAGATAAGAAGCTGCCCCAAGGCATGCTCCAAGGGCAAGGGTTCCTTCTGAATCCTTTGGATATTCGATATCAATCTCAGGAAACTCATTTTCCATTAGCCTCTTTACCCAGTTCATTTCAAAACCGCCACCAACGGCTATTATTTTATCAATCTCTTCTTTTTTTATTTCCCCATTAATAGTTTTTTTAAGTAAATTTGAAATAAATTCTTTAATGCTTATAGCAAGAGGCTCTATTAACTTGTCCATCTGCTCTACTTCTAAAGTCTTTTGGAAAGCAGGATAAGCAAAATTAAAATATAATTTTGTAGGCTTTCTCCTATAATAATTTTGAAATAAGAGACCTTTACTTTGATATGCAAATACTTCTATTTGATGAATATTATCTTCATCTAATTGTGTTCTTAATAGTCCAGTTTCTTCACAATAAAAATCAATAAATAATTCCTTTAATAATTTATCTAACTTTTTTCCTCCTAGGGAAGAATCAAATAAAAAGGACAAACTTTCTGCCTTAACGTGCTTTTCATCTTCAGGATTAACCTGAACCAATCCTCCCCTTATCTGCTCTCCACCATAATCTATAAACAATACATTTTCTTTTTTCTCTATAGATTGACCAAAGTATAAATACCTAAGTACACATTCCCTAAAGCTCATAAAAGTAATAAGAACTTTTTCTAAGCCAGCCATGGCAAAAGCTCTTTTAAATTCTTCCTTTGCTTCTTCAGAAAAATAATCAGGAACTGTTGCCACCAGTCCTACAACTTCACCATTAGGGTTTAAGTTTTTACACATATCAATTATTTCTCTTATATATCTAGCAAGAATGCTAGGTATGTTCATAGCCTTGCCGCTAATCTCTATAAGCTCCTTAGTTCCAAGCTTTGATATAATATTATTGATGGTAATATCGTCAAAGTCCCCTTTGTTAAGCAGGGCATATTCACCAAAAACCCATTCCTTATTTTCAGGAATATACTGCATCACAGTTGGAATAGAAGGATTACCGTAGCCTCCGCTCATATCGATTAATTCTGCCTGTTTTCTATTCACATTCCAGATGGCAATCTTTGTGGCTCTGGTTCCTATATCGATACCTAATATAAACCTCGTCTCATCATCTAATTCCTTAGATGATAGTTGTTTTTTAAATAGTTTCCAGCTCATAAATCCCATCCTCACTATTTACATGCAACAACATTTGCTTTTAATATAATTTGATCATTAAAGCGGTAGCCCTTATTTAAGGTTTTAATGATTTCTCCTTTTTTAAATCCTTCTTTAACTTCAGCCATAAGGACCTCATGTTCTCTTCCATTAAACATATCGTGGGGAACAGGTTCAACAAATTCAATTTCGTATTCTTTTAGGGTATCTTCCAGGCATAAAGTAAGCTTATCTATGTTAGCAACATACTCGGTAACAAAATCGTCAGTTTCCTCACGCAGTCTTGAAACTGAATAATTTACTATTTCTTCGTAAGTACTAACTTCAAAAAGAAGATATTCTTTAAGGAATTTATTTATTTTTCGGTTAACTTCTTGATAAAGTTTTTCTAATAAATTTTTTACCTTATTATCAAATAAAGCAAAGGCTTCTTCATATTCCTTATTTAAATATTCTTGTGCCCAGTTAAAAAAGCCCTCTTCTTCTATGGAATATTCTTTAACTGCTTCATTTATAAATCTATTATATATTTCAATATTAAGCTTTATAAACTCTTCTTCAAAATAAGAAAGGTTAGTTTCATTAGCAATATGACTATTGACTTCTTCAATTGTCTTAGCAAATGCTTCAATGTTTTCATTAATACTTTCTATTTTAATATTAATTGTTTCATAAATACCATCAAGAATAGCTAAATACTTTGCTTCTTCATTAATTTTTTCTTTATCATAACTAGTTATAAAGTCAGAAAACAATCTGCTCACCTTGGTAGATAAGTCAATATTAGCTTGAAGTTTTTTATTAATATCTTCTTTGAATTCATCTAAGTTAATTTTTTCAATATATAGTTTTAATATTTCTTCTTTTAGTTCTTCCCAGTTACTATTAAAAACTTCAAAGCTTTCTAAACATTCATCAGGTTCATCTACCTTAAGGTTAAGTTTTTTTCTTACCATAATATCATTAATATAAGATTTTAATCCTTGATTATTAAGATATTCTTCAAATTCTTCACTAGTAAATAAGACTATTTTATTATCTTCTTCTGATTCTTTAAAGAATAATTCTAATTCATCTATTTCTCTTCCTAAATGCTGGTAGGCTTCTCTTACAGTATGGAGTATTTCTTGTATGATTTGTTCTTCCTCTTCTTCGTAGTTTTCTACTTCCATTTCTTCTTCTAAAGCTTTTACTTGAATTTTAATAATGGCTTCAATATTTTCTTTTTCTTGCTTTATAGATTCATAATAAAAATTTGCTGCTTTTCTTAAATGAAAATCATTTAACTTTTTAATTCCTTTTTCTGATTTTCTTACATAGCCAATATATAATGATTCTTTAAGATCTTTTATTAGGGCACTATAAATATTTTCAATAAGTTCAATTTCTTTTTCTTCATCTTCTGTTAAAATGTTTAAATATTCTCTAAAGGAAATTATATAATCTTTTATTTTTTTGGAAGCCCACTGCTTTTCTAAATCATCTAATTGGTTTAGTATATCTATCTTTTCTTCTGTAAGGAAATTGTCTTTTTCTGCTTTTATAGGATTTATCTTTGACTTTTCATCCGCTATAGTTTGGTCAGCTAATTGGCTTTCTTTAAACTGTCTTAGCTGAGCAGATAAAACATCACATATGCCTTCTAAGATTTCCTTAGCTTTTCCTGTCTTTATTTTTTCCTCGTTATCATAAAATAACTTTAATGTATTATTATAGTAAAGCATTAGATTGTCAAAGTATTCAAATATTTTTTCGTCATACATAGAAAGCTTGTTTTCTTCTATTAAATGATGAAGAATTCTAAGCATGACTTTCATTTTTATATGAAAAAAACATCCTTTAATGTTTTCTTCAATAAATTTATCGAAAGCCTGAAGTGTGTTTCTCCAGGCTTCAACTAATCCCTTTGACTTTAGTAAAACAGGGGGATAGTCTTTTAACATGCATAATCCTCCTTTTACTAGCTGTTAGTATAAGTCATCCACGGATAATTCGGTTTCTACTCCGTCAGTACTCATACTTTTTGCTGTAACCTTAAGCATATTGTCTTGGCTAATATGAAAGATAACTTTAACCTTTTCTTCACCTTTTACTTTAGGAGGAATACCCCTAAGACTTGTTCCTGCAAGTCTTTTCATACCTTCGTCTGTTACATAATAAGTCTTTTTCTCCTCTGTGGCAGGTTTTGTGTTTTCATATACAACAATAGCCATACTGGTAACGTTATCAAAATTGGTCATAAGTAATTCTTCCGCTTCTACAGTAAGCCCTTCTTCAGGGATATCTATACCACTTTTTACTATTTCCATAAATCTTCTACCGGATATTTCAAGACCTAGAGGGTGAATAGTTTTTTCTTGTACAACAGGTCCTTTTACTGTAGGCATCATAATCATATTGCAATAATGAGCTGCTCCTTGTGAAATACTTAATGCTGGGCTTATTTTTGATTTAAAAGGTTCTTTATTAAATTTTTCAGTAATTTTTTCTCTTATTCTTGGAATGGAAGAAGAACCTCCAACTAAGAATATTTCATCAATATCTTCTGCTTTTAAAGATGCACCATTTAGACATTCATCAACACATTTAATGGTTTCTTCTATTAAATCTTCAACTGATTTTCCTTCCATCTTTTCGAACAAATCAGCAGAATCACCTAAAGGATTAACTCTTTTATGATTTAAAAATGCTTCTCTTGTTATTTCCATATTTATATTTACGATTTTGGGTTCTTGAATAAAAGGTGCTAATACAACTTTAGTAGATTTTGATGAAGAAAGTCTTTCTTTTGCTTGATTAGCTACTTGTGCCAAACGTACTAAAGCTGTAGTTTTTTGTCTTTTAGAAACTCCATCGTCTACATTAAAATCAAATAAGTCAATTTCTTCGTTAGTCATCTTTTTAAATTCTTCATAAATCATATCCATGATTATTTTATCTACGTCATTTCCACCTAAATCATTAACACCATAAGTACTTAAAATAGAAATTTTAGGTTCGTCCGCTTCTGTCATTTTAATATCTAATATACAAGCATCAAAGGTACCGCCACCAAAGTCATATACCAATACTTTTTTATCTTTTCTTTCATTAACTGCATAAGAAATTGCAGCTGCAGCTGGCTCTAATCTAAGATAAATATTATCTTCATCAAAACCTGCTAATTTTGCAGCTTCTTTAGTCATTTTCTTTTGCTTGTCCGTAGAATTTGCTGGCACTGTAATAACACAGCCTGAAAATTCTCCTGCAATATTTAATTCTTCTTGAACATACTCGTCAGCTTTTTGTTTAAGATAGCCTAAAATTTCTCCTGCAATTTGCTGGGGAGTAAATTCATATTCCTTGCCATCTACTAAGATTTTAACTTTTTCGTCTGTTCCAAGTAAACGTTTTATAGATAAAACGGTGCTTTCAGGATAAATAATTGCAGCTTCTTTTGCCTGTATTCCAAAAATTCTTGATAATTTATCAGGATCTTCAGGATCTGTTTCAAACTGAATAGCTGTTGGGAAAATATTGCTACCATCAAGGGGTATAGTTTCTACTTGCCCTTCTTTAAAGTCATATACACTTACTACTGAGTTAGTAGTACCAAAGTCAATTCCTAAAAATAAACCTCTTTCAACATCCAATCCTAATGTTCCCATGAATACTTCCTCCTTATATCTAATTTATAATAAATAACCTACATTATTTCTTCTGTCTTCAAGAATCATTTCTTCTAATATTTCTTCTGCTTTTTCATACTTTGATTCACTGTTATATATTATTGCATTGTTTAGTTTTTCATATATTTCTTTCGGTTTTGCATAAATATTTCTTATATCGTGTTTATAAATCTTTACATCAGTTAATAGGATATTGCCTTCTTCATCAGTTTCTTCAATATAATATTCCATGCTTTCATTATAAAATATAGATACACATGTTCCATATAAATTAAAAGCTATATTGTACATTTTCTTTTTATTTAAAGGAAAACCCTTAATTTTATAACAAAAGTATACTTCTCTCCCTCCTTTTGTGAAGTGAATAAAGGGCGTGTTTTGTTCTATATACGAAGAATAAGGGAAAATGTCTTTTTTTTCTTTAATAATTGGAAGAATAAAATCATTATTTTTCATCCACTCATAAGTAAGTTGAATGATTTCCTTTTTATTTTTTGCATCAATATTGCTTTTCCCATAATTATAAAAAAGGGAAGAAGCTAAAGGCATACTCTTTGTTTTTTCAAAAACGTCTTCTAAGATTTCTATAGTATCATTAGTAAGTATCTTTTCATTTATCAAAACTTCATAATTACAAAAATCAATGAAAGCCTTTGATATAGGGATTTTTTCTTTAAACAAGGATTGAAATACTTCTTCTAGTTTACTGCTTAGTTTTCTTGTCCAAATTCCTTTATCGAGTATTTTTTTATCTAAATCAACTGTTGGATTACCTAAGGCAACTAAATTTTCTCTTAATTTATACCAATCTTCCATACTGCCTTTATAATTTTCAATAACGTATTGATAAATATCTTCATCGTACTTTTGCTTTAAAAGAAGCTTATAGGAACTATTAATTATATAAGGATTTTTTATCTTTTTCTCTATGGCTTTTTTAACTAATTTAAATTTTGTTTCATGATTTAATTCCTTAGCAACTTGTGCCCAAGCTATTACCTTTTCAAACTCTCCCCCTTCTAGTAAGGCATTAATTCCATATTCAACTTGAAAAGGGGATAAATCTTCAAAAGATAAAGGGTTAAAATATAAAAAAGCTTTTTTTAGCTTATTATTTCTTGCTAGTATAGTCCCAATAGCTGCAGAAGCTTCTTTTCTAAACTCATTAGAAAGATTGCTGTTTTCCAGGCATTCTGTCATTATCCTTTCTGCCTTACTGCCTATTGTTATTTCTGTATTTTCTTTAGTCATTTTAATTAAATGTTTAGTAAGAGCAATAAGTAAATTAGTAGTTTTATAATCTTCATCATAATAGTTTAATAGCAATTCAAAAGAAACATTGACCAATTTATTAATACTTATTAGGTTATCAGGATAAAAGCTTTTTTGCCTTTGTCCAACGCAAAATATTGTTAAATCCTCTTTTTTATCTGCCGCCGCTTCTATGTATAAACTATTACTATTAACTGTATAGGTAGTCATCTTTTCTTTCTCATTTTCCACTATCCAAAGATACTTGATATAAGGAGATTTAACTTTAACTTCATATAAGAACAAATGCTCAAATACAATTTTCTTTAATTGGTTATGATTTGCATTATTTTCTAAAAGCTTGATGTATATATCAATATAATACTTTCCTTTTTTCCCTGCTTTTAATGCTTTTATTCCAAAATCAAAAATTTTCTTATAATTTATTTGATAATAAGTTTTATATTTTGATTTTTTACATACTATCGAGTATACATAAGCTAATAAATCTTTATCGGGATTTCCAAGTAAAATAGGATGAAGAGATGCCAAAGGGATATCTGTATAATCTAGATTTTTAGCCGTCTCAGCATAGGCTTGATAAATACCTTCAACATAAAGCTTTTTTTCTATTGCTTCATTAAAAAGGGCTAAAGCCTCTTTATCTCTTTTATTATTTTTTATATACTTTTTGCATAATAATGCAAGAAAGTTATCATTGTTCCATTTATCATATACCTTTTTTATATAATTTTCAGGTATATTAAGGCTTTCTTCACTTTGCAAAAATCCTTCTGAAAATTGTTTTACTCCTTTATCATCTAATAAATCATAACGAAGTGCCCATATAAAAACTACATTAATCATATCATTCATATTGTAAAAATATGATGGATTCAAACAAAATAATCTATAAACCTTAAGGTATAAAAACGGACTCCTAAATCCAGCTTTAAAAGCATTGTAGTAATGATTTAGTTCATTTTTTTCTTCTAAAAAAAGTTTCTTTTCTAAGTCTGCTTTTAAAAAATGTAGTATAGAACTATTAGTCGTTTCTATAGACTCTTCAAATATTTTAATAGATTTTTGTATAAACATATGCTTACCGTTGTAATAATCAAGTAAGGCTTTTAAATAATAAATGATTCCATAGTTTACCTTATTAGAAGCTTCATAGTATTTTTTGTTCTTTAATAAGATCTTTAATATTTCGTAAGCTTCATCATATTCTTCTATTTTAATATTTAAGTATATACTTGCAAAATAAAGCCTTATATCTGTAGGGTTTTCATTATAAAGTTTGGATAAAAGTTTAAGAGCTTCCCTATAATAAGTATTTCTTTCTAAATGATTTATTTCTCCAAAAAGCCAATAATACATAACTTTTACTGTTTTAATCCTATATTCATTAGAGGGCTTAATAGAGCTATCTTCTGTTTTTTCCTTTAAAAAATCCAAACTTTCCTTGATATATGCATTCATATAACTTCTCCTTAATTAACCACATCTATTTTTTTAATTAGCTTTTGTCTAAATATTCTTCGCTTTGAATTAGCCTGGATTTCAATTAAAGAATCATAATAAGGAACTTTTCCCATCCCTATTTTATGCCATCTTGTCATATGAATTCTAAAAGGTATTTCTGCATGCTTTGCAATAAGATATTTTTTGGCTTCAAAAAGAATCCAAGGGTCTTTTGGATTAACTTCTAACATTAAGTCTTCCCCTGTATAATTATCAACAATCAAAACGCCAACATCGTCTTGTTTAAAAGATTTCTTTGAAAAAGTAACAGTTAAGGCTTTTTTTCTTATTAGTTTAATATTATAAACTATTTCCTTATCTTCGTATTTAACATATATTTTCCCGAGACTAATTTTATTTGTTATTCTATCTGCTAAAACTTCGTAATCTACAATTAATTTATTATTATCAAAGTCCATCAAATTAAAACTTGTCTTTTTTAATCTTATCCAACTTACATCGCTACTAATTTCACCCTCTAATAAACCCCAGCCTCTTTTACGGATGACAAGAGATTTTAAAAGGGCTTTATTATTGATAGGAGACATATCTATTATTCTTTCATTTTCTTGAATCCATAAACTTGGAGTATGCTTAAGGCCTGCTAGCCTTAGAAAATATTCCAGTGCCCAATCTTTATCTTTTATTGTTGTTATTTGATTATAAATATTAATAAAGCCTATATTTTTATTATTATTAATCCAAGATATAAATAAGGGTGAAAAAAATATTTCTTTTGCATTGCTCCAGTTGCTTTTTGCATAACTGGCAAATTCTTTTAAGTCTGATATACTGTTTTTATCATCAATAATTAATAAGGGATATGTAATACTAATATCTACTAAGATTTCTTTTTCCCCACCGTTAGTTTCAATAAGCCATATATCTTTATAATGATAATCCCTAATAAGTTCTTTAGTATCTATACGATAAATAATCACCTGTTCATTAGATTCCCACTTTGGGGGATTAAAACTTGCATAGCCGTTTTTTGAAAAAATTCTACCTTTAAGATTTCCTTTCCCAACATTATTTATCTTAAAAGCACCAGTATATACAGAAAAAGCGGCTATTTCTAAATTTAATTCATTAATTGATACATTAAGTATAGGAGGTTCTTCATAATATTCTTCGCTTTTAACTTCATAAAAAGTATTTTTCAAGATAATCCTCCTTTACTTTTTTATCATTATTATTTATTATTATATATCAATCTTTTTAGTTTTCAAATAAATAATATTTGATAATAAATATATGACTATTTTTTATTAGAAATATTTAATGTATAATATATAAAACTTTATTTAGAAGAAGGAGATAGTATGGAAAAATCTAAACATTATTTACATGGTGGAGACCTTGAAGCTATAGAAAAATATTATGGGATACCAAGAGATAATCTTATTGACTTTAGTTCTAATGTAAATCCTCTTGGAATTTCACCAAAGGCAAAAAAAGAATTAGCTAATAATCTAGATTTAATATCTACTTATCCCGATAGAAAATATATTAATCTTAGACAAAAGATTTCTAAATTTACCGAGGCAGATTTTGATTCAATCATAGTTGGCAATGGTTCTACAGAGCTTATTTCTCTTTTTATTAATATAATACATCCAAAAAAAGCTTTAATTATTGGTCCAACCTATTCAGAATACGAAAGAGAAATATTACTAAATGGTGGGATAGTAGAATATTTTCCCCTAAAAGAAGAATTAGATTTTCAATTAGATATTGATAATCTTAAAGCTTTATTAACAGGAGATATAGATTTATTAGTTTTATGCAACCCTAATAATCCTACAGCTTCTGTTCTTTATCAAAAGGAGCTTTCAATTATTATAGAATACTGCAAAAGTAAAAATATATACGTAATGATTGACGAAACTTATATGGAGTTTGTAGAAGATATAAAAATTGCAGAGGCTATACCTCTATCTAAAAAATATGATAATCTTATTATTTTAAGAGGTATATCTAAGTTTTTTTCATCCCCGGGACTACGTTTTGGATATGGTATCTGTAAAAACAAAGACCTAATAGACAAAATGAACGAAATTAAAAATCCTTGGACTATCAATTCCTTAGCTGCTTTTGCTGCAGGAATAATGATGGAAGATGAAGAATATATTGAAGCAACAAAAGAACTTATAAATTCAGAAAGAAATAAAATATATAATGAATTAAGGACATGGAAAAATATAAAAGTATATAAACCAAGTGCAAACTTTGTTCTTTTTAAACTTTTAAGAGATGATATTAGTTCAGGGGAAATTTTTGAAAAATTAATTCACAAAAATATGATTATAAGAGATGCAGGAAGCTTTCCATTTTTGGATTCAAGGTTTATGAGATTTTGCTTTTTACTTCCTGAGCAAAATAAAAAATTACTAGAATATTTATATGATATAATCGAAAAACAATAGGTGCCTTACCAGGCACCTGTTTTAAATGGTCGACTATATTAAATCATTTCCTTATTTCTGGTTCAGTCTTATTTTTAAACTTTATATTTTTGTTCCTTTTTTAGAATTTCGACTTCTTCATCTTTTAATTCTTTTATTACT
>JAAYRK010000059.1 GCA_012518815.1 Candidatus Epulonipiscium sp. | reverse complement strand
TTTGCCATATCAACAGGGCCAATTAATGATTTTTTATCAATATCATAGTCAAATACTTCTAATGTAACAGGCATATCGCCTTTTGACTTTGCATAATCACATATTTCCCTGCTGGATTTTATCAAGGCTTGAAAAGATTCTTCTTTTGTTGCTTCTTCATATCTTCCTGCCAAATATGAAAAACCTACTGCATTTAATTCATAAGCTTCATCAATGCCTTCTTTTAATGTTTTTACAGCTACTTTTCTTTTTTCTTCATCTAAATCATTTATATTTAACCCTGCTGTTAATAGTCTTGGCTGTCCGCCATAAACTACTTCCATATGACCACATTCAATCATATCTCTTGCTGCCTTTCTAACAGCAGGATCTTTCATTTGTGTTACTTCTACTACTTCAAAATAATCATCTTTTACTATTTTTTCTAAACATTCCAATATAGGTCCTTCTCCTGTTGTAAGGCCGTCAAATGCCATATGAAGGATAATTCCTACCTTCATATATCTTCTCATTGAAACGTCCATAACTTGCTCCTTTCTTAACCACGTATATGGCGTGCCATTCTTGCTGCCATTTTTACAGCGTTTTCAAAAGCAGTAGTTTTTGCAATTCCTTTTCCTGCAATATCATAAGCAGTTCCATGAGCACAAGTAACAATTGGAGCTGGAAGACCTCCTGCAATAGTAATACCATAATCAAATCCTTTAAGTTTTAATGCTATTTGACCTTGGTCATGATACATAGTTACTACTCCATGGAAATCTCCATTGAAAGCTTTAATAAAGAGGATATCTGCAGGATATGGTCCTCTAGCATCAATGCCCATTTCTTTAGCTTTTTCAATTGCTGGAGCAATTACATCAATTTCTTCTCTTCCACATTTACCTTCTTCACCACAGTGTGGGTTAAGAGCTGCAAGACCTAATATTGGCTTTTCAATTCCTGAATTTTTTAAAGTTGTATTTGCTAAGCGTACTGCTCTTAAAATTCTATCAACAGTTAAATTAGCACTTACATCTTTAATTGGAATATGACTTGTAGTTCTTGTAGTCCAAAGATTATCTAAAACGTTAATTTCACCAAAAGGTTCTGTATGATTAAATAAGTCTGCCATATAATGATGTTCACTTTCAAAAGGACATCCAGCAGCAATCATAGCTGATTTATTTAAAGGTCCAAAGCAAAAACCGTCTATTTTTTGCTCTTTAAATAACTCTACACCTAATTTTAATAAGTCAAGGCAAGCTTTACCGCTTTCTACACTTAATTTTCCATAAGCCACTGTTGAAGGATCTAAATCTTTTTGGTCAAGAACGGGAATTCCATTTTCCCATTTTGCATCTTCAACTTTTTCAATAATTTCCATAGGAACATTTACACCAGCAACTCTTGCTCCTTCTTGTAAAACCCTAGCATCACCTAAGATAATTGGTTTACAATGTTCATCATAAAAATTTCTAGCTGCAAGTTTTGCAATTATTTCTGGACCTACTCCAGCTGCATCACCTAAAACTATACCAATAATTGGTTTATTTGCCATACTTTCTTCCTCCTAAATGGTTTAATATAGTTTTAACTCATTATTAGCTATATTTTGTTAAAAGAAGTACTATCAGTAAATCATTAGATAGCACTTCTTTTAAACTAACTAGTTGTTGTCAACCAATCTTTAATTAATCAAATTATTGAATTCCTTTGGATTCCTTAAAGTTTTTCTCAAATTCAGTAATATAGTCTGTAGCTGATGCTGCATCCATAAAATCAGGAATTAATTTATACTTATCAATGTATTCGTTTTGCCATCTTTCTGTTTCAGATACTTTTCTAAATGCTTCTGTCCAGAAAGCTACAGCTTCATCGCTCATTGAAGCAGGAGCTACAACACTACGCCATACTGGAACTTCAACATCATTATATTCTCCTACTTCACTTAATGTAGGTGCATCTGCTAAATTACCAGTATATCTTTCTTTAGAAAGAGCTAATACAGGAATTAATGAATTTGCTTCTACATATTCAGATGCTGCTGCTGGTTTAGACATTACAAAGTCAACGTGTCCACCTAATCCTGCTGTGATAGCATCAGAAGTAGCATCATAAGTGATATATTTCATATTATCTTGAGATACACCAATTTCTTTAACTAATGCTTCATAAGTTGCAACGTCGTCACCTTTTGAACCACCAATAACTACTGTTTCACCATTTTTTGCAGCTTCAATTGCTTCTGCAAAATCAGCATATTTTGTGTGTTCTGTTTTAAATAGTAATTGCTTGTCCACTGCCATAACAGCTATTACTCTAAAGTTGCTAGCACGATTTTTTGTATTTTCAACCATTGGCATTAAACATCCACTATTGAAAGTTAATAAGGTATTGTCAGCTTTATTACCCTTCATGTGTGCAACTTCATTACGAACAACTTCTCCACCACCGTCGGTCTTGTTGGTAACAATAAAGTTCGCATCAACAATTCCTTCAGTAATCATAATATCAGAAATTATTCTTGAAAATATGTCACTACCGCCACCAGGGCTACTTGCAACATACCAGTCTACGTTTGAAGCTGGTTTATATTCTTTAGCAGCTCCATTGCCGCCGCCACTTTGACAACCTGTAAAGAATACTGATAAAGTTAAAACCCCCGCCATTAATGCAAATATCTTACTCTTCATCTCAAAATCCTCCTCATTAAAATTTTAATCTATATAATTTTTAATTTAAAATTATATACTGAGTAATATTAATTATGCTACTTTTCCTTTTTTAGTTTTATTTATTATACTTCTTACTAATGGAATAAGAATCATTGCAAAGAAAACAAGCATTAATACAAGTGTAATAGGTCTTGTAAAGAAGATATTTAAGCTACCTCCAGAGATAATAAATGCCTTTCTCATATTGGATTCTAACAATGGAGCCAATACAAAGGATAATAACATAGGTGCTGTAGGATAGTCATTCTTTTGTAAGAAGTATCCAAAAATACCTGATAGTAGCATTACTAGAACTCCATACATGGAGTAAGTCGTACTATAAGAACCTACTACGCAAACAACTGTAATAATTGGAATCATATATTTTGTAGGAACAGATAATATCTTTGTTAAAAAGGGGATAATAGCTATTGCCACTGCAAGAGTTAAAAGGTTTGATAAAAATAGGGATGAAATCAAGCCCCATGCAAAGTCTGGTTCATTTTGGAAAAGTAATGGACCAGGGCTAAGTCCCCAAAGCATTAATCCTCCAAGCAATACTGCCCCTGTTCCTGAACCAGGGATACCTAAAGCTAGTAAAGGCGCAAAAGCTCCTGCGGCTGCTGCATTATTAGCTGCTTCACATGCTGCAATCCCTTCTACTGCTCCAGTTCCCAGTTCTTCCTCACTCTTAAATCTCTTTTGAACAGCATATCCCATAAAAGATCCAGTAGTAGCACCTGCACCTGGTAATACTCCAACAAAGGTTCCTAAAAGACCAGATCTAATTGAAGGAAATAGTAATCTTTTTAATTCTCTTCTGGATAATAAACTACCCTTAATAGATAGTTTTGCATCTATTTTTTCAGTCTTGTTGTTTCTTTCATTAATTAGACTGATTACTTGAGAAAATCCTACTGTACCAATTACAAAAGGAGTAAAGGGAATTCCTCCTAATAAATACATGTTACCAAAATCATATCTTGGAGCTCCGGATAAAGTATCCATCCCCATACTTGCAAGCAAAATACCAAATGCTGTGATAACTATACCTTTTATTGGGTTTTCTCCAACCAGCCAGCTTATAGAAGTCATAGCAATTAATAAGATAGCTGTCATTTCTGAAGGTCCAAATTTTAATCCTATATTAGCAAGGGCAGGCCCTGCAAAAGTAAGAATAATTATACCTATTGTACCACCAATACAAGATGCAGTATTAGCTGTAAATAAAGCTTGTCCAGGTCTCTTCTTTTTCTTAGCCATTGGATATCCGTCTAATGCAGTCATAACTGCTGGTGAATCTCCTGGAATATTAAGCAAGATAGCACTAAAGCTTCCACCATACATATTGGAATAGTAAAGTGCACCCAACATAATTATTGCTGTTGTTGGATTAAATTTATAAGTTAACGGAAGTAATAATGCAACACCTGCAAGGCTTCCAATGCCCGGCATAGCCCCTACTATGAGGCCTAATATTGCTCCTAGGAATGCTGCTCCTATATTAATTGGTGTCAACGAAACTGAAAACCCCCGTAACAATAATTCAAAGTTCTCCATTATTTCCTTCTCCTCTCCTATAAGAATTTCACAAATTTACCATAGTAATATTAGTCTGCTTGGATGTCAATTTTTCTACTATAAAATGTTTTCGAATACACCCATAGGAAATTGAATACCTAGCCACATTCCAAATACACCAATTGTAATAGCTGCCGCTACTCCTAAAACAACTAAAGTAGGCTTCCAAGGAGCTTTTTCATATAATTTAAGCCAAAGAATTATATAAAGAAATATAGTTGGTACCAAACCAATAATAAATGTAGATACAAATATACCAATTCCTCCAGCAACTACTAGCAACTCAGGTCCATTATATTCTGCTGCTTTTGTATCCTTAAAAGATTGAATTAATGACACAATACCAGCAAAAACCATAACAATTGCCATAATTGATGGGAAAAAACCTGGTAGCGGTCCATCTACTTCACTCCAAAAACCAAATTCATTAAAGCCTAAATATGCAAATACTAAACCCATGACAATAAATATAATTGGTGTTAAACGCTTTGTTTTTGTACTAGTCATTTTGCTACCCTCCTATTTCCAAGATATGATTTTTAATGGTGCTGATTTCATACCCTACAAATTTTATTTGAAGGGTATGAAATACTTTTTATTATTTTAGGAATTGCTTATTGTATTTTATCTTAATTATTTATTTACAACATTAATAGGTTTGCCTTCTTTAAAGCCTTTTAAGTTGTCAACTGCAATATCCATTAGTCTTTGCCTTGATTCTTTAGGTGCCCAGGCAATATGTGGCGTGATAATTATATTTTTTGCTGAAAGTAGTGGATTGTCCATTTCTATTGGTTCTTTAGATACAACATCTAAGCCTGCTCCTGCAACTTTTCCACTATTTAATGCATCTCTTAAATCTTCTTCAACAATTAATGGACCTCTGGAAGTATTAAGAATCATTACTCCATCTTTCATTTTTGCAATAGTGTCTTTGTTAATAATACCTTCTGTTTCTGGGAATAGAGGACAATGTAATGAAATAACATCAGAGTTTGCAAGTAATTCTTCTAATTCTACGTATTTGCAGCTTTCTGATTCCAGCTCAGGATTTTTATATGCATCATATGCTAATATTTTCATGCCTAAAGCCTGTGCAATTTCAGCAGTTCTTTGTCCGATTCTACCAAAACCTATAACACCCATGGTTTTACCTGCAAGTTCAATTAGTGGGTAATTCCAGAAGCACCAGTCCGGATTATTGGTCCATTCTCCATTTTTTACTGCATTAGAATGATCTCCGATATGGTGACATAATTCTAGTAATAAGGCGATAGTAAATTGAGCAACTGCATCTGTACCATAAGTTGGAATATTAGATACTGGAATACCTTTTTCTTTTGCCGCCTCTACGTCGATTACATTATAGCCTGTAGCTAATACACCTATAAATTTTACATTGGGGCATGCATCTAAAGTTTCTCTAGTGATTGGAGTTTTATTTGTATATACTACATCTGCATCCCCAATTCTTTCAACTATTTTGTCAGCAGGTGTTCTGTCATATACTGTTAAATCACCTAGTTTTTCAAAACCTTCCCAAGACAAATCTCCAGGGTTTTCTGTATATCCATCAAGAATAACTATTTTCATATTTTCCATCCTTTCTTTCACTTATATTTCTAGTCTTTAATCTTCTAATAGTGCCCAAGCTCTATTAATAACTCTCTTTGTGTTAGCTAATATAATATCAGGATCTTCATCTTTCCATGGTTTAACTTCAAAGGAAAGTACATAAGGATCTCTTGCATCAAAGAAACCTTCTTCTTTTAGAACTCTAAAGAATTCTAATAATTCTTCTGTACTATTTGCACTATTGGGGAAACCAAATCTTGGATGCTGATCTCCGTATGCTTCATAACCTTCTTTTACAACAGCATTTCCTATGTGGAAATGGCTAATATATGGTCTTAAGGTTCTAATAACAAATCTAGCAGTTTCATAGGTTGTTGGGAAGTGAGAAAGGTCTACCATAAGTCCAAAATTGCTATGACTAGTTCTCATGTCAGCTGCAAATCTTGCTGCTAATGGAGCAGGACCAATTAATGCTGCCTTGTCCATATCAAAGTCAAATACTTCTAAATTAACAGTCATTCCTTTTGTAGCTGCATAATCACATACATTTCTTGTTGTCTTTAATAATTGAGCATATGCCTCTTCCTTTGTTTCTTCTTCCCATTTTCCTGCTAAAAAAGCTATTCCTTTTGCTCCAAAGTATTCTGCATCATCAATTGCTTCAAGAAGAGTATCTTCTGCTTTTTTTCTTTCTGCTTCATCAATTGCATTGGGATTTAATTTTGGTCCTAATAATCTTGGTTGTGCACCATAGCATACTTTTAGTCCAGATTCTTCTAACATTTTTTTAGCTTTTGCTCTTTTTTCTTCGTCTTCAATTTTAGTGATTTCGATTGCATCAAAGAAGTCGTCACAAGCAATCTTTTTAATAGACTCAAGCGGATCTAATCCTGCATAACTCATAAATTGAATAGTTCCTACTTGAAAATATTTGTGAATTGATTCTCTCATACTTCATTCCTCCATTTGTACTTATAGTAATTTTTATAATATCTATTTTTTATCGATTAGTGTCTTTGCTTTTTGGGCTATTGTTTTTGCACCATAACCGTATTTTTCTAATAATTGATCGTAATCTCCTGATTCAGCAAACTCTGTTGCTCCTACAAAATCCATAGGTGTTGGGCAATTTTTAGCTAATACTTCTGCTACTGCACTTCCTAGTCCACCATAAATACTGTGTTCTTCTGCTGTAATAACTGCTCCTGTTTGCTTTGCTGCATTTATGATAATTTCTTCATCTATTGGTTTGATTGTGTGAATATTAATAACAGTTGCTTCGATTCCTTCTTCTTTTAATAATTCTGCTGCTTCTAAAGCATTGTGCAGTATTGTACCTGTAGCAATAATAGTAATGTCTTTTCCGCTTCTTAATTCAACACCTTTTCCAATTTTAAAATCATAACTTTCATCAAAGATAACTGGTGCTGGAGCACGGCTTAATCTTAAGTAAACTGGTCCGTCATAATCTGCTATTGCTTCAACTGCTTTTTTAGTTTCAACTGCATCTGATACAGAAACAACCGTCATATTAGGAATAGATCTTACAAAAGCAATATCGGTAATAGCTTGGTGGCTTGCTCCATCATAAGAATCGGATAAGCCTGCATAGGTTCCTGCAAGTTTAACATTTAATTTATCGTATGCTATTAAACTTTGAATTGGGTCTGCACCTCTTGTAGTCATAAAAACTGCAAATGTATTAACAAAAGGGATAAAGTCTGCTGTTGCAAAACCTGCTGCCATTGAAACCATATTAAATTCGCTAATTCCTACATTAAAGTATCTGTCAGGAAACTCTTTGCCAAAGAGTATACTCTTAGTAGAGCCCCCTACGTCAGCCTCTAATGCAACTACCTTATCATTCTTTTTTCCTAATTCTAATAATGCTTCTCCGTATGCATCTCTAATTGCAATCTTTTTTGACATTATCTTTCACCTCCTAATTCCGCTTTGGCTGCTTTATAATCCTCTTCACTAATTGGTTTTCCATGCCATATATTTTTGCCTTCCATGAAAGAAACGCCTTTACCTTTTTCGGTCTTTGCAATTATAATTGTAGGTTTGCCTTTAGATTCTTTTGCTTTATCTATGGCATCTGATATAGACTCAACATCATGTCCATCACAGCTTAGAACATTCCAGTCAAAAGATTTAAATTTAGCCTCAACATCACCCATAGGCATTATTTCTTCCAAAGTACCATCTAATTGCACTCCGTTATAATCTAATATAGCAATCAAATTATCAGTTTTATATTTTGAAGCTGTCATTGCTGCTTCCCAAATGCCACCTTCTTGGATTTCTCCGTCTCCTAAGAGAACATAAGTTGTAGCACCAGTCTTTTTTAGTTTTTCACTTAAAGCCATTCCAACTCCTGCACTAAGCCCCATACCTAAAGGTCCTGTTGAGAGCTCAACTCCAGGTGTTTTATGAGCACAAGGATGGCCTTGTAGGTGACTATCAACCTGTCTTAAAGTTTTTAAATCTTCTTTAGGGAAAAATCCTTTTTCAGCTAAGTTTAAATAAAGCATTGGACAAGCATGTCCTTTTGACATTATAAATCTGTCTCTTCCTTCTTTTTTGGGATTTTTAGGATCTATATTCATCTTGTCAAAATAAAGAGTTGTAACAATTTCTGTACAAGATAAAGAACCTCCAGGATGACCTGTTTGAATACTGTATAAAATATCTATTAAGTCATTTCTAAATTTTAAACATAAGTCTTGAAGCTCTTTTTTTCTTTCTTTTGTCATTAAAATACACTCCTTTCATTTAGTTATTACCATATACCTTATCTAATATGGGCCTAAGATGATTTATTGCACCCTTTGCCGCTTCTTCCTGGTTAGGGATTTGGAAGATCTCAGTGCAATAGTTTCCATAATAACCAGATTCTTTAAAGGTCCTTAAGATTTTTTCAAAATCTAATCCGCAGTGTCCAGGGTAACGTCTATTGTTATCAGCAAGATGAACATGAATATTATATTCATTATAAGTACGTATAGCTTCACAGATGTCTTTTTCTTCTAAGTTCAAATGAAATACGTCCATCATGATTTTAAAATTAGGGTTATCAACTGACTTTACCATTTGTACAGCTTCTTCTAATGTATTAATAAAATTTGTCTGCATTATGGTTACTGATTCTAATGCAATTTTTACATTTTTGTTTCCGCTATAGTCACTTAATTCTTTAAAGGCATCAATTGCATATTTTTCTGTTTGCTCTTTTGAAAGTTCACTAGTATATTGACCACGGATTCTGCCGATGTTAATATCGGCTCCTAAATAAGATGCAAAATCAATAATACCTTTGGTTCTTTTAATTGCTTCTTTTCTTACTTCTTCTTTTGGGTTTGTATAGCTTAAAGCTAATTGGCCAAATATTTCTCCTGTACAAACTAGAACTACGGATAAATTATTTTTCTCAGCTTCTTTCTTTACAAAATCCCAATCTAATTCATTTGGATTTAATGTCATTAATTCTACACCGTCATAGCCAAAAGATGCTAAATCATAAAAGCTTTTTTCTAAAGGCCCTTGATAAGCCGTAACAGAATCAGCAATAGCTACATCTGGTGTTGCTACTTGGTAGCATAATTTCATTTGTTATCTCTCCTATCATTAACATTTTTTTAAAAATATTTATTAACTATTTTTAAGTAGGTCATCCATAGCTAATATGTCCTCTTTTACAATTTTTATAGCACTATTTTCATCTCTATTACATATGGCTTCAATCAGTTTTTTGTGGTCTTCAAGGGATCTGTTAATCTTCTCTTTTGTCCATTTCACATTATGAGGTCTAGCATAGGCAAAGATATCTTGAATGTCATTTATATATGTTTCAAGTCTTTTATTTCTGGATATTTTGGCAATAAATCTGTGAATTTGACTATCTAGCTGGCTTGCCTTTTCGTACTCGCCCTTTTCCATTTTCTTTTTGTAGCTTTCGTATAGTTTTTTTAATTCGTCTATTTCTTCGTCAGTAATTAGCTTACAACATTGACTAACAGAAAGACTTTCTAACACAGTCCTTACACTTAACATTTTTCTTAACTCTTCTTTTGAAATTTCTGCTGCAAAAACACCTTTTCTTGGTCTATTTTCAACAAGCTCTTCTGCAACTAATCTATTTATCGCCTCACGTACAGGAGTTCTGCTTATTTCCAATTCAGTAGCTATTTCTTCTTCCCAAATTCTTTCACCTGGTTTAATTTCATTACTTATTAATTTTTCCCTTATTTTATGATAAGCATACTCCTTTAATCCCGAAAATTTCATCTATAATTTCACCCGACCTATACATTTCTTTTATAATTTATAAATTATAATTTATAATCTTAATCTTATTATACAACATATTATACTTTTTTCAATAGTTTTTTATATATTTTTATAAAAAAATTGTCTTATTGTGTCACAAGTCTAAATTTCATCTGAATTTTCTGAGTTTTTTGTGGAATAAAAAAAGACCGTTGGATAGCTTAATAAAATAATTTTGTTATCCAACAGTCTTTTTTATTATGTAATATATCATCTCAAAATATACTTATTCAGCATTATCTTCTTTAAGTAAATCTCTCATAGCTTCTATATCTTCTTTTACTATTTCTATGGCCTTTTCTTCATCTCTACTACATAATGAATCAATTAATTCTTTATGATCCTTAATGGCTCTCTTTACTTTAGCTTCTGTCCACTTTACAGTATATGGCCTGCTATAAGCAAAGAAATCTTGAATATCATTTATATATGCTTCTAATTTTTTATTATCTGCTGTTTTTGCAATGAATCTGTGCATTTTACTATCTAGTTGGCTTGCCTTTTCATATTCTCCTTCTTCCATTTTTCTTTTATAGCTTTCAAATATTGCTTTTAATTCATCCATTTCCTCATCGTTTATCAACTTACAGCATTGACTAACAGAAAGAACTTCTAAGGCAAGTCTGATATCTAACATTTTTCTGAGCTCTTCTTTTGATATTTCAGCAGCAAAAATGCCTTTACGAGGTCTATTTTCTACAAATTCCTCTGCAATTAATCTATTAATTGCTTCCCTCACAGGAGTTCTGCTTACTTCTAACTCTGCAGCTATCTCCTCTTCCCAAATTCGTTCTCCAGGTTTGATTGTATTATTGATTAGTCTTTGCTTAATCTCATGATAAACATACTCTTTTAATCCAGCAAATTTCACCATAGATTCACACCATCCTATTCAATTAAAAGCCCTATGATATTCTGACAGCTGCTTCTAATCATTGTCATAAAATTATCATTATAAAACTAGTATACTTATTTTAATTCTAAATTTCAATAAGGAAATAAACAATAATAGCATTTTTATGACACTATTCTAAATGATAAGGGGTAACTTGATATACATAATAATTTAACCAATTATAAAAAAGTAAATTGGCATGCCCTCTCCAAGTAACTACAGGACTTTTTGATGAATTATCATCTGGAAAGTAATTCTTTGGCATATCTATCGGCAGACCTTTTGATAAATCTCTTTCATACTCCTCTTTTAGGGTATGGCTATCGTATTCAGAATGTCCAGTTATAAAAATTTGCTTACCGTCTTTGGAAGCAGCAATATATACTCCTGATTCATCGGATAAGGATAATAACTCTAAATCCTCAACTTTTTCAATGTCTTCTTTTTTGGTATAAGTATGTCTTGAATGAGGTACATAAAAGACATCATCAAAACCTTGTAATAATTTAACATTTCCCTTCGAAACATAATGAGGAAATACTCCAAACATTTTTTTAGGAAGAGGGTATTTAGGCACTCCATAATGATAATATAAGCCAGCCTGTGCCCCCCAGCAAATATGCAAAGTAGAGGTAACATGACTTTTGGTCCATTCCATTATTTCCTTCAACTCTTCCCAATAAGTCACTTCTTCAAAGGGGAAATGTTCTACGGGTGCTCCCGTTATAATCATCCCATCAAACTTTTTATGCTTAATTTCATCAAAAGTATGATAAAAAGCAAGCAAATATTCTTCAGAAGTATTTTTTGATTTATGGGTTTTAGGATGCAATAAGGTAATCTCTACTTGAAGAGGTGTATTCCCTAAAAGCCTAAGCAATTGAACTTCTGTTTCTTGTTTTTTAGGCATCAAATTTAAAATTACAATTTTTAATTCTCTTATATCTTGAGTAATTGCTCGATTTTCATCCATTACAAAAATATTTTCGGTTTCTAATACTTGTTTTGCTGGTAAATCATTTGGTATCTTAATAGGCATAACTTTCCTCTTTTCTATTATAAATAGTCATTTGTTTTTTAATATATTAATAATTCTACTACTAACCTTGCTTTTAATTTATTCTATTATATATAAATGATTTACTAATTGCAACAAATATAAAAAACCTTTAAATCGTATAGATTTAAAGGTTTTTGAAATTGCGGAGGTAGGATTTGAACCTACGGCCTCCGGGTTATGAGCCCGACGAGCTACCAGACTGCTCCACTCCGCGTCATTATAAATAGTTGTGGCTAATATTTGTTATAAGTATCTAATTCAATGCTAGACTATATTAACTGGCATTAGCCCTGTCAACAGAACCAATTATAGCACAAAGAAAATTTTATGTCAATCACTTTTTTAATTTAATTTTATCCATTACAATCATTTATATAAATCACTAATATTATTATATCCAAGTTATAAGTAAATATCCGGATGTTTATACATCCGGATTATTCAATTCTGACTTTAGTTCCACTTATCCCTTGAACAGCAGATTCTACTATAAGCTTAACTGGAATCCTGTTTTTAAGTTCTTCCACATGACTTATGATTCCTACTGATAATTGTTGAGAATGAAGTCTTTCAAGGGCAGACATTACTACATCTAATAAGTTATTGTCAAGAGTTCCAAAACCTTCATCTAGGAAGAAAAATTCTAAAGGCGAAGAATTTTTTAATTGTATTTGAGAAGAAAGTGCCAAAGCCAGCGAAAGAGAAGTAAGAAAAGTTTCTCCCCCCGATAAGGTGCTGGCTGAACGTCTGACTCCTCCATTAAAATCATCTCTTATAATAAAATTACCTAAGCTATCTAATTCAAGAGCATATCTTCCCATAGTAATCTGTTTAAGGGTTTTTGAAGCTTCTTTCGCTATATACTTTAACTTATTTGTTGCTATAAATTCAACAAATTTATAGCCTTGAACTAGTTTAGACAATTCATCAATCATGCTATAAATCCTACTGAGTTCAGCTTTTTGTCTGTTTAATTTTGATACTTTTTCTAAATCCTTTTTTAAAATATTGAGTTTTTCTTGAATTACAGCTATGCGTTTATTTTTCATCTCTAATTCATAAGACTTTTTATCTTTTCTTTCTTTTAGACTTTCCCATTCTTCTTTGCTTATTTTGTCTTCTCCTATCCTTTTACGGATTCTAGATATATGGCTTTTGACTTCTTTAAGAGTTTCTTTGTAATTTTTTAAGTCCTTTTCTAAGGTCTCTTTCTTTTCTTTTTCAATCCAAGCTTCTAATACTTCTTCGTAATTAGCAAAATTGTAATCCTGAAGAAGATTATGTATTCTTTCTTCTTTTTCTATATGATTTTGATTAAAGGTTTCTAATTGTGTCTTAAACTTAATATTTTTTTCTTTAACTTCTTCTTCTTCATTTTTTATCTTATCAAAAACATCTTTTAAAACTGCTTCTTTTTCTAATAAATCATTAATGGCTTTTTTTATTTCATCCCTATACATATAAGGCTCTTTATCTTCAGCCAACTTTTTAATTTGTTCTTCCCAAGCTTTTATCATTTCTGATTTTTCTTTTCCGCTTTGTTCAATAGCTGCATTTTCTTGACTAAGCTTTGAAATTATTGTCTTAAAACTTTCTTTTTCTTTTTCCTTTGCTTTTATTTCTTCCCTAAGATTTTTTTCCTTTTCTTCATAACTAATTCTTTTTTTATCCCATTTTGTTATTTGTTTTATCTTTTCTTCGATATTGTCTAAATTAAACTTTTCTTTAATTTTATTATATTCATTAGCAATTGTATTAAGCTTATCCTCTATATCTTTATTAGCTGATTGTAAGTCTTTATACTGCTTTTCATCTCTTAAGATACCTTCATTAATTCTAGCTTCTTCAATACCTAAATAATTAACTTCATCTTTTAAAGCTGAAATGTTTTTTTCTTTTTCAATTATGTCTTTTTCAATTGTATTTATTTGTGATAAAAGGGACTTTAAATTTTCTTCTTCCCTTGATATCTTATCCTTTAATTTATCAGCTTCTTGATTGTTTAAAATTTCATTTATTATTTTTATTTCTTCTTTAGATTGATTTTTTTCATTATCTATTGCCACATATTTTATATATAGTTCTTGATATTTTTCTTCAATTTCTTGAAATTGTTTATTAAGTATTTTTTCTTCAGCCAATAAACTATTATATTTTTCTTCATCTAAATCAAAACTTTGATGCTTATGAGAAGTAGAACCGCATACAGGACATGGTTTGCCTTCTATAAGTTCAGCAGATAATAAGGCTGCCATATTGGTCTTTTTAATAATTTCTATCTCAGTATTAATAATTTCTAATTTTTCTTTTAAGTTTTCTTTTTCTTTAAATAAGTTTTCTTTTAAATCTTCTATCTTGGTTAATTGTTTAGCAAGCTCATTTAAACGACTTTCTTCAAATTCTTTTTTCTTTATCTGCTCATCAAGTATTTTATCTTTGCTTTTTAATTCTTGAATGTATTTATGTTTTTCAAAAATAATATCTTTATTAGCTGGAAAATTGTCTTTTAAATCTTTTACTTCATTATTTAGTTTTGAAAGGATTTTTATTTTCTTTTCTTTTTCCATTATTACTTTTTCATGTTGATTTTTTAAATCTTTGATTTGTAAAGTGAGTTTATCTAGTTTTTCCTTAGTTTCTTCTTTAATTGTTTTTAAATTTAGATATTCTTTTTCAATTTCATATGCCTTTTGAATTTCTTCCCTAAAAGTTGGCTCAACATATATTTTTTCCTTTTCTTCTTCTATGATTTTTAATTCCTCTTCTATATTATTTATTTGATTAGCAATTATCTTTTCTTTATCCTCATGCTTTTTAACTGTTTCACGGTTTATTAAATATTCTTCTCTTAATTTGTTTCTATCTTCTTGCATTGAGTTTTTATCTTTTAAAATATTAATAGCTTGATCAATATTTGCTTGTTTTTGAAGAAGTAAGGGATGATTTATGTTTTTATTATTTAAAGCTTCTTGGTACTGCTTTTCAACTTCTGCTTTCTTTTTACTAAGGCTATTAAATTTATCTTGAAGCAAATCAATTTCTTTTACTATTTGCTCCTTCTTTTGGCGGATTTCCTTTAACTCATCAATATGAGCTTTAATTTTTTCGGCATCTTCTGCTCTTTTTAAAATCTTTTCTTTATTTGAATACTCATCTTCTTTTTTATCTAATTCTTTTAATTGCTCCTCATATAAAGATAACTCTTTTTGTAATTCCCAAATACTTTGGTATTTTTCATATTCTTTATTAATTTCTTCTAACTCTTTTCTTAAATTCTTTTCTTCTTGTGTATTTAATTTCAGGCTTTCCTCTAGTTCTTTATATTCTTCTTCTGTTATGTTTCCATATACGCTAAGCTGAGATTCAATATTTAATAATTCTTCTCTTTTTTTATCTTTGGCATTCTTAATTTTTTCCCCCAGTTGCCTTCCGTATTTTTCTAAGCCAAAGATACGTTCCAACATACTACGTCTTTCAGCCCCCGTAAGTCTTAAAAACTCACTAAACTTTCCTTGAGGCAAAACTACAGAACGGGTAAAGTCATCTGCCTTAAGCCCAATTATCTTTTCAATTTCTTTTGTTACATTAGTTATTCCTTCTGCAATAATATCTATATCTGTTTCCGTATTCTTTATATAAAATCTGGCATCCTTTGATTTTCTTAAACCTTCATCGTTTCTTTTAAAAGTTCTTTCGACAACATATACTTTTCTTTCATCTCCATACTTAATAGAAAATTCATATAAAACCCAAAGACTATCGACTTCTGAATTTACAAACTCCTTTGTATTTCTAGGTATTTCTCCATATAATGCAAGGATTATTGCATCAAGAATAGTTGATTTCCCGCTTCCTGTAGGTCCAAATATACCAAAAAGCCCCCTCTTGCTTAAGCGATTAAAATCTATGGTTTGTTCTTCTATAAAGCTATTTAGTCCCTTTATCTTAAGAATTCCTGGTTTCATCTTTTTCCTCTCCTTCATTAATTATAGAAAGAAAGAGTTCAATCATTTCTTCTGTTGGATTTACTTGTTTTTGATGATAGTAAAATTCTTTAAATAATTCTTCTAAACTTTTTTCTTTATTATCTTCTATTTCTTCCTCTTCTTCTTCATCATTAAAAATTGGAACTATCTCAACTATATCTTTCTTTAATCTTCTCATTTCTTTGATTTCAGATTGTAATAAAACCCTGTCAGTTTTTATCTCTAAATAAACCCATACATTTTTTTCACTATTTTCTTCACATTTCTTTAATGCATCTTCTATACTACTGCATTTCCATACTTCTATAGGCTTGTAATTTTTTAAATAAAATTCTGTTACATTTGCCTTTTGCCCCGGTAAAATATCTACTATGTAAATAGATTTGGCATAAGATATTTCACTTTTGCTATATTGAAGGGGCGATCCAGAATAATATACTTCTAATTGTGTTCCTTTTACTTTTTGAGGCCTGTGCAAATGACCAAGGGCTATGTATTGAGCCTTTTTGGGAAAAACATCAGCTTCTACCGCAAGACTTCCTCCTAATTGTATAGGCCGCTCTGAATCAGTTCCTTCACCACCTGCCACAAAAAAATGGCCTACAATAATATTAATGCTATCTTCCCTAAATTTTATAGAAAGCTTTTCTAGTAAATCAGCAATTTTTTGAGAATAACTTTTTTGCTGTTCTTCTTCATCCATACTTTCACTGAGCATTTCGTTTAGCCTTTTTTCACTAGGATAAGGAATAGTTAAAGCAACTAAACGCTCTTTGTTTTTTTCTATTTCTAAGTAACCTTCTCCTGCATCAATAATACTGTAGTAATCATAATCTCCAATGAGGGCTTTACTTTTAGGTGTCCCTAAAAGTATTATACCCTGCTCATAAGCAAGAGGGCTTGCTGCTACCAGTCTTTCAGGGTTGTCATGATTGCCGGCAATCACTAAAGTAGGTATT
Organism: Candidatus Epulonipiscium sp.; assembly: GCA_012518815.1. Taxonomy (GTDB): domain Bacteria; phylum Bacillota; class Clostridia; order Lachnospirales; family Defluviitaleaceae; genus JAAYML01. The sequence continues at coordinate 2,930 of JAAYRK010000059.1, read as the reverse complement.
TTACCGCCCTTAGTTATTCTTTTAAGATAGGAATAAAAAAGTTTTTCAGCCTTTGCAGGAGGATTCCCACTATCGTATATATCTCCCGAAATAATAACTAAATCAATTTTTTCTCTATCAACAATTTCTAACAATTCTTCTAAAAATTGCCCTTGTTCTTCCAATCTGCTGTAACCTTCTAAATTTTTACCTAGATGCCAATCGGATGTATGAAGTATTTTCATAATATCATCTCCTGTCACTAACTAATATCAGCTAATTGGCTTAGCACTTTTCCAATACTATCGTGGATAACAAAGTCTGCCTGACTATCATAAGGAGTTTGTGATTTATTAATTAAAACTAAAGCCTTACCTCTAAAATAATTTACAAGACCTGCAGCAGGATATACAAGAAGCGAAGTACCTCCTACTATTAAAATATCAGCTTTTGAAATATAAGCTATGGCTTTTTCTAGCACATCAGAATTTAGAGCTTCTTCATAAAGAACCACATCAGGTTTAATAATGCCTCCACATTCTTTACAATAAGGAATAATTTCTTTACTATTTATTATATCATCAAGAGAATAAAATTGATTGCAAGACATACAGTAATTCCTATGTACCGAGCCATGTAATTCTAATACATTTTTGCTTCCTCCTGCTTGATGAAGTCCATCAATATTTTGAGTAATAACTGACTTTAATTTTTCCATCTCTTCTAATTTAGCAAGAGCAATATGAGCAGCATTAGGCTTGGCATCTTTATATATCATTTTGCTTTTATAAAATGAATAAAATAACTCGGTATTTTTTATAAAAAAAGAATGACTAAGTATTGTTTCAGGAGAATAATCCATATTTTTGTCACTATAAATACCCGTATCAGTTCTAAAATCAGGTATATTACTTTCGGTAGATACACCCGCACCACCTAAAAATACAATATTGTTGCTTTCTTTAATTAAAGCTTTAAGCTTAGCTAAACTCATCAAATTGCCCCCTTAAAAATATTTAATAGCATTATCTTTATTATACAATAATTTTTATAGTAATATATTAACCTTTTATTGATTATTCTTAATTTTTTATCTATAATTATTAGCATCATATTTAAAATAATAAGAGCTAATTATTCATCGCTTCAAAAGTTTATAAGAGTAGTTCTTTGCAAATACTAATAAAATAACAAATAAAAAAATCTGATATTATCAATTATTTTTTTATGATTATCAGACAAAGTAATTCTATTATCGTAAATAATTATAAATAATATGATTCTTTCAGGAGGTATTTATGAAAACAAAACTATTTTTAGGAATTTCCCTTGTTTTTTTAGGAATCTTTCTTTATAGTACTCGACTTTTACAAGTCTCTGAAGACTTCTTTTACTTTTTAATTATTTCGATTGTATTTTTCGGAATTTATTTTTTTCGAGGAGGAAAAGAAAAATCTAGCAACATTGGCTTTTTAATACCTGCTTCTATTTGTTTTATGCTTGCTCTTAGTACCATGGGTATTAGCATACTAAGTAATTTTTCAATGTTTAGAGTAGGAGATCTCGAAGATATTATTATTCCTTTTGCTATTGGAACAGCCTTTTTCCTTATATATTTATTCCATACTTCACATTACAATAGCAAATGGCCTCTATATCCTATGGCTGGCTTATACTTTGCCACATTAATGTCTTCCATAGAAGTGTTTCCTGTAGAAAATTTTATACCAATAATATTGATTATTGCAGGTTTGTTTTTAATAATAATAAGTCTAACAAACAAAAGATCTAATAAGCAACAAAGCTCTCAGGAAAAAGAAGAAGTAATTGACTTAAGGCAAAACAATACAAATTAATAACTTTTTATATTTATTATTAATGAAATAATTATTTATTAATAAGTGAAAATTGTAAATTGCCCCTATAAGTTAGGCTAAGTCTAACCTATAGGGGCAGTTCAATTAATCCCGTTTTTATCTTATATTAAGGTAAGTTGATAGAATTTCTTTCATCTTATGAGGCCTTTCATTGCTTTCTATTATTATACTGTTCCCTACAACATTGACTTTAAAGTTCTTAAAACCATTGTTTTCAAGAAAGTCATTCAAATCATTAGGATCATCTGTTTGAGTCAATAATAGTTTATTACCAACCTTGTCATCATTTACAAAAACTTCATAGCTATCAGTTGAAAGCTTTAAACTATCATTTTCCTCTATTCCATCTGTTAAAATGATTGGACCAGGGATATTTTCATTACCAAAAAAAGTAGGATAAATTTTCCTCATAGCACTATCCTCCTAAAATACTCTATACTATAAATTTTCTTACTTACAATTATAGTATCTCAAATTTAAATCAATAACTTACTGGGATAGTCTACCATGAAAAATTTTATCTTTCTCTAATTCCTTTTAATTTCTTCATAATACTGTTTTCTTTATTAGCAAAATAATCATAAAGCTTTTCATATTCTATAAAGAGTTCATTATAAATCTCTACATTTTCTGGAATAGGACGATACACTATGTCTTTTAATCTTGACATCTTTTTTGATGCTTCAAAAATACTGTCATATCCTCCCAATTCTTTGCCTGCTGCTACTGAAGCAAACATTGCTGAACCCACTGCCATAGCATGAGAAAGAGCTGAAACATATATTTCCATATTACATACATCACTTAGAATTTGCATTAATAAAGGATTATTATCTGCAAGTTCTCCACAAACATATAATTTTTTAATAGCTATTCCATGTTCTCTAAAATTCTTTATAATCTTTAATGTTCCAAAAGCAACTGCTTCCATTAACGCTCTAAATATTTCTTCAGCTTTTGTTTCTAAATTAATACCAAGAATTATACTTGTCAAATCTCCATCATCTAAAATACTGCTGTTCCCATCCCACCAATTAAGAGCAAGAAGTCCTGATTGGCCTGGTCTTATTTTTT
>JAAYRK010000058.1 GCA_012518815.1 Candidatus Epulonipiscium sp. | reverse complement strand
AAGCCTAATAAGGGCTACTAGCTCAGGCGGTAGAGCACTGGACTTTTAATCCAGGTGTCCCGGGTTCGAGTCCCGGGTAGCTCATAACTTAACATATTATGCGCGAGTGGCTCAGTGGTAGAGCATCGCCTTGCCAAGGCGAGGGCCGCGGGTTCGAATCCCGTCTCGCGCTTATTATATAATGATAGATTTTGATTATAATAAACTTACATAGTTAAATATTGGGTAGTCGCCAAGCGGTAAGGCACAGGACTTTGACTCCTGCATGCGAAGGTTCGAATCCTTCCTACCCAGTAAAGATAAAATCCCTGTCAAGATAATGACAGGGATTTTTTTGATAATAATAGATGGTGCCTAGCGGCTTCCAGTTTCTACATTTGCATAAAACAAATGTATGAATGGAAACCGACAGCAGCAATAATTATTTAAAGATAAAATCTGATTAAATCTTCTAATGTATCTCTTCTTCTTACAAGCTGATGCTCTCCATTTTCTTTAATGAGTACTTCTGCTGGACGCAGGCGGTTATTATAATTTGAACTCATAACATGTCCGTAAGCTCCTGCGTCAAGTACACCGATGATATCTCCTTCAAAGATTTCAGGCAGCAGTCTTTCTTTTGCAATATAATCTCCGCTTTCACAGATATTACCGACGATATTGACAATTTCTTCTTTTTGCGATGCGATATCGCTGTTTCTGTAAATTTCAATATCATGATGCGAATCGTACATTACCGGACGGACAAGGATGTTAAAACCTAAATCCGTGCCGATATATTTATCTCCACAGTTGCTTTTTACTGCATGGACTGTACCTAAAAGCACTCCTGCTTCTGCACTTATATATCTTCCTGGTTCGATTTTAAAGGTTATTTCTTTACCGTAAGCAGAAGTCCAGTTATGGAGTAGGGGTGCTAATTCTTCTCCTAGTTTTGATAAATCAAGACGGGCTTCATTTTCTTGTTTTCTATAGGGGATACCAAAGCCTCCGCCTAAATCTACAAACTCTAAGTCTTCAAAATTACTTGCAATTGATAAAAGAGATTTTACACCTTCCAAGTAAGGAGAAGCATCCATAAATAAGGAACCTATATGTTGATTAATACCGACAAGTCTTAAATTATATTTTTTTAAGATTTCTTTTACTTGAGGAATAAAGCTTGAATCTACTCCAAATTTTGTGCCTTTTCCACCAGTGACGACCTTTTTGCTATGACCTGCACCAACTCCAGGATTAAAACGTACGGCAACAGGTCCTCCAGGGTTAAGCTTTCCGTATTGCTCAAGTTGGGATAAGGAATCTATGCTTATGGTGATATTTCTATCAATTGCATACTGCATTTCTTCTTTAGAAGCGTTATTACTGATAAATAGTATTTGTTCTGGCTTAAAACCAGCTTCTAATTCAAAAAATATTTCGCCTGGTGACATAGCATCAACATTTAAACCTTCTTCACGAGCTATTTTTAAAAGCTGTAAATTGCTATTTGCTTTAACAGAATAATTAACTGAGATTTTAGGATAAGGAATAAAACTTTTCATTTCTCTGCATCTTAGGCGGAAAATTTTTTCGTTATACACATATAAAGGACTTCCGTATTCATGAATTAACTCATAAGGATTTGTATTTCCAAAGAAATTATTGCTTTGTGTAATATCTGCATTAATGTACTGCATGTTAACCTCCTAATTAATTCTATTATAAATGTGAAATATTAAACAATGAAAGCTATAGCATAACTATTATTAAACTATATTATTATAAAGAATTATTGTCAAGCAATTATGCTTTAGGCTCTTTTTTAAAACAGAAGCTGTTTTTTAATAGTATATTCATTT
>JAAYRK010000057.1 GCA_012518815.1 Candidatus Epulonipiscium sp. | reverse complement strand
TGAAATCCACACATGATTTCTAATGGTACTTTATTTGCATTCTCTAAAAAATTTGCATAACGATAAAACTTTATTTGATATGCATAGATACAGAGATAAGAGAAAAAGTAATAATATGCTTATACACTTAAATAATAACTATTTTAACATCGCATATTGTTTTACTTTTTTTTGAGTAATTTGTTACTATCAGTGAGCCTCTCAATTACATATTTGTCGAATTCCTTTATATGTTCTTCATATCCGCTAGTTAAAATAATCTGACATTCCACATCTTTAAATTCATTAAAATAACTTGTAATTTTTTTAAGATTTTCTATATCTATACCTTCGGATTTTAATGTATCTATAATTAAAAAACGTGGAAAATTAATATGTTTATCTATGGATAACTTTAGTAAAGAAAGATAATAAAAGAATCTTTTTGGTACATTAAAACTTTGCTCCTTATACACACCTATTTTGGGCATATAATTTCTATCTAGACTTATTTTATTAACAATATCTCCTTTATAGTAACTTTTTAAATATTTCTCATATATCTCTTCAAATTCTATTAAATTATTTTCAATTTTTCTTTGCTTCTCTTCTTCCAATTCATCTAATTTCTTCTTATATGTTTCTATTAATTGGTCGACGTTTTCAATATCTCTAGATACTTCTGCTAATTCATCGTATTTTTCTTTTAAAATCTCTAATCCTGAAATTTCTTCTTTTAGTCTAATAATGTTTTCTGTTATTTCATCTAATGCTGCAGTATTCATATTTAAATTTGCACCTTCAGTTATTTGCTTTATATTATACATATTTCTGTAAATTTGCTCTTCTAATTCTTTATATCTATTAATCATATTTTGTTTTTCTTTCTCACAATATTCAATAGATTCATTTGCTGTTTTTAAACCTCTTATTTTTGATTTCATTATATTGGTGTATTCTTTGTCAGAATAAATAAATCTTTGATAGTCTAAATATTTGTCAGAACCACAAATACATTTTTTATTATCAATGTGTAAGTCTTCTTGACAAAAAGGGCATTTACCTTCATTAATTATGTTTATATATTGTGAAGTAAATAATATCTTTTCCAAATGCTTTATATCATTCTTCAGATTTTCCCTTACAATTAATGCTTTATTTAAGTCTTCATTAATTTCTTCTATATATCCCTTCAGAGAGTTTTTTTCTGTAATTAAACTTACTGTTTCTTTTTGTAATTCAGTCAACCTAAATACAACACTATCTTCAAAACTATTTTCAGAATTAATATCCTTTCTTATGTTAATAAGCCTACTTAATTCTTTTTTGCTTTTTTCTAATTTATTAAGCACTTTATCATCACTGGTGTATCCAATGTTTCTACTTAAATTTTGTATTAATTCCACTATAGCATTCTTTTTCTGGACCTTTTCTTCTTTATCCTTCAAAATTTCTTTTAGATAAAAATATGTATCGTAATATTCTTTGAAGAACTCAGATATTAAGATTTCAAAGATAGTCCGTCTCATTACTATTCCATTTTTATAAAAATTAGAAGTATTTATTGCAAATTCACTTATTATTTTTTCGTTTTCTGTTTTCTGGTCATAATACATTAATCTCATTAAATCATCAAAATTCACTCTATGAGTAGTTGAATGTTGATTAATCTCAACAAGATTAATTCCAATATTATCAAGAATCCAATCCGAGAATGTTCTTCCTTCTTTTTCATAAAAATAACCAGTTCTATTTAAATTTAAACTAATATATTCCTCTTTGCTTTTATCATATATACTTATATAATTACTTCCAATCTTCCTATTTAATACATATACTTTATTGTTTATCATTAAAGTCAACTCTACATAATTATTAGTGTCATCTAAAATAGCAGATATGGGTTCTTTACAGTCTTTTTCAAAATATGGTACTTTTCCACCTAAAGCATATATTATCAGATACGTAAAAGTAGATTTTCCATTTGCATTTTCGCCTAATAATATATTAAGCCCATTATTAAAATTATTATTAAAATAATAATACTTATCTCCTTCGTATTTAATTTGTTTAATCATTATCCTTCCCATACGCTTACCCCATTTATTTTAAATAGATTATTAATAAAAGTAGAATATGATACTTTAGCAATTTGATAATTGTTACTCTTTATATTATTAATGCATCTTATTTCATCTTTAAAAATTTCATTTTCTAAGAAATCCTCTAAATTACTCTGTTGGCGTAGATACAAGTTTATTTTACTTTCTTCTTCAATTAATTTAATAAAATTATTCTTTTCTAATATCAATAATATGTACCTAATGAAAGAAATATTTTCTATCCCAGCATTATATACCCTAATTAATCTACGTCTAATATTTTTATTTATTTCATTCTTTCCCCTATAATAATCAATAAAAATAGTATTTAATACTTCGTCAGAAATTATTGGTATTAAAAATGTTAACTTCCTGTAATCCTGAAAGGCCTTTTTCTCATTAGTACATCCTAAGTAATATAGTAAAAGTAATATATTATAAATAGTAAAATAAATATCTTCACTTTTATCATAAAGCAATCTCTTTTTTTTAATATCATTTATATCCATTGTCTTACTCCTTATCAAAAGAATAAAAGCACTCATCAATTAACATCATTACTAATTTTTCAATAACCCTATTATTAGAAAGCCCATAATTATAATCTGACCTTAAGTCATTAATTTCATTAACAACTAATTCCTTTAAGTTTCTTATACATTTTTTTAATTCATCATAACTATAACTACTTTTATAGTCAAAAACATCATCAAAATATTTACCCATACTTTCATATACTCTAACCTTAAGTGCATTTCTATGCTTTTTATCTAATCTCATAATCTCACTTTTTGCTGTAGTTGCCTCTAAATTTAGCCTATTTAAGTTACCATTATCAAAATCTTTGCATATACTCTCAATTTTTTCTCTCAAATTCCTTATATCATTAGTTGCTTCCTTATCTGATTCTATAATTTCCCATGCTTCGTGTACTGGGTCAGCAGGTAATATATTCTCTTTATCCTTTAATTCTAAAAAGACATTCCGTAATGAATCAGAATTAATCGCTTTCTTCAATATTTCTGTTTCTTTCATTCTTTTATCTATCATTTCTAAAATAGAATTTTTAATATCATTTTCCCTTCCAACATGTAACTCCTCATAATAAGGACACGCCTTTATTTCATTTATTAATTCTTCTTCTAATATGTTAACATCTACTTGTCCAAATTCAAAATAAACACAATTAAGAAAATCTATCCAATCCTGGTCAGTCATTTGTTCAACCTGTAGCATATAGTCATCATCTCGTTCTTGATTCTCTTCTTTATATGTAAATAATATAACTTTAGATACAAAATTTATTACTGCTTCATTATAATCTCTATCAATTAAATATTGTAATACGGGGTAATCTAAAGGTTCTAATCCTAATTGCTCCATCATAGTACTTTTTTGTTCTTTGCTAAATTGGGCGTTAGTATGAAAAATAAATATTAAATTAGGGTCTCTACGTAATCCCAAATAATTATCAAGAAAATTTACAAGTGCTTTTCTTACATCCTTACTATTCATGGTAAAGTTATTATCGTGTTCTTTATCTTGTTCTAATATTTTACTTCTTTCTCCCAATATATATGAATCATCCTTATATTCTGGAAAACCAACTATATATGCATCTTTATTGATTTTTAGCAACTGTATCATTTTTATTGCTAATCTTAATTTTTGATACCTAAACCCCTTATATTTATCACTTGCTTCTCTTTTTTTTATTGAATTTTCCAAAATATTCACCTTCTATCCAATAGACCTTAAATCAGTATACATTGGTGTGTTTTGTGATAACCAATTCTTGTCACTTATTATGTATATTTAAATTCTAAAAAAATCGTTTTCAGTCACCTCAAACAGCATTATTAGCCTTTGTTTTATAATATTCGATAAAAATTACCAAATTCCTCTAATTTATCATCTAAAGATTCTCTTTCCGTTTAAAAAAACTACCTGTGATACCTAATTTACTACCTATTGTTCCTGAACTTATCGCCCTATCGGGCGGACTTTTTTAATCCACACATTCATATGTTAAGCATGAACAAATGGGACATTCAAGTACGGGCATTAACCCCCTTGAACATTTTGTCCTTTTCTTAGTCCAACC
>JAAYRK010000056.1 GCA_012518815.1 Candidatus Epulonipiscium sp. | reverse complement strand
TATAGAAATGACTTAGGGGCTGTATATGGAGTTATTGCTCTTTCGATTATACCTATTATGATAGTATTTGCAATTGGTTCTAAATATATTATTGGTGGTATGGTAGCTGGAGCTGTAAAAGAATAAAGTAGGATAAGATTATTAAGTCTTATCCTTTTTTGTTGCATAAAAGACTGATGAATTTTGACATCGATTTTTTATGCCGAATTTGCAACAGCATTAAGAAAAGAGGGTCTTGAAGGTGAAATATAGTTTTGTATTGGTCAAAATGTTAAGGATAAAGAACTTGCTTGGGAATTAATTAGTTTTACCATAGCTAACGAAGGATTTTAAGAAAGCTTAGCACAATCAATAAGGCATAGTTTCTTAATAAAATGAAACATAAGATATTTTTTATTAATAAAAAAATATAATAAAATATTGTACTTTATTTTAAGAATTTGTTAATATTATGATTAGAGAATGTAAATGCATATTTTTTTCTTTTTATGCAATTTATTTATACGTGAAGAAGGGGGAATTAGCATGAGTGCGGTAAAAGAATACAGATGCCCAAATTGTGGTGCTGGAGTTGGATTTGATCCAATTTTGCAGCATTGGAAATGTAGTTTTTGTAATAGCGAATTTAATAAAAATCAGCTCAAAACAGCATCTGATATTAAAGATAATTTAGATGAACCTGTAGAAGATTTAAACTTATATCACTGTTCTAGTTGTGGTGCTGAGTTAATTGCAGACGATACTACTTCAGCTACATTTTGTTTATATTGCAGAAATCATAGCGTTATCAAAAGTAGATTTTCAGGTAGATTTAAACCCGAAAAGCTGATTACCTTTAGAATTACCAAGGAACAAGCTAAGGATATATATAAAAAATGGATAAAGAAAAAAATATTTGCACCAAGTATATTTAAGAATAAGGAAGAGATTGACAAAATTACAGGAGTATATGCCCCATATTGGTTATTTGACTGTATTACTAATGGATATATCGAAGGACAGGCTACAAGAGTAAGAACATGGACTTCTGGAAATTATAAATATACTAATACTAAGTATTATAGGGTAGTAAGAGGGGGTAATTCAAAATATAGTAAGGTTCCTGTGGATGGTTCTAATAAATTAGATGATAATATTATGAACTTGATAGAACCTTATAATTATAATGCAATTACAGATTTTTCAATGGAATATATGTCTGGATTTTTTGCTGAAAAATATGATGTTGAAGCCCATGAGGCAGAAATGAGTATGAGAAAAAAAGTAGAAAAATTTATTGAAGATAGATTACGCAGCACTGTAGTTGGGTATTCTACTTTTAATATTACTCAAAAATCTATTAATATATCTGATTGTGCTCATAAATATGCTATGATGCCTGTTTATTTAATAAATAATAAGTATAAAGAAAAAAATCATATTTTTATTATTAATGGTCAAACAGGCAAAATTGCAGGAGAGACTCCGATTAGTTTATTAAGACAAATTGGATTTGGTATAGGATTAGCTTTAATTATATGGTTATCTATTGGATTTGGAGGTGCTCTATTTGTATAAAAAATTAGGATTTCTTCTACTTAGTATTATATTTGTTTTTCTTATAGGAAGTCAAAAACTTTATGCTTATGAAAGCCACAATGTAAAGGATTATTTAAATTACCTTACTGAAAAAGAAGTAAATAATTTACAAAGATCTATTGATAAAATTAAAGAAAAGCATGACTTAGAACTTGTTATTGTAATAACTGATGATACTGAAGGCAAATCTTCAATGGAATTTGCTGATGATTATTATGATTATAATGGTTATGGAGTAGGTGATGATCATTCTGGTCTTTTATTGCTTATAGATATGAATGCAAGAGTAGCATGGATATCAACTACAGGCAGTGCAATAGTTTTTTTTGACAACTCAAAGATTGATGAGATTCTAGATAAGGTAACACCTTATCTTACAGATGGTAGGTATTATAATGCTTCAAAGGCCTTTGTGAATTTCGTTAGAAGTGACCTCTCATATTTTTATAGAGCTTTAAGTATGCTATTTTCGCTACAATCAATTTTAATAGCTATTGTTATCTCTCTTATTGTAACAATTATACTGTCTATTTCTAGTAAAGGTAAGGTTACCGTAGATAGTAGGACATATGAAGAAGCAGGTGGATTTAAGTTAGATGTTGTAAAAGACCAGTTTATAAGAGAAACAACCACAAGAGTAAAAATTGAAACTAGCTCTAGTTCTGGTGGGGGTGGCGGCGGTGGCACCCATATTGGAAGTAGTGGAAGAAGTCATGGCGGTGGAGGAAGAAGCTTTTAAGTATATTTGAGACGGTGAAAAAAATGACAAACAAAGATCAATTATATAGAAAATATTCGATTTATTTAAAAGAAAAATATGGAGAAAAGGTTTACAAGCTGCCTATTAATTTGCCAGTTAGCTGTCCTAATAGAGACGGAGTAGCTGGATATGGCGGCTGTACTTTTTGTGGGGAAGAAGGAGCAGGTTTTGAAAATTTATCTAATTCTATTCCTATTCCCCAGCAGCTAAAGAAAAACAAGGATTATATAAGTAAAAAGTATAAAGCACGAAAGTTTATAGCATATTTCCAAAACTTTAGTAATACTTATATGCCTTTAAAAGATTTTAAGGCAGCTATAAAAGATTCAATAATTGATGGGGTAGTTCAAATTGCAATATCCACAAGGCCTGATTGTATTAGAAAAGAATACTTAGATTTTTTGAAAACTATACAAGATGAGTATAAAATTGATATATCAATTGAGTTAGGGCTTCAATCTGTTAATTATCATAGTCTTTTAAAGATCAACAGAGGTCATACGCTAGGAGAATTTATAGATGCTGTACTTAAAATTAAAAATTACTCTTTTGAAATATGTACTCATTTAATTTTAAATCTTCCTTGGGATACAGAGCTAGATGTAATAGAAAATGCAAAAATTTTGTCTGCTCTTTCTATTAACCAAGTTAAACTTCATTCCTTATATATAGTTAATAATACTGTTATGGGGCGACAATATAAAAATAAGGAATTTGACATGATAAGTTTAGATGAGTATAAAAGAAGAGTAATTATTTTTCTTGAATATCTTTCTCCAGATATTGTAATTCAGAGATTAATCGGAAGAGCTCCAGAGGAAAATACCTTATTTGTAAATTGGAATACTAGCTGGTGGAAAATTAGAGACGCAATAGAAGAAGAAATGAAAAGGGAAGGTAAATACCAAGGAAGGTTATTTGATTATTTAGATGGTAAAGCTATTAAAAGGTTTTTATAGAAAAACTGCTTAAAGGAGAGACATGCTATGTCAATCTACGCAATAGGTGATTTGCATCTTAGTGGGGCAGTAGATAAGCCAATGGATATGTTTGGTGATAATTGGATAAATCATGCCACGCAGATTAAAAATAATTGGTTAAATCTTATTGAAAGTAAAGATACTATTCTTATTCCTGGGGATATTTCCTGGGCAATGAATATGGAAGAAGCAATGATAGATTTAGAATTTATTCATAAGTTGCCTGGTAAAAAAATACTTGTTAAAGGTAATCATGATTATTGGTGGAAGTCTGTTAGTAAATTGAATACTCTTTATGAGGATATGTTTTTTATCCAAAATAATTTCATAGAGACTGAAGGCTTTGCAATTTGTGGCAGTAGAGGTTGGCTTTGTCCTAATGACACTGAATACACTGAACATGATTATAAAATATATAATAGAGAATTACAGCGGCTCGAACTTTCTTTAAAAGAAGCAAGCAAGGCTAAAACCAGTAAAATAATTGTAATGATGCATTATCCTCCTACAAATGATAAGCTTGAAAAATCTGGTTTTATTGTACTATTTGAAAAATACAATGTAGAAAAAGTTATTTATGGTCATCTTCATGGTAACAGTTTTAAAGCGGGGTTAAATGGCTTTTTTAATGGAGTAGAATATAAGTTAGTATCTTGTGATTATATTAATTTTAAACCTATCCTTATTGCATAGGATAAGTCCCTTTTTAGGGACTTTATAAGTTATTAATATTCCTCTACTGCCTTTAATATTTTTTCTATTAATTCATCTTTATCATAACCTTTGGGATCAGTTTCGATAATAAGTTCTTCAAACTCTTCTGTTATAGAATTATATGTTCCTTCAAAAGACGTTATTAATTCTTCTTCAAAGATTATTTCCCCTTCTATTAACCAGGATTCTTCTGATTTATCTACGGTGATAATGTTTACTTCAGTTATTGTCATTGCAGTTGCCATTATATACCTCCTTTATTTAATTTAATAACTTTAAAATAGTTTTTTGATTTTGAAATATTTATAAAACTGGTGTATAATTTAAATACTTAAAGAAATTTTTATCTATTAATTTTTATGCTTATGTTTATTATTGATATTAATACTATATTAATATATCAATGTTTTATGTAATTTTTATAAAATAATACATGGAAAGTTTAATTAATAGTTTTATAATATTGAATATGTAATGCAATTATTATAAAATTGATTTAAGAACAATTATCTATATATCGTATTTATAAATATATATAGTATTTATAAATTAATCATATCTACGATAAGGAGAGTGAAAACGTTGGAAACCACTGAAAAAAGAAGGTTTTTACGTTTTATGAACGAGTCAGAAATAAAAATTAAAATAGGTGATAAAACCTTTGTATATGCAATGCAAGACCTTTCTGCAGGAGGTTTTAGAATTGATTATGTGGAAGGTTTTTCAGTAGGACAAATTGTGGATGTAATAATTGATTTTGATTGCGGTCAGTTTGCAACTCAAACTAAAGTTATATGGCAAAACAAAGATAAAGGTATAGGTTTTGAGTTTGTTGACACAGAATTGTTTTCTTAAAAATTTTTAAAGGTATTGTAAAAGCGTGTCTATGTACACGCTTTTTAAAATTTTTTGCAAAGATTGGGTATAATATTGCTAAAGAAAAAAAGGAGCAAGATATAATGATACTTCCGATTGAATTTGAAGATAAGATGAAAAACCTTCTTAAGGATGAGTATGAAGAATTTATCAAGTCTTTTGACAATGAAAGATTTTATGGTCTCAGGTTAAATACATTAAAAATTAATTCTAAGGCTTTTAAAAATAAAACTAATTTTAACTTATCGCCAATAGCTTGGTGCAAAGATGCTTTTTATTATAAAAAGGATGACAAGCCAGCAAAACACCCCTATTATCATGCAGGTTTGTATTATATACAAGAGCCAAGTGCAATGGCACCAGCGGAAATTTTAGATGTAAAACCAGGAGATAAGGTTTTAGATTTATGTGCAGCCCCTGGTGGAAAAAGTACTCAATTAGGAGCTAAATTAAAAGGTAAGGGGCTATTATTTTCTAATGATATAAGTGCTTCAAGATGTAAAGCTCTTTTAAAAAATATAGAAATGGCAGGCATAAAAAATATAATTATAACTAACGAAAGTCCAGAAAGATTATCTGAATATCTGGAAGGTTATTTTGATAAGATTTTAGTTGATGCACCTTGCTCTGGTGAAGGTATGTTTAGAAAAGAACCCGAAACCATTAAAAGTTGGAGAAAAGATAGGGTAAAGTTTTTTTGTGACCTACAAAGAAATATACTTAATTATGCCGCTAAGATGCTTAAACCTGGCGGTCACATCCTATATTCCACTTGTACTTTTTCCCCAGAAGAAAATGAAGGGACTATAGAAGAGTTTTTAAGTAAAAATAATGACTTTGAGATTATTCCAATAGCTAATAATAATTTTTCTTGTGGGATGCCAGATTGGATTGGTGCTAGAAAGGAAATAGAAGGAACAGCAAGGTTATGGCCTCACAAATTAAAAGGTGAAGGTCATTTTTTAGCCTTACTTTATAAAAAAGAAACTAATCACGTAAAAATAAAGGTAGAAAATAAGTATTTTGAAACAAATAAAGTAGATTTATCAGACTTTTATAAATTTGTTGACGTAAATATAAAAGGAGAATTAGCTGAAAAAATTGGTGTTCATGGCAACTCTATTCTTTTACTGCCAGAAGAAATACCAAACCTTAAAGGCTTAAGGATAGTTAGAACTGGTTGGCTTCTAGGTTTTTTAAAGAAAAATCGTTTT
This sequence comes from Candidatus Epulonipiscium sp., assembly GCA_012518815.1. Taxonomy (GTDB): domain Bacteria; phylum Bacillota; class Clostridia; order Lachnospirales; family Defluviitaleaceae; genus JAAYML01. Next base: position 6,166 of record JAAYRK010000056.1, on the reverse strand, counting down.
GAGCCTTCTCAAGCTATGGCAATGGGACTTAATAAAAATCAAATAGTAAATATAATTGATTTATCCTTAGAAGACCCTAATGTAATTCGTTATTTAAAAGGTGAGACTATTTCTATAAAAGGTAAGGAAGGTTGGAATCTAGTATGTGTTGATGGGTATCCTTTGGGATGGGGAAAAATACAAAATAATAAATTAAAAAATAAGTATTCTGTAGGTTGGAGATGGATGTAATAGTTGAAGTTAATTAAAAAATATTATAGAATATATTTAATATTTAACTATTTTTAGGAGGGTAAGGATGGGAATATTTAAAAGAGTGTCAAGAGTGGTAAAATCAAATATGAATGCTCCTGATTATAAAAAATCTGAAAAAGAGTTAGAAAAATTTTTTAAAAGTATTGAAGATGAAATAGGAAAGATTAAAGCTGAAAAGGCAAAAGTAGAGACAGAAAAAGCACGTGTAAAAAGAGAACTAGATGAATGTAAAAGTGAAATTAATAAATTAGAAAAGTATATTGACAGAGCAAGACAAGCACAGGAAGATGAGGCAGTATTTATTCAGAAAAAAGAGATTTTAGAAGAAAAGTTAGTAAAATTAGAAAGAAAGTATAATGAAATATCAAATCAAGAGCTGCTAATGAGACAAACTCACGATGCTTTGTTAGACCAAATAAATGATTTAAAGACAAGAAAAGAAGCTATAGATATTAAATTAGAAAAAGCAAAGTTTCAAAACAAAATTAATGATTTAAATTCAAGCTCATTTTCAGATATTGAAGAAAAAGCAAACCGCTTATTGGATGAGGCAGAAGCAATGGCAGAATTAAATGAGTTTGAAAGAGGAAATATATAAAAGGGGGAAAGATGATGGGAATATTTGGAAGACAATTATTAAACGTTATTGAGTGGAATGAAACAAGAGACGATGTTTTATTTTGGAAATGGAATAATGATGAAATTAAAAAAGGTAGTAGGTTAATTATTCGTCCTGGACAAGATGCAATATTTCTTTATAATGGAAAAATAGAAGGTGTTTTTAAAGATGAAGGAAATTATGAAATCGAAACTCAAATAATTCCTTTCTTAAGTACCTTAAAAGGATTTAAATTTGGTTTTAATAGTGGATTAAGGGCAGAAGTTTTATTTGTAAATACAAAAGAATTTTTAGTAAGATGGGGTACAAAAAATCCGATTAATATTCCTGCACAAAACATGCCTGGAGGAATACCTATTAGGGCATTTGGGACTTTTAATGTAAAAATTGATGATTATATTGTTCTTATTGACAAGATTGCAGGAATTAAAAAATCTTTTACCATTAAAGATATAGAAGAGCGTACTTTAAGTCTTTTAGATCAATTACTCATGAAATGGATTGTTAAAGAAGGTAAAGATATGTTTAATCTTCAAGCTAATGCTTATGATATTGCTAGAGGAATAAAAGAAGATTTAGACATGGATCTTATAAAGATTGGATTAACCGTTACAGATTTAAAGGTTTCTAGCTTTAATTATCCTGAACAAATACAAAAGATGATTGAAAAGAATGCTTCCTATGAAATGGTTGGGGATCTAGGCAGGTATCAACATATAAGTGCAGTTGATTCATTAGAGAAAAATCCCGGGGGTAGTATGAATAATATGGTTCAAGCTGGATTAGGCTTGGCAATGGGTGCTGAAATGATTAATAATATGAAAAAGATGACTAGCTCTAACGAAAGCTCTGCACCACCCGCTTCTTCTACTCCTTCTACAGGATTAATATGTAAAAATTGTTCTCAACCTTTAGCAGCTAATATGAAGTTTTGCAGTAATTGTGGTGAAAAGGTTGAACTAGCAACTTCGACAGGAGCTAATAAATTCTGTTCCCAATGTGGTGCAAAATTAGATGCAGGTGCTAAATTTTGTAGTGAATGTGGGAATAAATTATAATATTTAAGAAATTAAAAATTAAATTAAGTAATAACTTTAAAACTCTGCAGATTGCAGAGTTTTTTTATATATAGTAATTATTATTTATATAAAATTATAAAATAGATAAAAACTTTTATTGTTAATATTTATTAAGCTCAATTTATTAAATGAGTATTATTTTTTATGAAAATAAATATATTAATATTATTATTATTATGTTAAAGATAAAAAAATATTGCAATTATTTTTTATTATCTTGAAGAATTTTCTAAGTTTATAATATAATATTAATTATATTGAAATTTGTTATCAGATAGATTTATAATATCAGCATATAAAGGAAGGTTGTGATGTTTATTGAATATAATGAAAGAAAAATTCCGGGATGTTATAATGTCAGTATTACCTATTTCACTTATAGTAATTATATTAAATTTTACTATAGTACCTATAGGTAGTAATTTGTTATGGAAGTTTATTATAGGTAGTTTGTTTATTATATTTGGTTTAACAATATTTTTATTTGGAGTTGAATTGGGGATTCAGCCAATAGGTACTCTTATGGGTGAAGCAATTACAAAAAGTAAAAAAATTTCTGTGGTTGTTTTATTTGGTTTTATTCTTGGTTTTTTTATTAATATTGCTGAACCAGACTTACAAGTTTTAGCAAGGCAAGTAAGCGATGTAACCTCAGGGGCCCTAACTCAAGTTAGTTTAGTAGTTATTGTTTCTATTGGAATTGGTATAATGGTAGCTGCAGGGCTTCTTAGAATAGTTATTAACATACCTATAAATAAGCTTTTAACAGTATTATATGGAATTATTTTAGTGTTGGCATTATTATCGTCAGAATCCTTTTTAGGTATAGCTTTTGATTCGGGAGGAGCAACAACTGGTTCTATGACAGTACCTTTTATTTTAGCATTAGGTTTAGGTGTTGCTTCATTTAAGGGTGGAACAGAAGCAGAAGAAGACAGTTTTGGATTAGTAGGCATAGCTTCAACAGGCCCTATGATAGCAGTTCTTGCAATGAGTATTATTTCTTCAATAAATAGATTAACTGGTGTTTTACCAGTTCAAGTTGAAAAAGAAACGGGAATTGTATCTTCTTATATTCATAAAATTCCTGTTGTGACCTTTGAAGTTTTAATGGCTTTATTGCCCTTTTTAATACTATTTATAGCAGCTAATATCTTTCATTTTAAAATGAAGAAAAGACAGTTGCGAAAAATTATTTTAGGTTTAATATATACTTTTATTGGCTTTGTCTTGTTTTTAACCGGTGTAAATGCAGGATTTATGGAATCTGGCAGAGCTATTGGTCAGACCTTGGTTTCCTTAGGAAATGATTGGCTTGTTATTTTTATAGGATTTATCATTGGACTTACGGTAATACTGGCTGAACCGGCAGTTTATGTCTTAAATGAACAAATAGAAGATGTTACAAGTGGTCATATAAAGAAAAGATTGATATTATTTTCTCTTGCTATTGGGGTGGCAGTTGCAGTTTCTTTATCTATGATTAGGATATTAAATCCTGCTGTCCGTTTATGGCATTTTCTATTGCCAGGCTACATTTTGGCTGTTGTGCTTTCATATTTTGCACCTAAATTGTTTGTTGGTATTGCTTTTGATTCAGGCGGTGTAGCTTCGGGACCAATGACAGCAACCTTTATATTAGCTTTTTCTCAAGGTGTAGCGGAAGCTACACCAGGAGCTGATGTATTGCTTGATGCTTTTGGTGTAATTTCTATGGTGGCATTAACCCCTTTAATAGCAATTCAAGTTTTGGGATTATTATTTGAAAGAAAAGCAGCAAAAAGGAGTTGAAATAATATGAAAAGTGATAAGGAAGATAATAGATTTATTTTGACTATGGTCGTCGCTAATCATGGAGACGGAAGCAAGGTATTGTCAGAGGCAAAAAAAAATGGTGTATCTGGTGGGACTATTTTTTTGGGAAAAGGAACGGTTCATAATCATTTATTAGAAATGCTAGGCATTGATGAAGAAAAGAAGGAAATAGTATTATTATGTTCACGGGAAAAATATGAAAATGAGCTTCATGGGATATTAACAAATAAATTTAAAATGAATAAACCAGGAAGAGGAATAATGATTTCTTTGCCTATGAATAAATTGTTATATGCTAATCAGCATTCCACTTGTGAAATCAATACGGATTTAGAAGAGGGAGGTAAAAAAACTATGGAATATCAAGCAATTTTTATAATAGTAGATAGAGGTCTTGGCCATGAAGTTGTCGATGTTGCTACTGAAGCAGGAGCAAGAGGTGCTACGATTATTAACGCAAGGGGTTCTGGAATTCATGAAAAAGAGGTGTTTTTTTCAATTAATATAGAACCAGAAAAAGAGATTGTTATGATAATAATTAAAAAAGAAGAAACGGATAAAATTATTGACGCTGTAAAAGAAAAGATGAAAATTGACGAACCTGGAAAAGGTATAATTTTTGTTATGGATGTAACTAAAGCATCAGGGTTAAGATAGATTTATAAAAGCTAAAGACAATATGATAATTTAATAAGGATAGGATGTTCATATGAAAAAGCTTGATAGATCCTTTTATAATAGAGATACATTAATTGTAGCCAGAGAACTTCTAGGAAAATATATTATTCATAAAACAAGAGGAAAAAAATTAATTGCTAAAATTGTTGAAACGGAAGCTTATAAAGGTGCCATAGATAAGGCTGCTCACAGTTATCAAAACAAAAGAACACCTAGAACACAAGTAATGTTTGGTCCTCCGGGACATGCCTATGTTTATTTGATTTATGGCATGTATTTATGTATGAATATAGTTACAGAAGAAGTAGATAAACCATGTGCTGTATTATTAAGAGCTGTTGAACCTATTGAGGGTTTAGATGAAATGGCACAGTTAAGATTTAATAAGCCTTATGAAAAATTACAAAAGTCACAAAGGATTAATTTGACCAATGGTCCTGGAAAGCTTTCTATGGCACTAAATATTAGGCGTGAAGAAAATGGTATAGATCTTTGCAAAGATAAATTATTTATCTGTGAAGCAAATACAGCTTCTAATTTTCAAATAGGAAAAGGCAAAAGAATAAATATTGATTATGCAGAGGAAGCAGCTGATTATCCTTGGAGATTTTATATTAAAGATAATCCTTATTTATCAGTAAAAGAATAGAGAAGAAAACTTCTTCTCTATTCTAAAAAATATTTCTATTGTTATTTATTCTTGGATTTAATTATTAGGAATACAGAGCCGATAGCTGCAAGTACTAAAACAACCCCTACAAAAATATCTGTATTCATTTTATCACCTCCACTTAATAGTTATAAGTAAGGCGACTAATCCATTTATGAATACTCCCTTCAAAATAATTAGAAAATAGTTCTAAAATAATTTTTCTTTTATCTAATACGATTTGGTTTTTTCGCTGATATTCATATAAACATTTACATGTTTTTATAAATATATAAATTATGCTTGTTGAACAAAATACAAAATAGAATATTTTTCTTAGGTTCATGTTTTCAGATAAAGAAAGTGTAGAGTCAGTAATTGATGAATAGGATAAGAAGACTAGATTATTTGAAGGAATATAATAATATTTTTCTATAAAAGTAGTTTGTACTGATAAATTAAGAATTAATGAGAATAATACTATTAAAGATATTTCTTCAAAAAGGAATTCTTTTTTCAAATTTCATCCTACTTTCATTATAATCTACAAAAAATTATTAATTAAATTAATTATACAATCAATTAATGAATTTGTGTAGATTTAAAAGTATTTAGAGTGTATTATATTAATAACTGCTAAAGAACAATTTTAAAGGAGGTTTTATAATGAAAAGTTTAGGTCAATTGCTTCAAAGTGGAGATTGGAAGGGAGAAAAGCACGTACCTGTCATTCATATTCCTCAGAATGTAAAAGTTGGAGAGCCAATAGAAATAAAAGTTTCTATAGGCGACGAAATAAGACATCCTAATGAATTAGAACACCATATCAAATGGATAAAACTATTTTATTTTAAAAAGAACGGAAAATTTCCAGTTGAAATAGCCTCTTTTGATTTTGTATCTCATGGAGAAGATGGAGTAATAACTGAACCTGTTGGAAGTGTTCAAGTAAGGCTAAACGATTCAGGTTTTATTTACGCTATGGCTTATTGTAATATTCATGGTCTTTGGGAAAATAAAGAAGAGATTCTTTTTAAATAAAGAGTACGGATAACCGTACTCTTTTTAATT
>JAAYRK010000055.1 GCA_012518815.1 Candidatus Epulonipiscium sp. | reverse complement strand
TTATGCGGATTTTTTTATTTGCTTGGTATTAGTTTTGTTTTATTGCCCATGTAGGCTTGCAATACTTTAGGAATATTTATTGAACCATCTTCATTTAAATTATTTTCTAAGAAAGCTATCAACATTCTTGGAGAAGCAATTACTGTATTGTTTAATGTGTGAGCAAAGTATTTACCGCCTTCACCAACAACTCTTATTTTTAGGCGGCGAGCTTGAGCATCTCCTAGATTAGAACAGCTTCCTACTTCAAAGTATTTTTGTTGTCTTGGTGACCAGGCTTCTACGTCAATGGATTTAACTTTTAAATCTGCTAAGTCACCAGAACAGCACTCTAAGGTTCTTACAGGGATATCTAAGTTTCTAAATATCTCTACAGTATATTGCCATAATTTTTCAAACCACATCATACTGTCTTCAGGCTTACAAATAACAACCATTTCTTGTTTTTCAAATTGGTGAATCCTATATACTCCTCTTTCTTCAATACCGTGGGCTCCTTTTTCTTTTCTAAAACAAGGAGAGTAACTGGTTAAAGTATGAGGAAGAGTTTCTTCTTCTATAATTGTATCGATGTATCTACCTATCATGGAGTGTTCGCTGGTTCCAATTAAGAATAAATCTTCGCCTTCAATTTTATACATCATAGCTTCCATTTCTTCAAAGCTCATAACTCCTGTAACTACATTACTACGAATCATAAATGGGGGTATACAATAAGTAAAACCTTTATCTATCATAAAATCTCTGGCATAGGTAAGTACTGCAGAATGAAGTCTTGCAATATCACCTGTTAAATAATAAAAACCATTACCAGAAACTCTTCTGGCACTATCAAGATCAATTCCAGATAAACTTTCCATAATATCTACGTGATATGGAATTTCAAAATTAGGGACAACAGGATCTCCATATTTTTGGAGTTCAACATTTTCATTATCATCTTTACCAATAGGAACGCTTGAATCAATAATATTGGGAATTACCATTAAAATTTTGTTAATTTTTTCTGATAGTTCATTTTCCTTTTTTTCTAATTCTGTTAAACGTTCAGCATTGGAAGTAACTTGATTTTTTAATTCTTCGGCTTCTTCTTTTTTGCCTTGAGCCATTAAGCCGCCAATTTGTTTAGAAATTTTTTTTCTATTTGCTCTTAAATCGTCGGCTTCTTGTTGTGTAGTCCTTCTTTCAAGATCCAATTTTATAACTTCGTCTACAAGTTCAAGTTTATGATCTTGAAATTTCTTTTTAATATTTTCTTTTACAATCTCAGGATTTTCTCTTATGAATTTTAAATCCAACATCATAATCACTCCTTGAAATAATCAATTAACATTATAATAATATACAATAAAAAAGCCTTTCAACCCAGAAGATTGGGACGAAAGGACCGTGTTGCCACCCAAATTGCCGGTTTTAAATATAACCGACCACTTTATAGTAGGATAAAGGATACTAACCATCTGGCTTTCACCAGCAGCTCCAAAAGTGGAAAGATTTATTGTTTCACTGGTTTTCACCAACCACCAGCTCTCTTAAGAAACAAACAAATCGTAGCTTTTATCAACGCTGTGTACCATTATTAATCTGTTATGATGTATTATATAATCTTTTTATAAGGATTGCAAGGCATATTTTGTGCTAAAAATCGTCTTAATAATAATAAACACATTTTTTTATTTGCAACATGTTTTTTATTTGTATAGAATAGTTAATAAGTAGTTTTTAATAATGGAGGGGTAGGAATGCGGATTCAGTCTTTATCAGTTTGTGTTCCTAATAAGGGATGTATAAATAGATGCAAGTTTTGTGTATCTCGTATGAGGAATGATGACTACAAAAATATGATGGATGAAAATTTACCTTTCTATGATCTTTATGAAAAAGATTATATAAGAAGATTAGAATTTGCCAGGGATAATGGCTGTAATACGGTTATGTTAACAGGCAATTCAGAACCTCAACAAAACAGGGCTTTTTTGCAGAGATTTGGAACGATGAATAGTAATTTAAGTAAGCCTTTTAGATGGATAGAAATGCAGACAACCGGGGTCATGATTGATGAGCCTTATTTAAGATTTTTAAGAAATCATGTGGGAGTGAGCACTCTTAGTCTTTCGGTATCTTCTTTCGATAATGAACAAAATAGAGAGTATAATGGTACAAGTAATAATAATAAAGTAGACTTGATTGAATTTTGTAAGAGTGTAAAGAAATATGATTTTAATTTAAGAATTTCTATTAATTTAACCGATGAATTTAATGAGTGGACTGTTGCTCAAATTTTTAAATATTGCAAGGAAGTATTTAATGCAGATCAAATAACCTTTAGAGTTTTATACAGTTCCAATTCCGATACTCCACAAGACAGATGGATTGAGGAACATAAAGCAAAGGACGAGTTAATTGATGAGATAAGAAATTATATATTAAACAATGGAAAAAAGCTAGAAAGACTTGAGTTTGGTGCTGTAAAGTGGTCAGTTGACGGAATGTCAACTGTATTAGATGAAGATTGCATGAGTAAGGAAGTAAAAGAATCATTAAAATATCTTATACTAAGGCCTAATTGCAAGCTATATTCCAAATGGGATGACAAAGGTAGTTTAGTTTTTTAGTTGATATTTGAACTTGATTAGTTAACATAATATTATTCTAACTTATAAATAATAATATATTTACTTTATACTAAAACTATGTAATAATTAAGCATTGTAAACCAGCTTTTTTATGCTTGGAGAATATACTAAAAAGTGGGGAAAGAACATGAAAATAGGTTTTGATCAGAAAAAGTACTTAGAAGAACAAACTAGATATATTTTAGAAAGAGTAAATAACTATGACAAGCTTTACTTAGAATTTGGCGGTAAATTGATGTATGATTTACATGCGAAAAGAGTATTGCCGGGTTTTGATGAAAATGGAAAAATCAAACTCCTTAACAGACTTAAGGATAAAATAGAAGTTATTATTTGTGTATATGCTGGAGACATCGAAAGAAATAAAATCAGAGGAGATTTTGGCATTACATATGATATGGAAACTTTAAGATTAATAGATGATTTAAGAAATAATGAATTACTTGTTAATAGTGTAGTTATTACCAGGTATGATGAACAGCCAACAGCTAAGGTGTTTATTAACAAACTGGAACGAAGAGGTATAAAAGTATACATACATAAAGAAACTAAAGGTTATCCCACAGATTTAGATACTATTGTAAGTGATGAAGGTTATGGTCAAAATCCATATATTGAAACCACAAGACCTATAGTTGTAGTAACTGCTCCTGGACCAGGAAGCGGTAAATTAGCTACTTGCCTTAGCCAATTGTATCACGAATATAAAAGAGGAAGGGTAGCAGGTTATTCTAAATTTGAGACCTTTCCTGTTTGGAATATTCCTTTAAAGCATCCCTTAAATATTGCTTATGAGGCTGCAACAGCAGATCTTAGAGATGTAAATATGATAGACTCTTTTCATTTTGATGCATATTCTGAGATTGCAGTCAATTACAACAGGGATATAGAAACCTTTCCTTTACTTAAAAGAATTATTGAAAAGATAACAGGTGAAGAATCTGTTTTTAAATCTCCCACAGATATGGGGGTAAATAGAATAGGTTTTGGAATTATTGATGACGAAGTTATAAAAGAAGCATCTGAGCAAGAAATAATAAGAAGATATTTTAAAACTGGTTGTGAATATAAGAAAGGTTATGTGGACAAAGAGACTTTTGAAAGAGTAAAACTTATTATGGAAGAACTTAAGCTTAAAGAAGAAGATAGGAAAGTTGTTATACCAGCCAGAGAACGTGCGGCAAGATTAAAAGAAAATGCTAGTAAAGCTGATATTTGTACTGCAGTTGCAATAGAACTTCCAGATGGGAAAATATTGACGGGGAAAAGCTCAAAATTAATGGATGCCACTGCAGCAGTTATTTTGAATGCTGTAAAGTATTTAGCGAAAATATCGGATGAGATACTTTTAATTTCACCAGTGATTTTAGAACCAATAAAAAATTTAAAGAATAATATGCTAAAGAGTTCTAATCCTGCATTAAACTGTGAGGAGATCCTTATAGCTCTTAGCATATGTGCAGCTACAAATCCAGTAGCACAAGTGGCTATGGATAAATTACCCTTATTAAATGGCTGTCAGGCACATTCTACTGCAATACTAAATAGAAATGATGAACAAACATTAAGAAAGTTAGGTATTGAAATTACATGTGATCCTGAATATGCTTCACAAGATTTATATTATAACAATTAAAAGTTGCCCGGGGTTCCGGGCATTTTTATTATATAAAAAGTCATTAAGTTCTTTATACAGTAACCATTAAAATAAGTGGTTATAATAATTATTTGTTAGTGACTGTTAGATATAAATATTGATAAAATGTATTTAAGCATTTTTAGTTAGCTTGGAAAGTTATTTCTTCATAGGGTTGAACAACTACAAAGCCCTGACCTCTAAAGAGCATTTGTAGTGATTCTCCACTACCGCGTCCCAAAAATGTTCTTAAGCTTATATCTGTTTTTAATTCTGGTGTAAGGTTAGAAGACCAAGCAACTGTAGCATTTGGGTCTGTTGCAATGGGTTTGTCTGGAGTAACCATTAAAATAAGTGGTTTATAATAAGTTGTAATAGCTACATAACCACTACCACCTAATTTCATGTTAAAAAGTCCGCCAGCCATTATACCTGAAAGACTATTAATGAGTTTTATATCCCAATTTATAGAAGGGCTAAATGCTAATATATCATTACCATTTACAGTAATAGAATTTGAAGCTAAATTAATGATGGATATTCTTTTTCCATTATCGGCAAGGAATAATTCCCCCCTTCCTTGAGCTTTAGTAAGACTAGCACCTTCTCCAGTAAAGGACTTTTTAATAGCCTTACCCAAACCATGTTCAAACATTTTTTCCCTTGAAAACTTTATAACTCCTTTATAAGCAATCATAGTTCCGGTTTTTATCCAAACATCGCCATTTAAATCTACCTTAAGCATATGATCACTTTCTAGTTGAAAAGGTTCAATTACATCAGGTTTTTGAGAATAATTTTGGATAAAACTTGATAAAGAATATATACTCATAAAGAGCCTCCTTTAATTATTTTTGATTATTATAAATTATATAACAATAATGAAATATTTAAAAGTAAATGCATATAATATTTGCTAGAAATAAGATTATAATTAAAATTATTTTATTGACAAAATAAATTTATAGTGATATTATCAAGCTTAAATATAAGGAATAAAGGTTTTATTAATATAATAACTAAACCTATGAGCAAGAGTAGTAGAAATAATTACTGTATTTAGAGAGTCGCTGTTTGGTGGGAATGCGATTACATGTATTATTTTGAATGGACTTGTGAGGGAAGCCCGAAATTATTAGTAGGAGCTTACGGGAGACCTGACCGTTATCAGAAGGGTGTATATAATCTAGTATACATGTAGAGAGGGTTATTTTATAACCAATTTGGGTGGTACCGCAGAAGCATAAGCTTTTGTCCCTTAAGGGATAAAAGCTTTTTTTAATTTAATATATTATAAATTTGCAAAAGGAGAATGAAAATGTCAAAGTCAAGATTTGGTGATTACGGAGGACAATTTGTCCCTGAAACCTTAATGAATGCACTTATTGAACTTGAAGAAACATATAAACGTTATAAAAATGATCCTGATTTTGTTAATGAATTAAATGATTTGTTAAACAATTATGCTGGACGTCCTTCACGTCTTTACTATGCGGAAAAAATGACTAAAGATTTGGGCGGGGCAAAAATATATTTAAAGAGGGAAGATCTCAATCATACAGGTTCTCATAAATTAAATAATGTATTGGGGCAAGTGCTTTTAGCTAAACGCATGGGAAAAAGCAGGGTCATTGCAGAGACAGGAGCAGGTCAACATGGAGTAGCTACAGCAACTGCCGCTGCTCTTATGGGAATGGAATGTGAAATATTTATGGGAAAAGAGGATACTAAGCGTCAAGCTCTAAATGTTTTTCGTATGGAACTATTAGGAGCTAAAGTTCATGCTGTTACATCAGGAACTCAAACATTAAAAGATGCAGTAAATGAAACTATGAGAGAATGGACAAGAAGAATTACAGATACTCATTATGTACTTGGTTCTGCAGTAGGACCTCATCCTTTTCCTACAATAGTGAGAGATTTTCAAAGTGTAATAAGTAAAGAAGTTAAAAAACAAATATTAGAAAAGGAAGGAAGACTTCCTGATTTGGTTATGGCTTGTGTAGGTGGAGGAAGTAATGCAATAGGTATGTTTTATGATTTTATAGAAGATAAGGAAGTACGTCTTATTGGTTGTGAAGCTGCTGGTCATGGTGTAGATACAGATAAACACGCAGCTACCATAACAAAAGGAACAGTAGGAATATTTCATGGAATGAAGTCTTATTTTTGTCAAGATGAGTATGGTCAAATTGCTCCAGTATATTCGATTTCTGCTGGTCTTGATTATCCAGGAATAGGACCAGAACACTCTTATCTAAAAGATATTAATAGGGCAGAGTATGTGCCAGTTACTGATGATGAAGCAGTAGATGCTTTTGAATATCTTTCAAAAGTTGAAGGAATTATACCAGCAATTGAAAGCTCTCACGCAGTTGCTTATGCAAGAAAAATAGCTCCCACTATGGATAAGGATAAGATAATTGTAATATGTCTTTCTGGAAGAGGCGACAAAGATGTTGCAGCAATAGCACGTTATAAGGGGGTTAAAGTATATGAGTAATATAGAAAAAGTATTTAATAAAGGTAAGGCTTTTATTCCTTTTATCACTGCTGGTGATCCTTCTATGGAAACAACCATAAATTTAGTTATAGAAATGGCTAATGCTGGAGCAGATATTATTGAGCTAGGCATTCCTTTTTCTGACCCTGTTGCCGAAGGGCCAGTAATAGAAGAGGCTCATATCCGTGCTCTTTCAAGAGGAATAACAACAGATATAATATTTGATGGGATAGAAGAAATAAGAAAAACTTGTGATGTACCTATAGTTATAATGACTTATGCAAATCCAATTTTTACTTATGGTACAAAAAAGTTTATGAAAAGATGCCAAGAAGTAGGGGTAGCTGGAGTAATAGTTCCTGATATACCCTTTGAAGAAAGAGAAGAACTTTTGCCATTTTGCAGGGACTATAATGTTACAATGATTTCTATGATTGCACCTACATCAAAAGAAAGAATAAGAATGATAGCAAAGGAAGCCGAAGGCTTTATTTACTGTGTATCTTCCTTGGGAGTTACAGGAGTTAGAAAGTCAATAAGCAATGAAGTAGAAGAAATGATAAGTTTAGTTAAGGAAGAAAAAGATATTCCTTGTGCTATTGGTTTTGGCTTGTCCACTCCCGAACAAGCAGCTCAAATGGCAAAAATATCAGATGGAATAATTGTTGGAAGTGCAATAGTACAAATGATTGCAGAACATGGCGATGATTGTATTTCACATATATTTAACTATATAAAGGAAATGAAAAAAATGCTAATTAATTAATTAGATAGTAGTGAATATGATACAAATATGGTAATATATCTATGGATTAAATGTTTAGATATATTACCATTTTATTTGATAAAATATTAATTTTTATATGCCTTATTATATGAGTTTATAAAACATGTCAAGAAGAGCTAGAAGAAGAACAAAGCTTTTTTGGAATATAATAATAAAAGATGTAAAATAATATTATTATAATTTCTGGGAGGAATTTTTATGCTAAAAATACCGTTAGAAGATTTTGTTGAAGAAATTAAATCAGAAATAATTGGCTATGAAGAACTTGGAGAAGAAAAAGCCCGCGAATGGGAAAATAAGTTTTTATCTTTAGTAAATGAAGCTAAAAGTGTTACTAAAAATATTGAAGAGGAAGACGGAAAAAAATATTATCTTTTAGAAGATGAATCTGAAATATTTAGAATCGTAGACATGTATCTAGCTGCTGTTGATACAGGAGAAGAAAAAGAATACTGGGAAAAATGGAATTAATCATTACTAGTTAAAGCTTTTTTTAGTCCATCAAGAAGAATATTTGCTGTTTCGTTTGCTTCATCTGGAGAATTAACATCAAGGCTTTGTTTTTTAACGATTTCTTTATTTAAGTGTGCCATGGTTGGCTCCACAAGTGGATAAAAAAGAGCCATGTTTTCATCAAAGTCCGCTAGTTCAACAGATGCAATTTTATTGTCTTCGATTACAACACAGACATTAAAGTTTGCATAATCTAGTGAAACAGGAGCAGTATAAACTCCTGATTCATAGATTTGTGCACTTTCTTTATTCTTAGGAATAAATTGAAAGATAAGAAACATCAATAATATAAAACCAATAATTGCAAATATGGATGTATAAATTATTTCTTTTAGCTGCAAAACAACTATTTTGGTGGAAGACATAAAAAGCCTCCTTCATATATTAGTTACAATTTATATATATGAAAGAAGATATAAAATATGTCTTTCATCTATGAAATCAATTGATTAAACCGACTTTCTGCAATTTGAAGATCCTTAAAAAATAAATAAATATTTTTTTTATCTGGATAAACCGCCTTTTTAAAAATCAGATATTTTTTTTCTGCTGGTTTTTCCAATAGGTAAAGAAATGTTTGTGAATTTGAATCAGCTTTAAGTTTAGTATACTTAGTCATTTAAATACCCCTTTCCATTTAATTCCTTGAAGAAGTTTACCACATATTTACATTTATTTCAATAGTAAGAATTATCGAAAAAAGTAGGGATATGAACTCTTTCTTATTAGCAAACAATCTAATTTTAATTAGACTGTTGCTTAATAAGCTCATATCCCTATTTTATTTATCTAATCTTTAGAAATCTCTAAGATTTTTTGACTTGTAGTTTCCATAAGTTCATTTATTTTTTCAAAGTCCATATTAGGCATATAATAACTTTCCAGTTTGTCATGGAACCTTTTTGCATTTTGGATGATTAAAATTGCTTTTTGCATAAGGTCTTCAAAAAGAATTTTATCTTTGATAGTTTCTTCTTTTAGGCTTTTTATTATTGAGTCATCTAGACAAGCAGTCAAATCAATAATATTAGTAGGAATTACTTTTGCTTTATGATAGTCATTAACAACGCTAATGGCACAATCTAGTTTAGGAATAATAATATCTTCAATTTTGTAAACATCAATTGGAGAATGATAGCATTCTATATATAGTCCCCGCATAAGGGCTTCATCAGATATTTTATTCATTAATTCCTTAGCAGAAGCTCCTGGAGAGTCTTTGATTATATATATTTTTTTGCTATCAGCTATAATAGTATGAAGGTACTCTGTCAAGCCAGCAGGTGTTATTGCAGTTCCAAAAAGATGCCTAGCTTTACCTGGTTTATTTGAGACAGGATACTTTTCGAAAAGCTCTTTTATTAATTTATCAGAAAGAAGATTTGCTTTGCCTTTATTAAAAGCTAATTTTTCAGTATTAGTCCAAGCTTCATAAATTTGATAGGCAGCTTTTAAGTAGTTATATGCTTTATTAAATATTCTGCCAACTTCTTTGTTTGTTTTTATAATTTCTTCTTTATGTATTTTAATGCCTTCCTCATTCCAATAGTTTCCAAGGTTTAAGATTTCATCTACTGCACCAGGAGTAATTGGGTCTACTACATGGGGAGCTGTACCATCAAGGATGGCTACTTTTAAGGGGACAATCACTATGGCATCTAGAGAATTGTTATCAGAAGAGCAGTGATGGTATTCAAGTTTATATCCTAAATCTAAAAATTTATCCCCTATTTTTTTCATAAAATAAGATTTTCCAACCCCTGGTCCTCCTTTAATGATTAGTATTTTATTTGCTTCTGCTTGAGATAATATATTGTCATAAAAAGACATAAAACCCTTTGTTGTATTACCTCCAGGGAAAACATGCTTTATAGCTCTGTTTTTATCCACAAAACCCCTCCTAATCTAAAAATATGAAAAATGATTATTAAATAAATGTCCCTAAGGGATTCCTTAGGGATATTTATTATCCAATTTTTAAATTTAGTCTTAACCTGTCAGCAATTAATGCTATAAATTCACTGTTAGTAGGTTTTCCTTTGTTATTATTAATGGTATAGCTAAACAATTTATGCATTGTTTCAACACTGCCCCGGTTGCAGGCCACTTCTATTGCGTGCCGGATAGCTCTTTCTACGCGGCTAGAAGTGGTGTTAAATTTTTTAGCTATGGAAGGATAAAGTTCTTTGGTGATACTGTTTAGTATATCTAAGTTATTTACTGCCATAGTAATTGCATGACGCAAATAGTGATATCCTCTTATATTGGCAGGTACACCAATTTCTCTAAGGATGTATGTGACTTCACTTTCAAGTTGATGAGGAGAAGGTATTTGATTTATATAGCCTGGTTCGATATTATTGGCTGTAGTTATATTTGCAGAACTTACAGGGGTAAGATCCGTAAGTTGCCTTATTCTTAGCATCAGGGTTTCCATATCAAAAGGCTTTGCAATATAGTATTCAGCACCTAGACGCATTGCTTTTTGTGTTACTTTATCTTGATTTACTGCAGATAACATAATACAAACTGGTATTTTTTTTATATTTGATGAAGAATTGAGCTTTTCTAATACACCCAATCCGTCTAAACGTGGCATAATTGTATCTAAAATTACAACATCAGGAACTTTTTCGATTATCATATCGTAGGCTTCCACTCCGTCTTTTGCTACTCCAACCACCTCCATATCACTTTGCTTTTTGAAGTAGTCTTCAAGAATTTCGCAAAACTCTTTATTATCGTCAGCTACTAATACACTAATAGTATCTTTCACAACAAATCTCCTTTCTCCTTAGTCATTTTTGTTTTTTTAAGTACAATTTATATGCAAAAATACTATAAAAGATTATCACAGTTATGAATTATACCATAAATGTAAAAAAATTCAAATAGGGAATATAATATCCTTTGTTCTTTTAATTGAATTTGTCATTTTGCCTATGTAAACATCAAAGATAATGGTAAAATTATACAATATTACTATAAACAAGTCAACTAATCAAAAATTAAAAGTACAATAAAGTACACTTTTTGTATTAATATTTACATTATGTTTCCAAAGGTAAAATCTTTTGATATAATTTACTTGTATGAAAAAATATAATATTGAAAATACCCATTATAAATCAGTCTATGGGAAAAGCGAATGGAGGATAAGATGAATAATAGTCAAGAAATATTAGAAAAAATTATTGAAAATGTCGAAAAAGTAATTGTTGGAAAAAGAGATGTAATTGAATTAAGTATTATTGCGTTAATTTGTAATGGGCATGTATT
>JAAYRK010000054.1 GCA_012518815.1 Candidatus Epulonipiscium sp. | reverse complement strand
TTGCTATTGGAATAGTTTTAGGCCTGATGGCTGGCGTGTTTGTATCTTTCTTTAAAGAGTATTGGAAAAATAGCGGACCAGTAGATAAAAAATCTTCCTGATTTATCAGGAAGATTTTTAAATTATAAAAGTTATTTTAGCCATAGTATTGAGGTTTTTTAACATTATCAGCACGAATAGCTTTTTTTAAAATTGTCACTTTTGCATCTTTTGAATTATTTTCAAAGGAAAAGGGAAATTGAGTGCCGCATTTTGTGCACTGGATGTAATCTTTAGAATCTAATATTTCCCGATTATAAAACAAATAGGGATATTCGCTTAATTTAGATTCAATGGATTTTTCATCTGCTTCTATTTTATAAGAGTAAACATAGCTTACTTCACGGCGGATGATAAGCTCTTTATTTTGGCATTTGGGGCAGCTAAACATAACTATCCTCCTAAAGGTTTTATGGATTTATTATTTGCTTGCTTATTTATAAATATGCAAAAAAGAGGCTAATTATAAGTTTTTCTAACGAGCCTCTTTTGTTTTATTTTGAAGCAGTTCCTGTATGTAGTTTAGTGATTTTTTCTTCTTTTCTTTTATCATTTAGATTTTTAAATGCAACAGAAAGCATTAGTTTTATTCTGTTAAGTTGGTTAACTTCGCTGGCACCAGGGTCATAGTCAACAGCAACTATATTTGCTTTTGGGTATTTTTGTTTTAGGGGTTTTATCATAGCTTTACCTGTTACGTGGTTAGGAAGACAGGCAAAGGGCTGCATGCATATAATGTTTTCAACTCCTGACTCAATTAATTCAACCATTTCAGCAGTTAAAAACCAGCCTTCTCCTGTTTGATTTCCTAAGGAAAGCAAATCTTTTACCCCATCGGCCAATTCAAATATGGATTTTGGTGCTTCGAAACATTTGCTTTCTTCTAAAGCCTTTTTCATTTCCTTACGGTAGAATTCAATAAGTTTTACTACTGCCAGTCCTATCGTTTTTCCTTTATGGCTGCCTGCCAGCTTATCATGTTGAAAAACTGAATTATAAGCACAGTATAAGAAAAAGTCTATCAAGTCTGGCATAACAGCTTCTGCACCTTCATTTTCAACTAGACCAATGACATTATTGTTGGCTGTAGGATGATATTTTACTAATATTTCTCCTACTAAACCTACTCTTGGCTTAACTACATTTTTAACTTCTAATTTATCAAAGTCGCTTACGATATTTCGCACAATTTGCTTAAACTCTTTATATTTTCCTCTGTGGATTGCTTCTTTACATTTATCTGCCCACTGTCTGTAAAGTAGTTCTGTAGAACCTTGTATTTTTTCATAAGGTCTTACTCTAAGTAGAACTCTTACAAGTAAATCTCCATAGACAAGGGCCATTAAGCTTCTATTGATTAATTTTGGAGTAATTTTAAATCCAGGATTTTTTTCTAAGCCTAAAGCATTAAGGGATATAACTGGCACATGGGCCATATTGGCATCTTTTAATGCTTTTCTAAGGAAGGCTATGTAGTTTGTAGCTCGGCAGCCTCCGCCAGTTTGGGTAATCATAACTGCTGTCTTGTTTAGATCGTACTTTCCTGATTGTAAGGCAGAAATAAGCTGACCTATAACAATAATAGAAGGATAGCAGGCATCGTTATTTACATATTTTAGACCTACATCTACAGCAGAATAGTCCACAGAAGGTAAAAGTTCTAGATTATAACCTGAAGCAAGAAAAGCTTCTTGGACAAATTCAAATTGATGTGGTGCCATTTGTGGAGCTAAAATTGTATAAGTATCTTTCATTTCTTTTGTAAAAATGCTTCTAGTTATCGTTGTATCTTTAATTTTTCTTTCTTTTATAGTTTGGCTTCTTTCTTCCATGGCAGCCTTTAAAGAACGAAGTCTTATACGGGCAGCTCCTAGTTGATTACCTTCATCAATTTTTAAAACAGTATATATTTTTTTGTATCCTTCTAAGATTTCCTGGACTTGGTCTGTTGTTACTGCATCTAGACCACAGCCAAAGGAATTTAGTTGAACTAATTCTAAGTAATCCTTAGTTCCTACAAAGTGAGCAGCAGCATACAACCTTGTATGATATACCCATTGGTCTACTACTCTTATAGGTCTTTTTATATTAGCCAAATGAGCTATAGAATCTTCCGTTAATACTGCCATACCCAAGGATGTAATAAGGTCAGGTATTCCGTGGTGGATTTCAGGATCAATATGGTATGGCCTTCCGCTTAGGACAATACCTTTTATATTATTTTCTTCTATGTATTTTAGAACTTCTTCGCCTTTTTGTCGGATGTCTTTTTTAGCTTTTTGTTCTTCGGCCCATCCTAGTTCTACGGCTTCTTCGATTTCTTTTTTAGAAATATCAAGAAATTTTAGTTCTTCATATAATCTTTCTTTTAGTCTTTCTTTATTATCCATAGGTAAAAAAGGATTCATAAAAAGAATATCTTTTTCTTCCAGGATTTCCATATTGTTTTTAATTACTTCTGGATATGAAGTAACAATAGGACAGTTATAATGATTATTGGCTTTTTGATCTTCTTTTTTCTCATATGGTAGACAAGGATAAAAAATCTTTGTAATTCCCTTATCAATTAAGCTCATTATATGTCCGTGAGTTATTTTTGCAGGGTAGCAGACAGATTCAGAAGGTATGGTTTCAATTCCCCTTTCAAAAACTTCTTTTGAAGAACGGGGTGATAATTCTACCCTAAATTTAAGATGGGTAAAGAATGTAAACCAAAATGGATAATTTTCATAAATGTTAAGCACTCTTGGAATACCAATAGTACCTCTTTTAGCATCTTTTTTAGAAAGAGCTTTATAAGAAAATATTCTCTTATATTTATAATCAAAAAGATTAGGTAAACTATCCTTTTTAGTTTCTAATCCCGCCCCTCTTTCACAGCGGTTACCAGAAACAAAACGTCTGTTATCAGAAAAAATATTTATAGTAAGATGACATTGGTTAGGGCAAAGAGAACAGCGTTCCTGGCTAGTATTTGTTGAAAACTCATTTAATCTATCAGAAGAAAGCAGACTGCTTTTTTCACCCTTATATCTTTCTTTTGCAATAAGTGCTGCTCCAAATGCTCCCATAATTCCAGCAATGTCAGGTCTTATTGGTTTTCTTTCTGAAACAAGTTCAAAACTTCTAAGGATTGCATCGTTATGGAATGTTCCCCCTTGGACAATTATCTTATCGCCCATTTCTTCAGGGTTTGTAAGGTTTATTACTTTAAAAAGGGCATTCTTAATAACAGAATAAGATAATCCCGCTGATAAGTCTCCAACTGTTGCTCCTTCCTTTTGAGCTTGTTTAACCCTAGAGTTCATAAATACTGTACATCTAGAACCAAGGTCTACGGGGTTTTCTGCTAATAGTGCTTCTTTTGCAAAATCGGATACTTGCATATTTAATGATGTTGCAAAGGTTTCTATAAAGGAACCACATCCTGAGGAACAAGCCTCATTTAACATGATTTTATCAATAACCCCATCTTTTATATGAAGACACTTCATATCCTGGCCGCCAATATCTAATATAAAGTTAACACCAGGCAAAAAAAAGTCCGCAGCTTTATAATGGGCTATGGTTTCAATTTCTCCTATATCAATTTTAAGGGCAGCTTTAATTAAAGCTTCACCATAACCAGTTACAGCTGAATATACTATCTCGGTTTCTTTTGGAAGCTTTGAATATAAATCATTAAGTACTTTAATAACTGATGCAAGAGGATTACCTTCATTACTTCCGTAATGTGAATACAAAAGGGCACCTTCGTTATCAATTAAGGCTACTTTAGTTGTTGTTGAGCCTGCATCAATTCCTAAAAAGCATTTACCTGTATAACTGGATAATTCATTTCTTTTAACTTTATATGCTTCATGTCTTTTATTAAACTCTTTTAGTTCTTCTTCATTAATAAATAAAGGACGCATTCTTTGAATTTCATGATCTTCAGCATCTTTTAGAGCAGGTAGTCTATTATATAACTCTTTAAATAATATTGGCTTTTGTTTTTTTGATAGTAAAGCAGCTCCCAAGGCAACAAAGTATTCTGCATTTTGTGGTGAAAAAACTTGCTCTTTTGTTAAGTTAAGAGTATCAATAAATCTATTTCTAAGTTCAGACAAAAAAGAAAGAGGGCCGCCTAAAAAGGCTACATTTCCTCTTATAGGTTTACCACATGCTAAACCACTTATAGTTTGATTTACTACCGCTTGAAAAACAGAAGCTGCAATATCTTCTTTTGCGGCACCTTCATTAAGAAGGGGCTGAACATCTGTTTTTGCAAAAACACCACATCTAGCAGCAATTGGATATATAGTTTTATGATTTTTTGCAAGTTCATTTAAGCCTTGAGCATCGGTTTTAAGTAAGGTAGCCATTTGGTCAATAAAAGAACCTGTACCACCTGCACACGTTCCATTCATTCTTTGTTCTATGGAGCCTTCAAAGTAAGTTATTTTGGCATCTTCTCCACCAAGCTCAATAGCCACATCAGTTTTTGGGATAAAAGTTTCTACTGCTGTTGAACCGGCTATAACTTCTTGGACAAAATTAATATTTAGCCATTCAGAAACTGATAGGCCACCAGAACCAGTGATACTAATAGTAATATGTTCATTGGGAAAACACTTGTAAGTCTTAGTTAAAAGATCAATGATGGTTTGTTTTATATCTGAAAAATGACGTTGGTAGCGTGAAAAAAGGATAGTGTTTTCACTATCAATAACAACTATCTTAACCGTAGTTGAGCCAACGTCCAAACCTACATGAAATTTATTTATCATATAAGCCTCATTCCTTAATATTAAATATATTAAAAAGTCTTAAACCAAAAAGAGGTTTAAGACCTTTATCATCAATAATGACTAAAAGCTCCTCATTAACAATATAATAGATAATTGAAATATATTTGTCAAGAATTTTGCTTTTTATTCATATCCATTTACGCTTTATCCATATATTTATAATAGACCTTTTATAAGCTATTTTCTTTAGTTACTTTTAAGGTTATCCTACATGCTTTATAGAGCTTTGGACATATAAAAGGAGGGATTAGATGGATGTAGCAAGATTTTATAATATAATCCAAAAGGACAGAGAAGAAAGAAAAGGAGCAAATTTTAAAGGCAGTTTTTTAGATTATTTAAATATCCTAAAGGAAAATCCTAATCTTGCTGTCCTTTCTCATGAAAGGATTTATAAACTAATTATAGAGCCTGGTATTGAAATTATTAGAACAGAAGAAGATGCAAGACTTAGAAGAATCTATGGCAATGACATTATAAAAAGATATAACTTTTTTAAAGATGACTTCTTTGGCATTGATAGAGTTCTTATGAAACTAGTAAGATACTTTCATTCTGCAGCCATGAGGGGAGAGGAATCAAGGCAAGTATTATATCTAGTAGGCCCTGTTGGTTCAGGCAAATCTTCAATTATTGACTCTATTAAAAAATTACTTGAATCAAGTCCTCCAATATACGTTCTTGAAGGTTGTCCTATCAGGGAGGAGCCACTTCATCTTATTCCTAATCACCTTAGAGGTGTTTTTGAACAAGAACTTAATGTAAAGATTGAAGGGGACTTATGTCCTGTTTGTAGCTATCGCTTAGAACATGAGTTTGAAGGCAAATATGAAAATTTTCCTGTTACAACATCACAGTTTTCTATTCAAGAAAGAAAAGGGATAGGGGTTGTCCCCCCAGTTGATTCAAACAACCAAGATACTTCAGTACTTATTGGTTCAGTAGATATTTCAAAAATGGATTTATATCCTGAAGACGATCCCAGGGTATTTTCTTTAAATGGAGCTTTTAATGTCGGGAATAGAGGAATTGTAGAATTTATAGAAGTCTTTAAAAATGATGTTGAGTACCTTCATACAATGATTACTGCAACACAAGAAAAAGCAATTCCTTCACCGGGGAAAGGGTCCATGATTTATTTTGACGGGGTAATATTGGCTCATTCTAATGAATCTGAATGGAACAAATTTAAATCCGACCATACTAATGAAGCTATTTTAGACAGGATTGTTAAAATAGAAGTTCCATATTGTTTAGAATTAAATGAGGAAATTAAAATCTATGAAAAAATCCTCAAAAAGTCAAACTTTAAGGCTCATATAGCTCCTCATACTCTTGAAATAGCATCAATGTTTGCAATACTTAGTCGACTAAAAGCTTCTAATAAGGTAGACCCTATGACTAAACTAAAGATTTATAACGGAGAAGAAATAATAGAAAAGGGGACTACTAAGCGTATAGATATAGCAGAGCTAAGAGAGGAAGCTGGAAGAGAAGGAATGTCGGGGATTTCTACAAGATTTATTATGAAGGCATTAGACAATGCTTTATCGGATTCAGAACATGATTGTATTAATCCTTTAAGTGTTATGGAGGCTTTAATAAAAGAAGTAAAAGAAACAACTGTATCTGATGAATTAAAAAAGAAATATCTTGGTTTTATTCAAGACACTATTAAAAAAGAATATCATTTAATCTTAGAAAAGGAAGTCACAAGAGCTTTTATTCATGGATATAGGGAACAAGCACAGGACTTATTTAATAATTATTTAGATCATGCGGAGGCTTATATTAACAAAACCAAAATTAAGGATTTAAGTACAGGAGAAGAATTAGAGCCTGATGAAGAATTTTTGGCCTCTATAGAGGAGCAATTAGGGATTTCCCCAAGTTCGGCAAAGGGATTTAGACAGGATGTCACTTCGTATATGTTTGCTGTTTTAAGAAATGGAGGGAAAATTGATTATACCTGTTATGAGCCTTTAAAAGAAGCTATTGAAAAGAAACTTACGGCTTCTGTAAGGGAGCTATCTAGAATTATAACTAAATCTAAAGTAAGAAATGAAGAACAAAATAAAAAGTACGATGCTATGGTGGAAGAAATGAAAAGGAATGGCTATTGTGACTATTGTTGCAATGTAATTCTTAAATACTCTGCAAATAATCTTTGGAAAGATTAGTCTGAAAGGAGACACAAATGGCTATTTTCCGTGAATACCAAAAGTATGGCCGAGACAGAAGTAATGAAGATAGAAGAAGGCATAAAAAATTAGTAGAAAAAAGTATAAAAGAAAACATAGGCAGAATTATTTCAGAAGAAAGTATTATTGGCCAATCAAAAAATAAAAAGATAAAAATTCCTATAAGAGGTTTAAAAGAATATTATTTTAAATATGGCTTTAATCAAAAAGAAATCTTTCAAGGGGATGGAAAAGAAAAGAAAGGAGACAAATATTTAAATAGCAAATATAAGCATGGTAAGGAAGAAACAAGAGCTGGTAATGATGAAGGAGAAGATATTTACGAAACTGAAATAACCATAGAAGAAGCAATCCAGTACTTATTTGAAGATATTAATCTTCCTTATTTATACAGGAAAGAATTTACGGAAGTTGAATCAGAAAGTAGAGGTAAGAGGTGGGGAATTCAAGTTAAAGGAGCACCTCCTAGGCTTTCAAAAAAGCATACGGTGAAAGAAAGAATTAAACGAAAAAAACAAGCTATTAGAAATCAAACACTAAATGAGGAAGAAAGGTTTCCTTTTCATGAGGATGATTTAAGGTATTATCGCTTAAGACCTAAGAAAAAAAGAGATTCAAACGGGGTTGTAATATGTATTATGGATACCTCCGGTTCTATGGGGCAAACAAAGAAATATTTAGCAAGGAGTTTTTATTTTCTTTTATATCAATTTTTGAAAATAAAATATCTTAATGTAGAAGTGGTTTTTATTGCTCATACTACAGTGGCAAAAGAAGTTAATGAAGATGAGTTTTTTCATAAAGCTGAATCGGGAGGAACTTACATAAGCAGCGGTTATAAAAAAGCCTTAGAAATTATTAATGAAAGATATAATCCAAATACTTGGAACATATATGCTTTCCACTGTAGTGACGGTGATAATTGGGGAGAAGATAATCAAAGGGCTGTTGATAGTGCCTTAGAGCTTTGCAAAGTTTGTAATCTCTTTGGATATGGGGAAATTAAGACCAGTACCTATACCAGTACTATTATGCAAAAGTATATGGATGAAATAAAAGAACCTAATTTTGCTATGGTCAAAATATCAAGTAAGGAAGATGTATGGTCTGCTTTTGTTGAGTTACTCAATGTAGAAAAAGAAAATAGGCTGGAAGGGTGAGTGGTATGACTTATTCTATAGATGAGTTAAAGTATTGGAATGAGAAGATTGAAAAGCTGGCAGAAGAAAAGGGTCTAGATTTTTATCCTCAAGAATTTGAAATCATTAGCTATGAGGATATGCTATGCTATGAATCTTATTTAGGAATGCCTTCTCATTATCCTCATTGGAGTTTTGGCAAAGCCTATGAAAGATTAAGAACTCTTTATAAATATAATATTACAGGCTTACCTTATGAAATGGTTATTAACTCTAATCCTTCTATTGCCTACTTAATGAAAGATAACACCTTAGTTCTACAAATTTTAACCATGGCCCATGTTTATGGCCATAATGATTTTTTTAAAAACAACAGGTTATTTAAAGAATATACTAATGCTGACTTAGCTATTGAAATGTTTAAAAATCATGGAACAAGGATTAGAGAATATATAAAAAATCCAGGAATTGGTTATGAAAAAGTTGAAAGTGTATTAGATGCAGTTCATTCTATAAGATATCAATGTGGTCTTAAAAAAAGGAAGAAGTATGAGAATAAAAAAGAGAATGAAACTAGTAAGGATAGCAAAGATCAAAAAGATGTATCAGATAGCTTACTGCAGTTTTTAATAGATTATGGAGACTGTGAAGAATGGGAAAAAGATATAATCAATATAGTAATGGAAGAAACAAGATATTTTATTCCTCAAATTGAAACAAAAATAATAAATGAAGGTTGGGCCTGTTATTGGCATTACAATATATTAAATGACTTAGAATTAAGTTATGGAAGTCATATTGATTTTTTAAAGATCCATAATTCTGTTATTGCACCTCATCAAGGCAGGCTTAACCCTTATTATTTAGGCTTCAAAATATGGAAAAAGATTGCAAAGGAATCAAAGGATTTAAGAAAGATTTTTGAAGTAAGAGCCCTTGAAAGAGATTCTTCTTTCATTAGAAGATATCTTGATTTTGATATTTGTATGGAAATGAATTTAATTCAATTAGAAGAACAAGATAGATTTTATCTAGTAACAGAAGTAGCAGACGATGAAGGTTGGAAAAATATTAGAAATTATCTTGCTGATACTGTAGGTATGGGAAGGCTTCCTAAAATTGTTGTAGATGATGTAATAAAAATTGATAATGTTCTTTGTCTTAAACATATTTATGACGGAAGAGAACTAGATGTAACCAATACTTTTGAAACATTAAAATA
>JAAYRK010000005.1 GCA_012518815.1 Candidatus Epulonipiscium sp. | reverse complement strand
TTGCCAAACGTCTAGTATCAGGATTTTTCTCTTGTCCCACTATAGAAACTTCTAGTCTGTTCCCATGGTGACGTTCTACAAACTTCATAGACTGGACAAACATTCCTCCAGAACCACAACAGGGGTCTATGTTCTTACCGTCTTTGATACAATTCTATACCCAGATATTTATAAGTTGGTATGATTAAATCGGTGAGAAAAACCTTGATATAAAGGAATTCAGCTAGTTTAAAATTAGTTTAGGAATTCAAAACTTAGGGATAAAATCAATCAATATAGCTACCTATAATCTATTCTTCTCCTCCCATTATGTTTTTGAACATACCGTTCCTATACTTTAAATGAATAATTAAAAAGTGTAGGCAAAATTAAAAAGTTCTTCTTAGTGTGTATTATACTTGACTTTCCGACAATTAACCACTAGATTATAATAATTCTTATTTAAAGAAACCAATAAATGCTGTATACTTAACATTGTAGCTTTGTTTTTAATTCTAATTGGGGTAAGTCAAAAATGAGATAAAATGAATGGACAAATAGTATAAAAAATTGCTCCAAGAAGCTAAGCTTGTTTTTGAAAAGAAGAATCATTAATAAAGCCACGCATTATCATTGAATCTAAGATTAATAGCATTACAACCCATGATGCTATTACATATAGTTATAAAGCACAGACCCATAAAAATGTAACTCCATATATTAGATATGGGATTATGCTGGGTAATAGGAAACACTATCCCTTACCTGGTAGATTGTTTAGGCACGGCACTAACTTTTGTTTTATGATTAGTTTTAAGGATTTTATATTATCAGATTGTGAGAAATTGGCTTTTATAGAACTGATTAATAAGGAGATCTCTTATTCACAGAAGATTGAAGAAATGATTTGTGAAAATCGTACTAAAAATAGAAAACATTGTTTTTTATTACAAAAGGAACTAAAGCTTAACGAGATGTAAATCCATTAAAGGAATGTGCATTATATAATAAACTAATATTTTAAAATGCAAATATAAGGTTGCTAATTAATATATTAAATTTAAATATACTTGGCTAGCCTTTTATATCTTAACACCTTCAAAAAGTAAATTTCAAATTTTTATTGTAATTATAATTTTATATAGCGTCAAATACTTGACGCCATATAGAAAGTATACTATAATAGAGCTTATAGATTAGGTGTTTATTTTAAGAAAGGTGATATTATGGACTTGAATTTAGATGGTTTTAAAAGTTGGCTAATTAACAACAAAGATTTTTCAAAAGCTACTATAAGCGATACCGTTTCAAGAATGAAACGTGCTAATAAAATTTTACCTTGGTTTAATGATATTGTTTACCAATTTAGACTAGAACAAGAGCCAGCATATCAAGTCTTGTCTTCCTCTGTTCGTTCTCAGTTAAAAAGGGCTGTTACACTTTATTTTGAGTTTATTGAGCAAGCCAATTCTGTATCATCTGTTTGTTGCAAAAGCAATAATATGAAAGTTTTATCATTATTTTCTAATATCGGTATTTCTGAAACCTATCTCCATGAGATAGGATTTGATGTTGTTTTAGCTAATGAAATCGATGAAAAACGTTCTGAAATATATAAGGATTTATATCCAAACTGTGAAATGATCACTGGGGATATTACAGATAAAAAGGTTTCTGATATTATTATCAAAAAATCTTTAGAATATGGAATTGATTTATTAATGGCTACACCACCTTGTCAAGGTATGAGTACTGCAGGAAAAAAAGATAAGTATGATGTAAGAAATGAGCTGATATGCTATGCAGTTAAAATAGCTCAAAAAATACAACCTAAATATATTATGTTTGAAAATGTTCCTATGAAGTTAAAAACAAAGATAATGTATAAAAATGCCGAAGTATTAATTCCTGACTATATAAAATCAGAACTAGGCAATTATTATTATATTAATACTTCTGTAATTAATACTGCTGATTATGGGGTCCCTCAACTACGTGAACGTGTAATTTTTTTATTGACAAGGAAAGACATTCCTAATAAATGGGAGATGCCTCCGAAGGAAAATAAGATTGTTACTTTATATGATGCAATTGGGGATCTACCTATTTTAGACCCGTTAATTTATGATATTGATTATAGTAAGCATTTAGAAATTTTTCCTAATTATGAAGAGAGAGCAAAAATAGCTGAAGATATATCCTTTTGGCATAAGCCACCAAAGCATGTTTTGAGACAAGTGATATCTATGCAGCATACACCAACTGGCGAGACTGCTTTCGATAATAAGATATATTTCCCTGTTAAAAAGGATGGTACTCCTGTCAAGGGATATAGAAATACTTATAAACGTCAATCGTGGGATAAACCTGCTTATACAATAACTATGTACAATCGTACTATTAGTTCACAAAACAATGTACACCCAGGTAGATTACTCGATTCTGGATTGTACTCTGACCCTCGAGTTCTAACCACCTATGAGTTGATGTTGTGCATGAGTTTACCAAAGAACTGGGGTATCCCTAAAAATATTTCCGAAAGCTATTTACGTTCCATTATTGGGGAAGGTATTCCCCCAT